>NZ_JAOS01000004.1:0-520055 GCF_000523975.1 Mycobacterium sp. MAC_080597_8934 | reverse complement strand
GCTGTTGCGATGCCCGTCGAATGGGGCGACAAGACACTAGCAGAGGGTGTGAACGATATGCTGAAACGTTTTCACGAAAAGCATCCAGAACTATCCCAGGAAGCACTGCACGAGATCGGCCGATGCGTGGGGTGGAACCTCCGCTAACTGCTGTCGCGAGTCTGGCAACCGGTTGATCCGGAATTTGAGAACTCGCCCGTATGCGGGATGAAGGCTGCAACAGCCAAAATGCGCCGGGTTGAATGGAACTGCAACCGATGTCTTCGAATAGAAAGAACTGTAATGAAGTTTGAGGACGCATATTTTTCGCGAGAGGATAGATATTCGATCGGCGTAGAGTCAACCTCAGGCCGGTATTATGCGTCGATCCCCGTTAGTAATGGGATCGTAGATTACGAAGAATATTATGAGCTCACCTCGGATCAATATCACCAATTCTTAAACGACCGTGGGGCTGCCGTTGACTTCATCGAAGCGTGTCGGAGGCACGAACACGATGACTTACTCCTACAACAACCGGGTAGTAACCGTGGGACTCCTGTTTAGAAGCCACCCCGTCGCGGGTTGGACCGCGGCGTGCGGTAGCGCTGGGCGTAGCGCAGCCTGGCGTCGCGCACCGCGTCGACATCGCTGTTCACCTTGGACCGCCCTCCAGTGACAACCACCGCGCCCCGTCGACCTGGCTGAACACGGCCAGCCCGCCGCGATCGGCGTTACAGATGCGAACTCCTACTTGCGGGACTACGGTGACTCCGTCGATCGGATCGGCAAAACGAACGGCCAGTACCTCGCCGTAATGGAAGATGGTGAACTCGGGTCGTGAACGTCATGTTCTACGAGATCGATCGGGTGGCTCTGTTGCGGTTGCAGCGCTTGATTGGTTAGTCACACTGTCGCATTATTTAGACGCACGATCGAGGATATAAAGGCTTCATTCCAGGCGCCCGATGGTAAGCCCCTGTTTTGCATCTGGGAGAACGCTCGGCCGTAGCTTCGAGCGAGAGACGCAGCTGGCACATACATTGGGTGAATGTCCACAGAGGTATCAAATGCGACGGGGTGTATTGAGATGACAAGCGGCATACAACTTTCGCAACGCCTTGGGCAATGGGCGAAGCTAGCTGATTACACTCTGACACCTGGTTCAAGTACTAGAGATGGGCGGACCATATTTTGGTCGGGGCTAGGTGAAAGTTGCCTCTTCATCGACAAGAAGCCGGATGGCTGGTTCGTAATTACTGATTCGGACCGCATGGAATCCGAACGCTTCGTCTTAGCAGCTCCGTCGATCGACACGATCGAGAAGTACTTGTTCGGAAAATTCGGGATGTACATTCGCAGCGCGAGGAATCTGCCTCGGATCGGTGTACCAGTCTCGGCGGAGGACGAACACTCCGACGTCAACATCGAAACTCGCGAATACGAAGGCGTCGAACGTTTCGCTCTAGTTGCGCCCGATGGCTCGGCGGTAGCGGTCGGTAGCGCCGACAAAATAACTGCAACAGCCGATCTCAAGAAACTCGCACTGTATCTGAACGCAACAATAGACCAGATTGAAGCGTCCATGCTCGATCCAGACGGAACGCCGCTTTTCGAGCGGCGATGACCGAATTCTCCAGGTCCGACGACGCTTACGCGCCCCGGTCCAACAGATCCGACGACCCGAGCACCCGCTCGATCTGAACCTCGATGACCACCCGTCGCGGGTTGGGCCGCGGCGTGCGGTAGCGCTGGGCGTAACGCAACTCGGCGTCGCGCACCGCGTCGACGTCGCTGTTCACCTTGGACCGGCCCTCCAGCGACAACCACCGCGCCCCGTCGACCTGGCTGAGCACGGCCAGCCCGCCGCGATCGGCGTTGATCGCCTTCTGCGACCCGCCGGTGGTGATCACCCGGGCGATGTGCGTCTTGGGGTCGAAGGTGAAACCCACCGCCACCACGTGCGGCGAATTGTCGGCCCGCAGCGTGGTGAGCATGGCCAGATGGCGCTCCGACAGAAACGCCAACGCGTCGTCGGTGAGCCGGGTAGTGGTATTCGCCATCACCGCCCACGCTAGCGCAGGTAATAATCGCAGCCGTGGACGACACGGGCGCAGCTCCGGTACTAATCCTGGGCGGCCGCAGCGAAATCGGCGTCGAGCTGGCCCGACGGCTGGCGCCGGGAACGACGGTCGTGCTGGCGGCGCGCAACGCCGACCGGCTCAACGACCAGGTCGACGCGCTCAAAGCCGCCGGCGCCTCGGCCGTGCACACCCGGGAATTCGACGCCGACGACCTGGCCTCGCACGGCCCGCTGGTCGCCTCGGTCGTCGCCGACCACGGGCCCATCGGCACCGCGGTGCTGGCCTACGGAATCCTGGGTGATCAGGCCCGCGCCGAAACCGACGCCGAGCACGCGGTCGCCATCGTGCACACCGACTACGTCGCACAGGTCAGCATGCTCACGCACCTGGCTACCGCCATGCGCGCAGCCGGCCGGGGCCAACTGGTGGTGTTCTCCTCGATCGCGGGCGCGCGCGTGCGGCGGGCCAACTACGTCTACGGGTCGGCCAAGGCCGGCCTGGACGGCTTCGCCAGCGGCCTGGCCGACGCGCTGCACGGCACCGGCGTGCGGTTGCTGATTGTGCGCCCGGGCTTCGTGATCGGCCGGATGACCGAAGGCATGACGCCGGCGCCACTGTCGAGCACGCCCGCGCAGGTGGCCGCCGCGACCGCGCGTGCGCTGGCGAAAGGCCGTCGCACCGTGTGGATTCCGTGGGCGCTGGGGCCCGCGGCCGCCGTGCTGCGCATGCTGCCCCAGCCCATCTGGCGCAGGATGCCGCGATGATCCGCACCGGCGACCACGCGGCCCGATCCGATGCGGAGCGGCATCCATGATCGTCGTGGTCGGCATCGGCGCCGACGGCATGGCGGGACTCGCCGAGGCATCACGCGCCGAACTACGAAGCGCCGCGGTCATTTACGGCTCCAAACGGCAACTGGATCTGCTCGACGACACGGTGCCGGCACCCCGGCGGCATTGGCCGTCGCCGATGCTTCCGGCGTTGCAGAGCCTGCTGGACGACCACACCGGCGACGTCCACATCGTGGCCAGCGGCGACCCGCTGCTGCACGGCATCGGCGGGACGCTGATCCGCCTGCACGGCGCCGGTCGGGTGCGGGTGCTGCCACACGTGTCCTCCGTGACGCTGGCCTGCGCGCGCATGGGCTGGAACGTGCACGACACCGAGGTGATCAGCCTGGTCACCGCGCCGCCGCACACCGCGGTGCGCCGCGGCGGCCAGGCGATCGTCCTGTCGCAGGGCGCAGCCACCCCCACCGAGCTGGCCGCGCTGCTGACCGCGCACGGCCGCGGTGATTCGCAGTTCACCGTTCTCGAAAGACTCGGCGCCCTAGACGAACACCGCCGCGACGGCACCGCCCGCGACTGGGCCGACGGTGCCGCAGGCATCGACCCGCTCAACGTGATCGCCGTACGCTACCTGCCCGACGAGCGCGTCTGGCCGCTGCCCGATGACGCCTTCACCCACGACGGGCAGATCACCAAGCAGGGAATCCGCGCGGTGACGCTGGCCGCGCTGGCGCCGCGGCCGGGGGAGCGGTTGTGGGATGTCGGCGCCGGCTCGGGCAGCATCAGCGTGGAGTGGTGTCTGAGCGGAACAGGTTGCTGCGCAACCGTATTCGAACGCCACGCACAGCGCCGGCACAACCTGGCGGCCAATGCCGCGGCATTCGGCGCGGCCATCGACGTGCACGGCGACGCCCCGGACGCTTTCGACGACGCCGAGCCGCCGTCGGCCATCTTCATCGGCGGCGGACTGACCCAGCCCGGCCTCCTCGACGCCTGCTTCGACCACCTGCCCAGCGGCGGACGGCTCGTCGCCAACGTGGTCACCACCGAGTCGGAAGCCGTTGTCATCCAAGCCTATACGCGGTTCGGTGGGCAGCTGCGACGCTTCCAGCACTATCACGGCAAGGCGTTGGGCGCCTTCACCGGCTGGCACCCGCAGTTCCCGGTCACCCAGTGGGCGGTGACCCGGTGACCGTCTACTTCATCGGTGCGGGCCCGGGCGCCGCGGACCTGATCACCGTCCGCGGCCAACGGCTGCTGCAAAGCTGCCCGGTGTGTCTGTACGCGGGTTCGATCATGCCCGACGACCTGCTGGCACTGTGCCCACCGGACGCGAGAATCGTCGACACCGGCCCGCTGACGCTGGATCAGATCACCACCGAGCTCCGCCAAGCGCACGCCGCCGGCCACGACGTGGCGCGGCTGCATTCCGGCGACCCCTCGCTGTACAGCGCGCTGGCCGAGCAATGCCGCCGGCTCGACGCACTGGGCATCGGCTACGAAATCGTGCCCGGCGTACCGGCTTTCGCCGCGGCCGCGGCCGTGCTCAAGCGCGAGCTCACCGTCCCCGGTGTTGCGCAGACGGTGACGCTGAGCCGGGTGGCCACCCTGTCCACGGCGATGCCGCCCGGCGAAGACCTGGCCACCCTGGCCCGAACCGGCGGCACCCTGGTGCTCCATCTGGCCGCCGCGCAGATCGACAGCATCGTCGGGCAACTTCTCGACAGCGGCTGTCAACCCCAAACACCTTGCGCAGTAGTCGCTTTCGCGAGCTGGCCGCAGCAAACGGTGCTGCGCGGCACTCTCGACGACATCGCCGCGCAGATGCACGACGCCCACATCACCAAGACCGCCGTCATCATCGTCGGCGACGCGCTGACCGCCGGCGGATTCACCGACAGCTACCTGTATTCGACCGGCCGCGCCCGCGGAAGCAGGCACTGATGCGACTGCTGCTGCTCGGCGGCACCGGCGAGGCGCGCGCCCTGGCCAAGGCCCTGCATCCGCGGATCGACATCATCAGCTCGCTGGCCGGCCGGGTGCCCGATCCGGCGCTGCCGGTCGGGCCGGTGCGGATCGGCGGCTTCGGCGGTGTCGACGGGCTGCGGCGGTGGCTGCGCGACGAACACATCGACTCCGTGGTGGACGCCACCCACCCCTTCGCCTCCACCATGACGGCACACGCCGCCCAAGCCTGCGCCGAGCTGGGGCTGCCACACCTGGTGCTGGCCCGCCCGGCCTGGGACCCGGGAGCGGCCACCGTCGTCGACTCGGATACCCACGCCGCGGAAACCGTTGCCGAGCAAGGCTATTCGCGAGTGTTTCTCACCACCGGCCGCTCGGGGGCGCGGGCGTTCAAGGACAGCGACGCGTGGTTTCTGATCCGGGCCGTCACCGAACCGGATGCGACCACACTGCCGCGTCGTCACCGGGTGGTGCTTTCCCGCGGCCCGTATCGCTACGACGACGAGCTCGCCCTGCTGGGCGAGCACCGGATCGACGCCTTGGTCACCAAGAACAGCGGCGGTCAGATGACCCGCGCGAAGCTGGATGCCGCTGCAGCGCTGGACATTCCGGTCGTGATGGTGGCAAGGCCGGCGCTGCCGGCCGGCGTGTCGGCGGTCGGCAGTGTGGCCGAGGCCGCCGAATGGGTTGCGGCGCTGGCGATCAAGGACTAGCCGGTCAGGTCGCTGCGCTCGCCGTCGGCCAGCAGCGCGTCGCGGGCCCGAGCCACCCGCGATCGGATGGTGCCCACCGGGCAGCCGCACACCGCGGCGGCGTCGGCGTAGGGCAGCCCGAGCAACTGGGTGAGCAACAGCGCTTCGCGCTGTTCGGGATTGAGGCCGGCGATCATCGTCGTCACCTCGACCAGATCCTCGAATCCGCGGGCGTGGCGGTCGGTGCGCAGCACGTGTTCGGGATCGGCGCCCACCGCGGCGCGCGGCCGCGACTGCAGGTGACGGATGTGGTCGGCCACGACGCGGCGCGCGATGGACAGCAGCCACGTCCGGGCACTCGAGCGTCCGGAGAACCGCTCGATGGCGCCGATCGCGCGCAGGAACGTCTCCTGGGTCAGATCGTCGGCGCTGCCCGCATCGCACAGATACGCGACGAACCGCCACACGTCTTGCTGGGTGGCCTTGATGAACGCCTCGAGCGCCCGGGCGTTCCCGCGCGCGGCGGACAACGCGAGCTCGGTTACCGCCTCGTCGTCGCTCGGCGCGATCATGCCCAACCACCTTAATTGCGCGGGTTTTCCGATCCTACGACGGGTCGTCGTAGACGATGCGGTGGGGTAGGGGGCCGCGCGATTGATGGGCCGCAGGTGTCCGCGCCGCCGGCCCGCGGGAGCGTCAGCGGCCCAGGCCGCAAAGCCGGCGTCGGCCGTCGCGTCGGAGGAGCCGGGCCGGCGCGATCCCACCCGTTCCCGCGCCACCAGCAACGCGAACGCCAGGCCGAGCAGCAGCGGCATGTGGCTGGCGATGCGGGTGGCAGTCACCTCCCCGTCGAAGGCGTCGACGATGACATAACCCAGCAGCGCAACCGAATACACGCCGGTGATCGCCGCCACCCCCGACGCCGAGGCGGGCCAGACGCCGGCGGCGATCATCGCCAGCCCGAGCGCCAGCAACCACGCCGTGGACTCGTGCATCAGGTGCTCGCCGGACATCGCGCCGTGCATGTGGCCGGCGACCATACCGAAATCGATCCCGCTGATCTGGGCGGCGGCGATCGCCACCTGGAACAGTCCGACTCCGATCAGCCCCCAGCGGCGATAGTGCGACCGCAACCAGCGCATCCAGGCCGGGCGCCCGGTCGGCTGCTCGCTAATGCTGGCCATGATCTTGTCCACCAGGTCGGGTCCCTCACCCGGCGTCACCGAGGCCAGCCGACGGGTCTGCACCGCCGCCCCGATCAGCCAGGAGCGGCAGCCCCGGCACGCCTCGAGGTGGGCATCGACCTGCTGCGCGAGCACCTGAGGACGCTCACCGTCCAGCCGAGCCGACAGCGCCTCCCGGGCAACGTCACACCGCATCCCTGCATCGTTGCGCATGGCGGGTCTGCGCGCAAAGACTCCCGCGAGTTGGGGCGCCGCGCGAATTCGCGTGGAACCAAACGGTCCCGGCGACCGACCTGTGGGGGAAAGCTCGCCAGCCCATCCACGAGATTCACCGAAGAGGTATTCGTGTTGTTGCCCGAAGGCCCCCGACGATGACCGCCCCCGTCTGGATCGCGTTTCCCCCCGAAGTGCACTCGACGCTGCTCGGCAGCGGTCCTGGACCGGCGCCGCTGCTGGCCGCGGCCAGCGCCTGGTCGTCGATGAGCACCGAGTACGCCGCCGCGGCGGCCGAACTCGACGGGTTGCTGGCCGCCGCGCACGCCGGCGCCTGGGAAGGACCCAGCGCCGAGCAGTACGTGGCCGCCCACGCCCCATACCACGCCTGGTTGCTGGAGAGCGCGGCCAAGAGCTCGACCGCGGCGAGCCTGCACGAGACGGCGGCCGGCGCCTACACCGCCGCGCTGGCGGCCATGCCGACGCTGGGTGAGCTCGCGACCAATCACGCGGTGCACGGGGCGCTGGTCGCCACCAACTTCTTCGGCATCAACACCATCCCGATCGCGGTCAACGAGGCCGACTACGCGCGGATGTGGGTGCAGGCCGCGACGACGATGTCGACCTACCAGGCCGTCAGTCAGTCCGCGCTTGCCGCGGTTCCGCCGACCACGCCCGCGCCGACGATCGTCGCCCCGGGCGCCGAGGCGGGCGCCGCCACCGCCGCGGCGGTCCAGAGCGCCGCGGCGGCCCCGGCCACCGATTCCGGCTCCAATCTCAACCACGCCGACACGTCGAGCACCCAGCAGCAGGCCAGCACGGCGGCGCAGTCCTATCCGTCCTGGCAGGATCAGCTGACCGCGTGGCTGAAGCAATACACGCAGAATTTCGCCTGGCCGGTGTCCAAGGACCTCAATCCCGGCGGCTGGCCGTTCCCGCCGGTGCCGTTCGTCAACGGCCTGGCCTCGTTCTTCGGCCAGCTCGGGTTCTCGCCGGCCCTGTCGACCGCCTTGGGCTGGGCCATCTTTCACACGTTGATGATCTTCTGGCCGTTCATGCAGGCGGCGATCCAGATGGCCGTGGTGCTCGCGCCGGTGGTGGTGGCGGCGATCGGCGCGGCCGCGGCGGGTGGGGCGGCGGCCGCGGTGACCGCGATCAGCGTCGCGGCCCCGCTGTCGATGGCCGCGCCGGTCCCGGTCGCCGCCGCGCCGGCGCCGGTTGCCACCGTTCCCGCGCCCACCATCGCCGGCGCGCCGGCCGGCGTGAGCCACGTGCCGACGACGGCGTCCGCCCCGGCCCCGACGATGGCCGGATCCGCCGGCGGCGGACCGGTCGGCGGGGGACCCGGTGTCGGCTTCGGCCCCACCGCCACCGACGGAATCGGCGCCGGCATGTCCGACGCCCTGTACGCGGTCGGACTGTCGGGTCTGTCGGCGCGCGGCAGCGCGAGCAGCCGGGCACGCCGCAAGTCGGAGGAACCGGCGCCCGACGACCTCGACGCGCCCGCGGCGGCCGCGGCCGCCGCCGCGGGCAGCAAGAAGGCGCGGGCGCGTCGGCGCCGCCGCGGCACCGCCACCGACCGCGCCTACCGCTACGAATACATGGACCTCGATACCGACAGCGGCCCCGAGGACGGCGGCCCCGACGACGGCCCGGTGGCCTCCGAGGCGAGCGCCGGCCAACTCGGATTCGCCGGTGCCGCAACCAAATCCGACGCGGCGAGGCCCGCCGGATTGGCGACGCTGACCCGGGACGGGTTGAGCGAGGGCCCCGGCGTGCCGATGATGCCCAGCACCTGGGACCGCGACTGAGCGTTACATCTCATAGCGCCGGGGCGTGAACACCCGGTCCCCGGAATCGTCGGAGTACCACTGGGTTTGCGAGGACCCGACGATCAACAGGCAGCGCATGTCGATCTCGGCGGGATCCAGATCGGCCAGCCGCACCACCCGGACGTCCTCGTCGGGGCCGGACACGTCGCGGCCGATCACCACCGGCGTGCCGGGTTCGCGACGGGCCAGCAGGATGTCGCGCATCGCGCCGACCTGCCAGGTCCGCGCCTTGGACGCCGGGTTGTAGATCGCCAGCACCAGGTCGGCGGCCGCCGCGGCCTCCAGCCGCGCCGCGATCACCTCCCACGGCTTGAGCCGGTCGGACAGCGAGATCACCGCGTAGTCGTGCCCCAACGGCGCGCCGACCCGGCTGGCGACCGCCTGGGCGGCCGTCATCGCCGGGATCACCCGCACCTGCACGCCCGGCCACTGCTTGGCCTCTTCCAGCACCGCGGTCGCCATCGCGAACACGCCGGGATCGCCCGACGACACCACCGCCACCGCCCGGCCCTGCTCGGCCAGCGCGCAGGCCAGCCGCGCCCGTTCGGGTTCGTCGCGGTTGTCGCTGGGGTGGCGCCGTTGACCGTCGCGAACCGGCACCCGGTCCAGGTAACGGCCGTAGCCGACGAGATCGGTCGCCGCGGCCAACTCGCGGCGGCTCTGCGGCGTCATCCACTGCGCGTCGCCCGGGCCCAGGCCCACCACCGCGACGGTGCCGGCGCCCGGCGCGCGCCGCGCGCGCTGCCCGCCCGGCAGGATGGCCAGCGAGAAGTACGGAACACCGGCCGCGTCCACGTCCGCGGCGGGCACGATGCGTTGCGCCGACGTGCTGGCCCGCTCCACATAGACGGCGTCGTCGAGCTGACCGGACTGTGAAAGAGCTTCCCGCACAGCGTGATACGAGCGTCCCAACTTGAGGACGACGGCGGCGTCGGCGTCGGCGAGGCGCCGGGTCAGCTCGGAGACCGGCAATGTGCCCGGCAGCACCGACAGCACCTCGTCGCCGGCCACCAACGGGGTGGCGATGGCCGCCGACGCGGCGCTCACCGAGGTCACGCCCGGCACGATGACGGCGTCGAACTGCTGCGTCAGCCGGGTGTGCAGGTGCATGTAGGAGCTGTAGAACAGCGGGTCGCCCTCGGCCAGCAGCGCCACGTCGCGACCCGCGTCGAGGTGCGCCGCGATGCGCGCGGTGGCCTCGACGTAGAAGTCCTCGATCGCGCCGGCATAGCCGCCGGGATGGTCGGTCACCTCGGTGGTGACCGGGTACACCAGGTGCTCCTCGATCTGGCCGGGCCGCAGGTACGGTTCGGCGATGCCGCGGGCGATGCTGCGGCCGTGCCGGGCGCTGTGGTAGGCGACCACGTCGGCCTCGCCGATCACCCGGGCGGCCTTGACGGTGACCAACTCCGGGTCACCAGGCCCCAGCCCGACGCCCCACAACGTCCCTCGCGGGTTGGCCGGTGCCGTCATTCGCGGTCGCTCGCGATCGCGTTGACGGCCGCGGCGGCCATCGCGCTGCCGCCGCGGCGGCCCCGCACCACCAGGTACGACATGCCGCGCGGGTTGTCGACGAGCTCCTGCTTGGACTGCGCCGACCCGACGAATCCGACCGGCCCGCCCAGCACCCCGGCCGGCGGGCCCACCCCGTCGTCGACCAGCTCGAGCAGCCGGAACAGCGCGGTGGGCGCGTTGCCGATGGCCAGCACGGCGCCCGGCAGCCGGTCGGCCCACAGCTCGACCCCGGCCGCCGAGCGGGTGGTCTGCCGGCGGGCGGCCAGTTCGGCCGCCCGGGGATCGGCGACCAGGGACACCACCTCGTTGTCGGCCGGCAACCGCGCCGCGGTGATCCCGGCGGCCACCATCGACGAGTCGCACAGCACCGGGGCGCCGGCGCGCAGGGCGGTGCCCACTCGCTCGACGACATCGTCGGTGAATGCGACGTGCTCGGCCACGTCGACCTGCCCGCAGGTGTGGATCAGCCGCACCACCACGCGGGCCACATCGGCGGGGAAGCGGGCCAAGTCGGCTTCGGCGCGGATGGTCGCGAACGACAGGCGATAGATCTCCGCCGCATCGCGGATGTAGTCGAGCACCCGATTACCGTAGCTGCCGGTATCCCTCGCCGGTCGCCAGCAGCACCTCGCCGGCGAGCGGACTGCCGCAGGCGCGTTCGCACCCGACGAAATGACGGTGCCCCGGGGCAGTCCCGTCCCGCGCCGCCAGCGCGGCGTCGGCCCGCACGTCGGCGGCCGAGCGCGCGCACCCCGGGCTGCCGGTGCAGGCGCTGACGCTCAGCCAGGGCGAGTTCTCGTCGAACACCAGACCCAACGGCGCCAGCACCCGCAGCGCGGCGTCGGCCACCTCTTCGCGAAGGTCACCCACCAGCACCGAGCGCCACGGCGTGATCACCAGCGGCGCCTGCAGGGCGGCCAGATACTCCGCGACGCGGGCCGACAGCACCCCCAGCGGCACCGCGGCGCCCAGTGTCACCCGGCCGTCGTCCTGTGTTATCCAGCCCACCGGGGGCTTGGTGACGGTGGGATAGGCGATCGGCCCGCACTCGGCGCCGGGCAGCAGCTGGTTTGGGTCATCCAATTCCTGGACGCGCCAAGCACTTCCGCGGACCTGCACGAACCGCGTCGCGACGCCGACCAGCGTCGCGACCACCTGGTCGGGCGGCAGCCGGACACCGGTGTCGCGCCCGGCGAGCAACACCGCGCAGCCGTCGGGCAGCGCATGCACGCCGACGTCGGCGCGCAGACCCGACACGTCGGCGCGCCCGTCGTCGAGGCTGAACCAGAACCGGCCGCCCAGCTCGGCCAGTCGGGGCTGCGCGCGGATCGCGGCATCCAACTCGCCGACCCACCGCCTCACGTCGAGGTTACCGCCGGACCGCCCCGACAGCGGTGAGGCCACGATGTTGCGCACCCGCTCGTGCGTCGCCGACGGCAACAGACCCGCGGCCGCCAGCGCCCCGGCCGCCGCCGTCACGTCGGTGAGGCCGCGCAGCTGCACGTTGCCCCGCGCGGTGAGCTCCAGCGTCGGCGAGCCCGACCGATCGGCGATGTCGCACAACACCGTCAGCTGGGCCGGTGTGAGCATGCCGCCGGGCAACCGCACCCGGGCCAGGGCACCGTCGGCGGCCTGGTGCACCTGCAGCGCACCCGGGCATGCGTCGGCGTCGCGCGTCCTGGCCACCCGTCCACGGTACGGCCCGGCGCCGGGGGATTGCCTTCAGCCAGACCTAAACCCTTACCCAAGGCATCGACCGCCCCTACCGTCGGCACGGTGAGCATTGCCACCGCGCTCGACGCTGCGCCGAAACGCCTTGGGGGCGCCGCATCCGGCGCGCCGGGCGGGCTGTGGGCGCGCCGCAAATGGGAAGTGGTGCGCCTGGTTTCCCCGCTGGCGCTGCTGGCGCTGTGGCAGCTGGGCAGCGCGATCGGCGTGATCGCGCAGGATGTGCTGCCCGCCCCCTCGTTGATACTGCAGGCCGGCGTGGAGTTGACGCGCAACGGCCAGCTCGCCGACGCGCTGCACATCTCCACCGTCCGCGTCGTCGAGGGGTTGGCGCTGGGCGGGGTTATCGGCATCGTGGCGGGCGCCGCCGTCGGCCTGTCCCGCTGGGTCGAGGCCACCGTGGATCCACCCCTGCAGATGATCAGGGCGCTGCCGCACCTGGGGCTGATCCCGCTGTTCATCCTGTGGTTCGGCATCGGCGAGCTGCCCAAGGTCTTGCTGGTGGCGCTGGGTGTGGTCTTCCCGCTGTACCTGAACACCTTCTCCGCGATCCGCCAGGTCGACCCCAAGATGCTGGAAACCGCTCAGGTGCTGGGTTTTTCGTTCTTTCAGCGGTTCCGGCGGATCCTGGTGCCCGGAACGGCGCCGCAGGTGCTGGTCGGTTTGCGCCAGTCGCTGGCGATCGCCTGGCTGACGTTGATCGTCGCCGAACAGATCAACGCCGACAAGGGCATCGGCTTCCTGATCAACAACGCGCGCGATTTCCTGCGCATCGACATCATCATCTTCGGGCTGACCATCTACGCGTTGCTGGGCATCATCACCGACGCGGTCGTCCGCCTCATCGAGCGCCGCGCCGTGCGCTACCGACACTGACACCGAAAGGCTCAGGCTTGACACTGACCGCAGAATCCGGCCCGCTCGCCGGGTCGCGCACCGATGTTGCCGGCGAACTGCGCCACGTCGACAAGTGGTACGGCAACCGCCATGTGCTCCAAGACGTTTCGCTGCAGATACCGAGCGGTCAGATCGTCGCGCTGATCGGGCGCAGCGGCTCTGGCAAATCGACGGTGTTGCGGGTGCTGGCCGGTCTGTCACACGACCACACCGGCCGGCGGCTGGTGGCCGGCGCCCCCGCGCTGGCCTTCCAGGAGCCGCGGCTGTTCCCGTGGCGGGATGTGCGGACCAATGTCGGCTACGGGCTCACCCGCACCCGGCTGCCGCGCGCGCAGGTGCGTCGGCGCGCTGAGCGGGCGCTGGCCGACGTCGGGCTGGCCGACCACGCCCGGGCCTGGCCGCTGACGCTGTCCGGCGGTCAGGCGCAACGGGTTTCGCTGGCGCGGGCGCTGGTCGCCGAGCCGCGGCTGCTGCTGCTCGACGAACCCTTCGGCGCCCTGGACGCATTGACCCGGCTGAGCATGCACACTTTGCTGCTGGACCTGTGGCGACGGCACGGCTTCGGGGTGCTGCTGGTCACGCACGACGTCGACGAGGCGGTCGCGCTGGCCGATCGGGTGCTGGTGCTCGAGGACGGCCGCGTGGTCCACGAGCTGGCCATCGACCCGCCCCGGCGCACACCCGGGGAGCCCGGCGCGCACACCGAGTGGTATCGCGCCGAGCTGCTGGATCGTCTCGGCGTGCGGCAGTGATCCGCGGCGTCGTCGCGCTGACCGCGACCGTCGGGCTGCTGCTGACCGGATGCGTTTCCCGGACAACGACTTCCGGGCCCACACCACCACCGGCCGCGGTGCCGTTGTCCGAGCTGTCCGGCCTCACCTTGCAGGTCGGCGACCAGAAGGGCGGCACCGAGGCGCTGCTGCGCGCCGCCGGGCAGCTGGACAACCTTCCCTACCGGGTCGCCTTCTCGACGTTCACCTCGGGGCCACCGCAGGTCGAGGCGGCCACCGCGGGCAAGATCGACTTCGCGATCACCGGCAACACCCCGCCGATCTTCGGCGCGGCCAGCAACGCCCGGATCAAGGCGGTCTCCGCCTATGGCGGCGGCGGGGCGGGCAATCGCATTCTGGTGCACGCGGATTCGCCGATCACCTCGGTCTCCGACCTGCGCGGGAAGGCGATCGCCGTCGCCAAGGGCAGCTCGTCGCACGCCAACCTGCTGGCCCAATTGGACCGGGCGGCAATCAAACCCGCCGACGTCAAGTTCGTGTACCTGCAGCCCGCCGACGCGCTGTCCGCGTTCAGCCAGCACCAGGCCGACGCCTGGGCCATCTGGGATCCCTACACGGCCCAGGCCGAACAGCAGATCCCGGTGCGCAGCATCGCCGAGGCGCAGGGCGTCACCAACGGCGACTGGATCGGCGTCGCATCCGACCAGGCGCTGGCCGATCCGAAACGCAACACCGCCCTGGGTGACCTGCTGGTGCGGTTCGAAACGGCGGTGCGCTGGGCGCGGGCGCATCCGCAACAGTGGGCCCAAAGCTATGCTGCCGCAGTCGGATTGGACCCTCAAGTGGCGGCGGTGTCGCAGGCCCGGAGCCTGCGGTTGCCCACCGAACTCGGCGATGACGTGGTGGCCTCGGAACAGAAGCTCGCCGACCTGTTCGCCGCGGCCGGCCAACTGCAATCCGCGCCGAGGTTCGCCAACTGGGTGGACCGCCGGTTCAACGCGGCATTGCGGCCGGGCCTGGTCAGCTGAACCCCATGCTCGGCACGGATTGGGGGCAGCCCGGGGCGGGCACCCTGTTGCGGTGAGGACGCTGCGCTACGCCCCGGGCCGCTGGGCCGACGTCTTCGGCGAACCGGCATCACCCACGGTCTTGCTGTGGCACGGCGCGCAAACCGACGCCCGCGCCGCCGTCGGCCCGCTGGCCGGCCTGCTCGCCGCCCACGGTCTGATGGTGGTGGCGCCGGACTGGAACTCCCACGCCGCCGACGGCGGACGCGCCGACCTGTTGCGATCGCTGGACTTCACCCGCGGGCTCGCCGGTGACTCCGGGGCGGTGGCGCTGGTCGGGTGGTCGCTGGGTGGGGTCGCCGCGGCGGGCGTCACCCTGCAGGCGGATCGATTCGGCGTGGCGTCCCTGCACACCTTCTGCCTGGCCGGCGCGTTCATGGTTCCCGACCCGCTCACCGGTCGGGCGGCCACCGACACGGTGCCGCCCGACCGCAGCGGCACCGCGTTCACGCTGCTGCACGGCGTCGCCGACGATGTGGTGCCGGTGAGTGCCAGCCGGGACTTCGCCGCACACCTGCAGCGGATCGGCCGGCCGGTGCAGCTCGTCGAGGTGGCTGCCGATCACGGGTCGATCGCCGGCGCCGACTACGACCCGGTCGCCGACCGCTACCAACCCGGCGCGCGGGAAGAGACGCTGCGGGTCGCCGGGGAGGTCGCCGCCCGGATCGCGGCGACGCTACGGTACTTGGGTGGCTGAGCCGACCATCCTGCTGCTGTCGACATCCGACACGGACCTGATCAGCGCCCGTTCCAGTGGGAAAAACTATCGGTGGGCCAACCCGTCGCGGCTGTCCGACGACGAACTGCCCGATCTCTTGGCCGATGCCGCCATCGTGGTGGTGCGCATCCTCGGCGGTTACCGCGCCTGGCAACACGGCATCGACACGGTGCTCGCCAGCGGCGTGCCCACCGTGCTGGTCAGCGGTGAGCAGGCCGCCGACGCCGAGTTGACCGGCCTGTCCACGCCGGCCGCCGGCATCGCGGTGCAGGCGCACATCTATTTGGCGCACGGCGGCGTCGAGAATCTGCGCCAGCTGCACGCCTTTCTGTCCGACACCGTGCTGATGACCGGATTCGGTTTCGCCCCACCGGTCATGACGCCGACCTGGGGCGAACCGGCGCGGCCCAACGCGATCGACACCGACGGCCCGACCATCGCCGTGCTGTACTACCGCGCCCAACACCTGGCCGGCAACACCGGCTACGTCGAGGCGCTGTGTGCGGCCATCGAGGACGCCGGCGCGCGGCCCATGCCGATCTACTGCGCGTCGCTGCGCACCGCCGAACCCGAACTGCTGCAACGGCTGCGCGAGGCCGACGCCATGGTGGTGACCGTGCTGGCCGCCGGGGGACTGAAACCGGCGGAGGCGGCGGCCGGTGGTTCCGACGACAGCTGGAACGTCGAACACCTTGCCGCCCTTGACATCCCGATTCTGCAAGGGCTGTGCCTGACCACCCCGCGGGCCCAGTGGTTGCAGAACGACGACGGCCTGAGCCCGCTCGACGTGGCCAGTCAGGTCGCGGTACCGGAATTCGACGGCCGCATCATCACGGTCCCGTTCTCCTTCAAGGAGATCGACGACGACGGCCTGATCTCCTACGTCGCCGACCCCGAGCGATGCGCCCGGGTGGCGGGGCTGGCGGTGCGGCATGCCCGGCTGCGCCACGTCGCCCCGGCCGACAAACGGGTGGCCCTGGTGTTCTCGGCCTATCCCACCAAGCACGCCCGCATCGGCAACGCGGTGGGGCTGGACACCCCGGCCAGCGCGGTCGCCCTGCTGCGGGCCATGCACGCGCACGGCTACCGCATCGGCGACCTGCCCGGCGTCGAGGCGAACGACGGCGACGCCCTGATCCACGCCCTGATCGAGCGGGGCGGGCAAGACCCCGACTGGCTCACCGAGGGGCAACTGGCCGGCAACCCGATCCGGGTGTCCGCCGCCGACTACCGCGCCTGGTTCGCGACCCTGCCCGCCGAGTTCACCGACGCCGTCCAGCAGCACTGGGGCCCGCCACCCGGGCAGCTTTTCGTGGACCGCAGCAACGATCCCGACGGCGAGATCGTCATCGCCGCAATACAATCGGGCAACGTGGTGCTGATGGTGCAGCCGCCCCGCGGCTTCGGGGACAACCCGGTCGCGATCTACCACGACCCCGACCTGCCGCCCAGCCACCACTACCTGGCCGCCTACCACTGGCTGGACGCCGGATTCGGCGCGCACGCGGTGGTGCACCTGGGCAAGCACGGCAACCTGGAGTGGCTGCCCGGCAAGACGCTGGGCCTGTCGGCGGGCTGCGCGCCCGACGCCGCGCTGGGCGACCTGCCGCTGATCTACCCGTTCCTGGTCAACGACCCCGGCGAGGGCACCCAGGCCAAACGGCGCGCGCACGCGGTGCTCGTCGACCATCTCATCCCGCCGATGGCGCGCGCCGAAACCTACGGCGACATCGCCCGTTTGGAGCAGCTGCTCGACGAGCACGCCAACGTCGCCGCGCTGGACCCCGGCAAGCTGCCCGCCATCCGCCAGCAGATCTGGACGCTGATCCGGGCCGCCAAGATGGACCACGACCTCGGGCTCACCGAACGCCCCGAGGAGGACTCCTTCGACGACATGCTGCTGCACGTCGACGGCTGGCTGTGCGAGATCAAGGACGTCCAGATCCGCGACGGCCTGCACGTCCTGGGCCAAAAGCCAACGGGGGAAGCCGAACTGGACCTGGTGCTGGCGATACTGCGTGCCCGTCAACTGTTCGGCGGCGAGCAGGTCCTCCTCGGCCTGCGCCAGGCGCTGGGTCTGGCCGAGGACGGCACCGACGAACGCTCGGCGGTCGACGGGGCCGAGGCCGCAGCCCGGGAACTGGTAGCGGCGCTGCAGGCCACCGGCTGGGATCCCGACGCCGCCGGGCGGCTCACCGACAACGCCGACGCCGCGGCGGTGCTGCGGTTCGCGGCCGCCGAAGTGGTGCCCCGGCTGGCCGGCAGCAGCGCCGAAATCGACCAGGTGCTGCGCGCCCTGGACGGCCGTTTCATCCCGGCCGGCCCGTCGGGCTCGCCGCTGCGCGGGCTGGTGAACGTCCTGCCCACCGGGCGCAACTTCTACTCCGTCGACCCCAAAGCGGTCCCGTCCCGGCTGGCCTGGGAAGCCGGTGTGGCGCTGGCGGATTCGCTGCTGACCCGCTACCGCGACGACCACGGCCGGTGGCCGCAATCGGTCGGCCTGTCGGTGTGGGGCACCTCCGCGATGCGCACCGCCGGCGACGACATCGCCGAAGTCCTTGCGCTGCTTGGTGTTCGGCCGGTGTGGGATGATGCGTCACGCCGGGTCGTCGAGCTCGCCCCGATCCCGCTGGCCGAGCTGGGCCGCCCGCGCATCGATGTGACCGTGCGGATCTCGGGTTTCTTCCGGGACGCCTTCCCGCATGTGGTTACCATGCTCGATGACGCGGTGCGACTGGTCGCCGGCCTGGACGAGCCCGCCGCCGACAACTACGTCCGCGCCCACGCCCAAGCCGACCTGGCGCAGCACGGCGACCAACGACGCGCCACCACAAGGATTTTCGGCTCCAAGCCGGGCACCTACGGTGCGGGGTTGCTGCAGCTGATCGACAGCCGCAACTGGCGCGACGACGCCGACCTGGCCGCGGTGTACACCGCCTGGGGCGGTTTCGCTTACGGCCGCGACCTGGATGGCCGCGAGGCGGTCGACGACATGAACCGCCAGTACCGGCGCATCGCGGTCGCGGCCAAGAACACCGACACCCGCGAACACGACATCGCCGACTCGGACGACTACTTCCAGTACCACGGCGGCATGGTCGCCACGGTGCGGGCGCTGACCGGCCAGGCGCCGGCGGCCTACATCGGCGACAACACCCGACCCGACGCGATCCGCACCCGCACCCTGTCGGAGGAGACCACGCGGGTGTTCCGGGCCCGGGTGGTCAACCCGCGCTGGATGGCGGCGATGCGCCGGCACGGCTACAAGGGTGCCTTCGAGATGGCGGCGACCGTCGACTACCTGTTCGGGTACGACGCCACCGCGGGCGTGATGGCCGACTGGATGTACGAACAGCTCACCGAGCGCTACGTGCTGGATCCGGAGAACCGGAAATTCATGGCCGAGTCGAATCCCTGGGCGCTGCACGGCATGGCCGAACGGCTGCTGGAGGCGGCCGGGCGGGGTATGTGGGCGCAGCCACAACCGGAAACCCTGGACGGCCTGCGCCAGGCGCTGCTGGAAACGGAGGGCGACCTGGAGGGCTGAGCGGCTGCTCGCCGAGCATGCGGCTGGTCTCACACTCGGCGCGCGCCGGTGAGGCCTTCTAAATGAAGTCCGATCCGCCGTCGACGTTGACCGTGGCGCCGGTGACATAGCCGTTGCGCCGCGACGCCAAATAGACCGTGATGGAAGCGACCTCTTCGGGAAGTCCGGCCCGTCCCAGATCGCAGGGTTGGTGAAAGTTGTCGTCGATCCAGGTCATCACATCGACCGGATCGGTGGCGTCCAGCCCGTCGGCGGCGAGAACGCCTTTGAGCGCTTCGGTGAAGCTCGCGGTGACAATGGTGCCTGGGCACACGCAGTTGACCAGAATGCCCTCCGCGGCAAGGCTTTTCGAAAGGTTCTTGGTGATACTGGCCAAGGCTGCCTTCGACGCCGTGTAGGCGACGATGCGCGGATTTTGCCGCTGGATCGAATGCGCGGCGAACGTCACGATGCGGCCCCAATCCGCGGCACGCAGCAGCGGCAACGCGTTGCGAATCGATCGCACGGCCGACATCGTGCCCAGGGCGAACGCCTCGTCCCATCCGGTGTCGTCGAGCTCTTCGAAAGAGCCGTCATCGGGCCCGATGGTGTGGACGAGGCTGTTCAACCGGCCCCACCGTTGTGCCACTGCGGCGAAACCGTCGGCGATCGACTCCGCATCCGCCATGTCCACGCTGACGCCCACCGCATCGGGAGCGCCCGCCTCGCGAAGCAATGCCACGGCCGCGTCGAGGGCGTGACGGCCTCTGGCCATGACCGCCACCTTGGCACCTTCGGCCGCAAGGGTTTCCGCGACGGCCAGCCCCATTCCCTTGCTGCCACCGGTGACGACCGCGGTCGATCCGGCAAGACCCAGGTCCATCGGCTAACCCCTTTCCATCACGAAGCACACACCCGGTCGATCACCTCGTCCGCGATCCCCAGCCCGCGCAGGCAGAACCGCTGCACCCGTCGGCGCAGATCATCGCGGTCGCAATCGCCACTCGCCCATTGCCGAGCGATGCCCGTCCACACCACGCCATGAATGAACTGGGCGTGCGTCACCGGGTCGACGTCGTGAAACACCCCGTTCTGCGAACCGCGTTGCAGCGCGTCGCGGAGCGGTTCGAGCATCTCGGCATATGCAGGCTGGATCAGCTCGGCGGGTCCCATCGCCTGCGATTGGGCCTCGAGTGACAGGCGGCGCAGATCATTTCCGATGCGGTCGTCGAAAGCCAGGTCGAGTCGCCCGTCGATCCAGGCGGCCACGGCCTCGGCTTCGCTGGCAGCGCCGGTCATTCGACGCCGCAGCCGCCGCTTCTCCGCGCGCGCGTGTTCCAGAAATACCGCGGCGACCAGTTCATCCTTGGAGCCGAAATGCCGATAGAACGCTCGCGTGCTCAACGAGGCTCGGCTCAGCACCGCGGCGATGCTGAGCCCGTCGACGCCCTGCCGGCGCAGGGTCGTCGAGGCGGCGTCCAGGATCGCGCGGCGCACCGCCGGATCGGGACCGACCTTCTCACGTCGCCGCGTGCGGGGAGCGTTCACCAGTTCATGCCGTCGCGTCGTAGACGGCGAGGTAGTCCGCGAACCGTTCCCGAACACCTTCGGGCGTCAGGCCGTAGTCGGCCAAGTCGTAGTCATGGTGGCCACGGGAACCGGGTCGATGCGTCCGCGCCCACTGCGTGACCGCGTGCAAAGTGTCATCGGTGAAGTCCAGGCCCAGGGACTGGTAGCTGGCGCGCAGGGTGCCGACCGGGTCGGTCTGCAAGTCGGCGAAGGACACGTCGGCGAAGCGCTCGTCGCCGTTGCGGCGACGGAAATCCATTGCGCGACCGACTCCTTCGACCCAGCTGTCGACCTGCTCACTGCCGAGCTCGTCAGGGTCGTTGCGGTCGCTACTCCAGCTGCGTACGTATTGAATGAGGCTGCATACCGAGGCCATCACCTTGGCGGGGTCGCGGTGACTCCACAGGAACTTGGCGTCCGGGTAGGCCTCGACGAGGGCGTCGAGGGCGAACATGTGCACCGGAGTCTTGAGGTGCCACAGCACCGGTGGGCAGTGCCATTGCAGGAGTTTGAGCACCCGCCGGTGATACAGATAGGTGCCCCGCATGTCGCAGCCCATCAGCCAGGACAGATATCCCGGTGCGCGCACGGCACCGTCAAAGTGAAAGGTACGAAAGCTCATTCCCATCAAGTCCTGGCATTCGGTAGGTGCCGTGGGCTCGGAGTTGTACAGCGTTTTCATCAGCGGGAACATCTCGTCGAGCATTTTCAGGCCGGCTGCGGCCTGTGCGATCCGTGGGTCGCTGTGCTGGGTGGCGGCTTCCGGTGGCGGGGTGGGTGATTGGGATTCCCACATCCGCAGCGACCGGAACTGCGGATCGGCGCCGACGAGTTGGCTCAGGGCGGTGGTCCCGGTGCGGGGTAATCCGATCACGAACACGGGGCCGCCCACCACCTGCTCGTCGATCTCTGGGTGCGCAGCGTAGGTCTGCTCGACCTTGAGACGTTGGATCAGCGCGTTGCTGATAGTGGCGTGCTGGATGACCCGGCCCATGTCGTTCAGGTCCGCCTCGGTGTTCAGCGCGTCAACAATGCGTTCGAGTCCCTCGCGGTAGTACGGCGAGCCGAAGTCCTCGAGATCGGTCGCCGCGCAAGCGCCCTGCTCCAACTCGTCGACGTCGAACGTCATCGTCCGAACCTCTCGTGTACTGCGCGACGGCGGGCCGCCACTCTCGACTCACGCTGTCCTGCGGTGACTCGTGCGGTGTCGGAGGGCAATTCGGAGCTGATGTCGTCGAACGCCACCACACGCGTCCTGGGCGTCGGCGCCGTCGTGGTACGCACGCAGCGCAGGATGATCGGACCGTTGCCGTGACCCGCGGTGTCAAGCCAGTTCGCAACCCCGGGATCCTCGGCGCACAGCACGACGCGCACCATGCCGTCGGCATCTACCGCCGTCTGATGCGCGTTCAGGCTGGATTGGTGGCGTCCGTAGTGGATCGTCTCCCACCACGGATTGCCGATCGAGAAGCTCCAGTAAATCCCTTGCGGCGGTTCCACTTCCACGATGAGCGCCTCGTTCGGGCGCAGCTCCCACCGACCGATCACCGGCCGATTCTCCGCGGCCGCACCCATGTCGGTGCGGTCGACGGCCGGCAGGAACCCGTTCTTCGGCGCCGCAGCACCGAACTGCAGGAAGAATGTCAGGTTGTTCTTCACGAAGTCGCCTAGGGCGACCAGTTGCCTGGTCACGGCTAGCTCCGGATCGACTCCATAACGTGCTGGGCGCTTCACGTGGCCCAGCCGCTCGATGTGGAGCGACGACGGCACCTCGACATCCCAGTCGTAGAAGAAGTGCCGCACCGTCAGCGCGGGATGCTCACCATCGATGCGCATCCAGTTACCACCCGGCCGGGTCTGTTCCGAGTCCGAGAGCACCACCTCGAAGTTCCCCTCGGCGTCGGTCTCGAGCTCGTCGACCAAACAATTCGCCGTCGCCGCGATGCCGTTAATGGTCTGCAGCCCGACATAGCGGGCCGTACCCCGGTTACCGAACAACCGATAACTTTCCCCGCCGCGCAGCACCGCCCGCGTGTACAGACAGTCCGGGCACTCCATTCCCCAGGTCACCACGTCGTCGGTGCTGGTGCGCTGGACCCGCAGCACCGGATCGGGATCGAACCGCAATGCCTCGTCGATGCCCGCGGCGAGCAGGACCAACAGGTGCCGAAGGCCCGCAGCGGCATCGATTCGGTTCTGATTCGCGGGGTCGGATTCGACGATCTGCGCGGCTTCACCGAGCCGGGCCAGCAGATGCGACCAGGCCTCAGCCAGATCCGGGGTCTCGGGTCTGTCCGCCGTGGTCGCCTCGGCAATGGTGAACGGCAACCATGCCAGGTTCTCCGGATCGCTCACGATTGCCTGCTTCCGTCGATGCTCCGCGGCGTTAACTGAAAACATCGTTTTCGGTTAAGCTGCTCCTGACTATCGCAGCGCAGCGTCGGGAATGTCAACGGTGAGAATGCCGAGCGGCTGCTGGAAGCGGGCGGGCGCGGCATGCGGGCCCGGCAGTTCGCCGAACGCACGGCTGGTCTCACACTCGGCGCGCGCCGGTGATCGGCTCCAGCGGTACGTTGATCGAGTGACCCCCACCTTCGCCGACCTCGCCAAGGCGCAATACATCCTGTTGACCACGTTCACCAAGGACGGCAAGCCCAAGCCGACCCCGATCTGGGCGGCCGCGGACAAAGACCGACTGCTGGTCATCACCCAGGAAAAATCGTGGAAGGTCAAGCGGATTCGCCACACCCCGCGAGTCACGCTGGCCACCTGCACCATGAACGGCCGGCCCACCAGTGAGGCCGTCGAGGGCACCGCCGCCATCCTCGACAAGTCGCAGACCGCAGCGGTCTACGACGCGATCGGCAAGCGCTACGGCGTGGTCGGCAAGGTGTTCAACTTCTTCAGCAAGCTGCGCGGCGGCATGGCCAACAACGTCGGCCTCGAATTGAAAGTGGCGTAGCGGCCGGCCGAACCGGGGCGGGACTACGGTGTGGCGGCCAGATGCTCGCCGAAGAAGGAGAAAACGCGGCGCCAGGCGTCCTCGGTGGCCTCCTCGTTGTAGCCGAAACCGGCGATCCGCAGCAGCGGCTGGGCCGGCAGCTCGTTGGCGAAGCTGTGCCCGGCCTCTGGATAGACCTTGATATCGGCGGTGATGTTCTTGTCCGCGGTCACTTTTCGCAGCTTTTCCGGCGCGCCCTTGCCGGTGAGATCGCGGCCGCCGAAACTCGCTACCACCGGGCATGCGCCCTCGAGCACCTCGTCCAGGTTGCCGGGCAGGGGAGTGCCGTAGAACGGTGCCGACGCGCCAAAACCCTTGGGCGACATGACAAGAGCGAAGCGCCCGCCCATGCAGAACCCCGCGATCCCGACGCGGCCCGTGCATTCCGGCATGGCCTGCAGGTGGTCGCGGGCGGCCAGGATGTCGTCGAGCGCGCGACCCCGCTGGGCCGCCAGCTCTTTCATGACCCGCGTGATGCAGCGGACCAGGCCGCCGCGCGCGTACATGTTCGGGGTGAGCGCCAGGTAGCCCGCCCGGGCGATGCGGTCGTTGATCGACTGCTTGTCCCGGCCGTAGCCGAACGCGTCGTGGATCACCACTACACCCGGCCAAGGGCCCTGTCCGGCCGGAGTGCTCAGCAGCGCATCGATCGGTCCGTCGGGGGTATCGATCTGAATCGTGGTCATAGCGTCATCTAACTGCAATCGCGTCGGATCGCACCACGGGAACTCCGACCGGTGCGCGGCCGTTGGCCTGACATGGTGGCCCGGCTGTTGCTCCTCTACGCCGTCGTCGAACTCGCGGTGACCTTCGCGTTGGTGTCGACGATCGGCTGGGGCTGGACCCTGCTGGTGCTGCTGGCGACCTTCCTGCTCGGCTGGGGCGTGGTGGCGCCGATGGCTGGTTCGCAGCTGCTGCGCCGGATCGGCCAATTGCGCTCGGGGTTGACCGAGCCCCGGGCCGCGGCCGGAGACGGCGCGCTGCTCAGCGTGGCCACGGCGTTGGTTCTCATTCCCGGACTGCTGAGCACCGCGCTGGGCCTGATGCTGTTCATCCCGCCGGTACGCGGCGCCGCCGCGCCGCGGTTGACCGCGCTGACGCTGCGCACCCTGCAGCGGCACGCCCCGCCGTACCCGACCGCATTCCGCGCCGGCACCGATCCGCGCGGCCCGTACGAGCACCGCGACTACATCGACGGCGAGGTCATCGACGTCCACGACGTGCCGGCACCGGCGCGCAACCAACCGTTCGACGGCCGCCGAGCCACCGGATGAGCCGTTGCCGCGCCCGGCGCGGCGGCACGTAGTTTTGGCGTGTGGACGTGGCCGACCGACCGACACCGGTGACCCTGCTGGTCAACGGCCGGGTGCACACCCCGGCGGCGCCGGACGCGACCGCGATGGCCGTCCGCGGCGGTGTCATCACCTGGCTGGGCGGCGACGACGTCGGCCGCAGCCTGTTCCCCGATGCCGACGTCGAGGACCTCGACGGCGGTTTCGTCACGCCCGGCTTCGTGGACAGTCACATCCATCTGACCGCCACCGGCCTGACCCTGTGCGGGCTGGACCTGCGCCCGGCCCGCTCCCGCGCCCACTGCCTGCAACTGATCGCCGACCACGCCGCCGCCCACCCCGGCCGGCCGGTCTGGGGACACGGCTGGGACGAAACGTCGTGGCCGGAGCGCACCCCGCCCAGCACCGCCGAGCTGGACGCCGTGCTCGGCGACCGGCCGGCCTACCTGACCCGGGTGGACGTGCACTCCGCGCTGGCCTCCACCGGGCTGCGGCGCCGGGTCGCCCAACTCCCGTCGGCCACCGGTTTCAGCCCGGACCGGCCGCTGGTCGGCGACGCCCACCATCTGGTCCGGGCGGCCGCGCGGAACCTGCTGACCGCCGAGCAACTCGCCGAAGCCCGCGCCGCGGCGCTGCGTGCCGCCGCGGCGGCCGGCATCGTGGCGGTGCACGAATGCGCCGGACCCGAGATCGGCGGCATGGACGACTGGCTGCAATTGCGGGCCCTCGACCACGGTGTGGAGGTGATCGGCTACTGGGGTGAGCCGGTGAGCACCGCCACCGACGCGCGGGCGTTGATCGAGGCCACCGGCGCCCGGGGGCTGGCCGGCGACCTGTTCATCGACGGGGCGCTCGGGTCCCGCACCGCCTGGCTGCGCGAGCCGTACGCCGACGCGCCCGACCGCACCGGGACCTGCTACCTGGACCCCGACGCCGTCGAGGCGCATCTGCTTGCCTGCACCGAGGCGGAGATCACCGCCGGGTTCCACGTCATCGGCGACGCGGCCGTCGCCGCGGCGGTGGACGCCTTCGAGAAGGTCGCCGCCCGGCTCGGCCCGGTCGCCGTCGCCCGCTGCGGGCATCGCCTCGAACACGTCGAGATGATCGACGCCGAGCAGGCCGCCAAGCTGGGCCGATGGGGCGTCATCGCCAGCGTGCAACCCAATTTCGACGCGCTCTGGGGCGGCGCCGACGGCATGTACGCGCAGCGGCTCGGGGCCGAGCGAGGCAGTCAGCTCAATCCGTTTGCGCTGTTAGCATCCCAAGGCGTGCCCCTCGCGCTAGGTTCCGACGCCCCGGTCACCGGGCTTGACCCCTGGACGAGCGTGCGCTCTGCGGCCCACCATCGCACCCCGGGCAGCGCGATCTCGGTGCGCGCCGCGTTTGCTGCGGCCACCCGCGGCGGCTGGCGGGCGGCCGGCGTCCGCGACGGCATGACCGGCACCCTGGTGCCCGGCGCGCCCGCCTCCTACGCCGTCTGGGACGCCGGCGACCTGGAGGTGAGCGCCCCGCGCGACACGGTCGCGCGCTGGTCGACCGATCCGCGGTCCCGGGTGCCCGCGTTGCCGCGATTGGGCCCGACCGACGCCCTGCCGCGGTGCCGGCGAACGGTGCATCGGGGCGCTGTCATCCATGGCTGACGAGCGGGCCGCAGCCCGGCTGGGCAGCGCCGCGCGCCGGGCGGCGACCGGGCTGGGCGCCGCGGTGATCGC
This sequence comes from Mycobacterium sp. MAC_080597_8934, assembly GCF_000523975.1. Taxonomy (NCBI): domain Bacteria; kingdom Bacillati; phylum Actinomycetota; class Actinomycetes; order Mycobacteriales; family Mycobacteriaceae; genus Mycobacterium; species Mycobacterium sp. MAC_080597_8934. The sequence continues at coordinate 493,562 of NZ_JAOS01000004.1, read as the reverse complement.
CCGGCTGCCGGCCGCGCAGGCGGCGATGCGGCCCCGACTGCTCCGGTTGATCTGCGCCGTCATGGGCGGCGGGTTGCTGTGCGCCAGCTTCCCGGCGGTGAACTGGTGGTGGGCCGCCGTCCCCGCCGCCGCGCTGCTGGCGTGGGTGCTCACCCATCCGGCGACGACGCCGGCGGGCGGGCTGGGGTACGCCTTCGTCTTCGGGCTGGCCTTCTATCTGCCGCTGCTGCCGTGGGTCGGGCTGCTGGTCGGGGCCGTCCCGTGGCTGGTGCTGGCCGAGGTGTCGGCGCTGTTTCCCGCCGTCTTCGGGCTGTTCGCCGTGCTGGTGCGCCGGCTGCCCGGCTGGCCGGTCTGGTTCGCGTTGCTGTGGGCGGCCCAGGAGTGGCTGAAGTCGATCTTCCCGTTCGGCGGCTTCCCGTGGGGCTCGGTGGCGTTCGGCCAGACGCACGGACCGTTCCTGCCGCTGGTCCAGCTGGGCGGCGTCGCGTTGCTCTCGTTCGCCATCATGCTGGTGGGCTTCAGCGCGACGGCCCTCGCGCTGGAGATCGTCAAGTGGTGGCGCTCCGGTTACCCCGCGGCCCAGTCATCGGCCGGGCCGGCCGCGCCGCCGGCGGTGGTGCTGCCCGGCGTCTGCATCTGCCTGGTGCTGTTCGCGGCGGTCATCGTCTGGCCGCAGGTGCGGCACTCCGGTACCGGCTCGGGCGGCGAGCCCTCGGTGACCGTCGCGGCGGTCCAGGGCAACGTGCCGCGGCTGGGTTTCGGGTTCAACGAGCAGCGCCGGGCGGTGCTGGACAATCACGTCCGGGAGACGCTGCGGCTGGCCGAGGACGTGCGGGCCGGGGCCGCCCCGCAACCCCAGTTCGTGATCTGGCCGGAAGACTCCTCGGACATCGACCCGCTCGTCAACGGCGACGCCGCCCTGGAGATCTCGCAGGCCGCGTCGGCCATCGGCGCGCCGATCCTGATCGGCAGCGTGCTCGAAGTCCCCGGACGCCCGGCGCAGGATCCCCGCTACACCAACACCATGATCGTGTGGAACCCGGCGATCGGCCCGGCCGACCGCCACGACAAGGAGATCGTGCAGCCGTTCGGCGAGTACCTGCCGATGCCGTGGCTGTTCAAGCATCTGTCCGGGTACGCCGACCTCGCCGGCGCCATGGTTCCCCGCGCGGGCAGCGACGTGGTGCACATGGCCGGGGTGCCGGTCGGGGTCGCCACCTGCTGGGAAGTGATCTTCGACCGTGTCCCGCGGCGCGCCGTCACCCACGGCGCCCAGCTGCTGGTCGTGCCGGCCAACAACGCCACCTTCAACCAGCGGATGAGCGAGCAGCAGCTGGCGTTCGCCAAGGTCAGGGCCGTCGAGCACGACCGCTACGTGGTGGTTGCCGGCACCACCGGCATCAGCGCGGTGATCGCCCCCGACGGCGCCGAACTGGCGCGCACCGACTTCTTCCAGCCCGCCTACCTGGACATGCAGGTGCGCCTCAAAACCAGGCTGACGCCGGCCACCGGCTGGGCGCCGCTGCTGCAATGGGTGATGGTCGCGGTGGCCGGGGCGGTGATCCTGGTCGGGATACGGCAGAATGAATGGTTCCCGCGTTCGATCCGGCAGAGGCCGGGACGCTCGGGTGCGCCGAAGCATCCCGATGCCTCCCCGGCCGAAACCGAGGGCGACACACACCCGGCGCACGACGCCGCGCCCGACGAGGACGGCGACCACGCTCCGCCAGAGGACGGCGGCGACGACACTGGACCGCCCGAGGGCGGCCGACCCCATATCGGGCGACACAGAGGAGCTACATGACCACCGGCCAACCGGCGCCCCCGGACCCGGGCACCCGACCCAGCCAGCGCGTCCTGGTGATCATCCCCACCTACAACGAGCTGGAGAACCTGCCGGTCATCCACCGGCGGCTCAAGGACGCCTGCCCGCACGTGCACCTGCTCGTCGTCGACGACAGCAGCCCCGACGGCACCGGCCGGCTGGCCGAGGAGCTGGCGGCGGCCGACGCCGGTCGCACCCACGTGATGCACCGCACCGCCAAGGACGGACTGGGCGCGGCGTACCTGGCCGGCTTCGCCTGGGGGTTGAGCCGTGACTACTCCGTGCTGGTCGAAATGGACGCCGACGGCAGCCACGCGCCCGAGCAGCTGCACCGCCTGCTGGACGCGGTCGACGGCGGCGCCGATCTGGCCATCGGCTCCCGCTACGTCGACGGCGGCACGGTGCGCAACTGGCCGTGGCGGCGCTGGGCGTTGTCCTGGACCGCCAACACCTACGCGCGGCTGGCGCTGGGCATCGGGGTGCACGACATCACCGCCGGCTACCGGGCCTACCGCCGCGAAGTACTGGAGGCGATCGACCTCGACGGCGTGGACTCCAAGGGCTACTGCTTCCAGATCGACCTGACCTGGCGCACCATCTGCAACGGGTTCACCATCGCCGAGGTGCCCATCACGTTCACCGAGCGCGAGCTCGGCGTGTCCAAGATGAGCGGATCCAACATCCGCGAGGCCCTGGTCAAGGTCACCCGCTGGGGCATTCAGGGCCGCCGGTCGGGTGCGCGGCGGGCGCGCCCGACCCGGGCCGACCACCGCAGCTGAGCGGGGGTCAGCCGCGGCGGCGGCTCTTGATGATCTCGAGGCGCTCCTTGAGCAACTCTTCGAGCTCCTCGATCGAGCGGCGCTCCAGCAGCATGTCCCAGTGCGTCCGCGGCGGCTTCACCTTCTTCGGCTCGGGCAGGTCGCCCTCGATCAGGGTGCCTTCCATGCCGTTGCGGCACAGCCAGGTGCCGGGGATCTCGGCGTCGTCGGCGAACGGGACCTCGAACTCTTCGCCGTTCTCGGTGCGGTACCGCGCGATCTGACGCGGGGCCAGGTCGTGGTTGCGGTCGGTCTCGTAGCTCACGGCTCCGAGCCGGCTGCCCCTTAGGACGCGATCAGCCATGTGTGCTACTCCTTTAAATCTTCTGGAGCTCTGCGGCTCCCGTAGGGCGATTCTTCCTCGCTAAGCAACGCTGTGGCGATCTGCGCAGTTCCCGGCGGCGGACCGGGATACGCGACGCGACCATCCATGATACCGGGATCGCCGAGAATCCCCGACTAAAGTCGGCAGGCGTGAGCCGCCGTACCCATCCGCAGCCCTGCCGCTGGTGCGGTCGCGACGTCACCGACGCGGGCATGGGCCGTCGCCGCCAGTACTGCCGCCAGTCCTGCCGGCAGCGGGCCTACGAGCAGCGCAGCTCGCTGAACCGGCACGGCGCCGCGGCGGTGCCTGAGGATGCCGTGGTGCTGTCCGCCGACGACGCGGCCGACCTGTCCGATCGCGTCTACCAGGTGCGCTGCGCGGCCGAGGACGTGGCGACCGCGGTCGACGAGGGCGCCGGGCCCGCCGAGCTGCGCCAGTTGTGCGACGCGCTGATCCAGGCCGCCCGAGCCGCCGACGGCTGGCGCCGCGCCGGTGTGTGACGGCTTCGTGCCTGCCGCGCCGCTTCGGCGGCCGAACCGGCCGCGACCCGCGCCTGACCATGCACGACGGGCGGCCGGGTACAGTCGCGCCATGGACCAGGGGCCACGTTCACGGCGGACCGCTGTCCAGCGAGCGCACCGGGCGCGCGGCGTCGCATCCCGCCCGCGCGGGGCGCTTCGCCCGTCCCAGCCGGTCCTCCTGTAGCAGCCGGGAGCAGCGGACGTTTTGAAATCCAGTCGGAGTTGGCCATACTCACCAGCAACATTCTTGCGTTCCAGAGCGGCACGATGCTGGTCGAACGGAACACGGCGTCGCCCCGTGCAGCAAATTCCGTGACTCGGCGAGAACCGCATCCGGCGGCACCAGACGGCCAGACATTAGGTGAGGGTTAGGCGAGGTTTTGTGATGGTGGACCAACTCCAGCATGCGACCGAGGCGCTGCGCAAAGCGCTGGTCCAGGTCGAACGCCTGAAGCGCACCAACCGCGCGCTCCTGGAGCGGTCGAGCGAGCCGATCGCGATCGTCGGGATGTCGTGCCGCTTCCCGGGCGGAGTGGACAGCCCCGAGGCGCTGTGGCAAATGGTGGCCGAGGGCCGCGACGTGATCTCGGAGTTTCCCACCGACCGCGGCTGGGACCTGGCGGCGCTGTATGACCCCGACCCCGACGCCCGCCACAAGTGCTACGTCAACACCGGCGGCTTCGTCGACAACGTCGCCGACTTCGACCCGGCCTTCTTCGGCATCGCGCCCAGCGAGGCGCTGGCGATGGATCCCCAGCACCGGATGTTGCTGGAGCTGTCCTGGGAAGCGTTGGAGCGGGCCGGAATTGACCCCAGCGGCTTGCGCGGCAGCGCCACCGGCGTGTTCGCCGGCTTGATCGTCCAGGGTTACGGCATGTTGGCCGAGGAGATCGAGGGCTACCGCCTGACCGGCATGACGTCCAGCGTGGCGTCGGGTCGGGTGTCGTATGTGTTGGGGCTGGAGGGCCCTGCGGTGTCGGTGGACACCGCCTGCTCGTCGTCGTTGGTGGCGTTGCACATGGCGGTGCAGTCGCTGCGATCGGGCGAGTGCGATCTGGCGCTGGCCGGTGGCGCGACGGTGAACGCCACCCCGACGGTCTTCGTCGAGTTCAGCCGGCACCGGGGCCTGGCGCCCGACGGCCGCTGCAAGGCGTACGCGGGCGCCGCCGACGGCGTGGGCTGGTCCGAGGGCGGGGCGATGCTGGTGGTCGAGCGGCTTTCGGATGCGCGGCGGTTGGGGCATCCGGTGTTGGCGGTGGTGCGGGGTTCGGCGGTGAACCAGGACGGTGCTTCCAATGGGCTGACGGCGCCGAATGGGCCGTCGCAGCAGCGGGTGGTGCGTGCGGCGTTGGCCAACGCGGGTTTGTCGGCGGCCGAGGTGGATGTGGTGGAGGGGCACGGCACCGGCACGACGTTGGGTGATCCGATCGAGGCGCAGGCGTTGTTGGCGACGTACGGTCAGGATCGTGGCCAGCCGTTGTGGTTGGGGTCGATCAAGTCGAACATGGGTCACACTCAGGCGGCTGCGGGGGTGGCCGGGGTGATCAAGATGGTGCTGGCGATGCGCCACGAGTTGTTGCCGGCCACGCTGCATGTCGATGAGCCCAGCCCGCATGTGGATTGGTCGGCGGGGGCGGTGTCGTTGTTGACCGAGGCCCAACCGTGGCCGGGTGAGCGGCCGCGGCGGGCGGGGGTGTCGTCGTTTGGCATCAGTGGCACCAATGCGCACGTCATCATCGAGGCGGTCCCGGCCGCCGAGCCGGCGCACGCCGATGCGCCCGCGCTGCCGGTGTTGCCCTGGGTGGTGTCGGCCAAGTCCGCGGCGGCGTTGCGGGCGCAGGCGGCGCGGTTGGCCGAATACGTGCGCGCGCATGGGGAATTGGACGTCGCCGACGTGGGCTGGACGTTGGCGGGACGCGCGACGTTCGAGCACCGGGCCGTCGTGGTGGGCGGTGACCGGGACCGCCTGCTGGCCGGGCTGGACGAGCTGGCCGCCGACGACCCGGCCGCATCGATCATCCGGGGTGTCGCCACACCGGCGGGCAAGACGGTGTTCGTCTTCCCCGGCCAGGGATCCCAATGGCTGGGCATGGCAACCGAATTGCTAGACACCGCACCGGTTTTCGCGCAGCACATCCAGGCGTGCGAGGAGGCCTTCGCCGAATTCGTGGACTGGTCGCTGATCGATGCGCTGCGCGGCGCACCCGGCGCAGCGGGGATGGATCGCGTCGACGTCGTGCAGCCGGCGCTCTTCGCGGTGATGGTGTCGCTGGCCGAGCTGTGGAAGTCCGTCGGGGTGAGCCCCGACGCCGTGATCGGCCACTCGCAGGGCGAGATCGCCGCGGCCTATGTCGCCGGCGCGCTGTCGTTGCGTGACGCCGCCCGAGTGGTCACCCTGCGCAGCAAGCTGTTGCGGTCACTGGCCGGTCCCGGCGGCATGCTGTCGATCGCCTGCAGCACCGAGCGGGCGCGAGAGTTGTTGGCGCCGTACGGGAACCGGGTCAGCATCGCCGCCGTCAACGGCCGCTCGGCGGTCGTGGTGTCGGGGGAGGGGGCCGCGCTCGACGAGCTCGCCGCGTTCTGCGCCGACCTTGCGCTGCGGACCCGCCGCATCGACGTGGACTATGCCTCACATTCGGTCGAGGTCGAGGCGATCCGCGAGGACCTCGCGCAGGCGCTGACCGGTATCGAGCCGCGTTCCTCGCGCATCGCCTTCTTCTCCACGGTGACCGGAAACCGCTTGGACACAGCGGGATTGGACGCCGACTACTGGTACCGCAACATCCGGCAAACCGTGCAGTTCGACCAGGCGGTGCGTAGCGCGGCCGAGCACGGATACCGGACCTTCATCGAATCCAGTCCGCATCCGGCGTTGGTCGCGGGGATCGAGGACACCGTCAACGACAGCCTGCCGGGTGACACCGAGGCCATCGTCATTCCCACCCTGGGCCGCGACGACGGCGGGCTCGAGCGCTTTCTGACGTCGGCGGCCACCGCCTTCGTCGCGGGAGTGAACGTGGCGTGGCGCGGTGTGCTGGACGGAGCCGGCTTCGTGGAGCTGCCCACGTATGCCTTTGACCGCCGCCGGTTTTGGCTGTCCGGCGAGGGCGCCGCGGCCGACGCCAGCGGCCTGGGCCTGGGCGCCAGCGAGCACCCGCTGCTCAGCGCGGTCGTCGAGTTGCCCGCCTCGGGCGGGGCGGTGCTGACCGGCCGGTTGTCCCCGAGCCTGCAGGGCTGGCTGACCGATCACGCCGTGTCCGGCACGGTCGTCTTCCCCGGAGCCGGTTTCGTGGAGCTGGCGATCCGCGCCGGCGACGAAGTCGGTTGTTCGACGGTCGAGGAGCTGACGCTGCAGGCTCCGTTGATGTTGCCGGCCAAGGACTCCGGGATCGGATCGGTCGCCGTGCAGGTGGTGGTCGGCGAGGCCGACGAATCCGGTCGGCGCGACGTGTCCATCTTCTCGCGGCCCGACAGCGACTCGCCGTGGGTGTGCCACGCGCAGGGAACGCTGAGCACCGGATCGATCGAGCCGGGCGCCGATCTGTCGGCGTGGCCGCCGGCCGGGGCGACCAAGGTCGACATTGCGGACGGCTACCAACGGCTGGCCGCGCGCGGCTACGGCTACGGCCCGGCCTTCCAGGGCCTGACCGCGGCGTGGGTGCGCGGCGACGAAATGTTCGCCGAGGTGCGGCTGCCCGACGCCGCGGGCGGCGTCACCGGGTTCGGTGTGCACCCGGCGCTGCTCGACGCGGCCATGCACGCCTTGATCGTCGGCCACCAAATCGCCGGTGACACAGACGAAGTGGTGCTGCCGTTCGCGTGGCAGGGCGTGTCGTTGCACGCCGCCGGGGCGTCGGCGGTACGCGCCCGCCTGGCCCCCGCGCAGGCGCCGGGCACAGCGGCCTCCCGGGCGGTTTCCCTCGAGCTGGCCGACGGGCTGGGATTGCCGGTGCTGTCGGTGCGCGCGATGGTGGCGCGTTCGGTGAGCGAGCGCCAACTGCGCGCCGCGGTGTCGGCCGCGGGCCCCGACCGGCTGTTCGAGGTGGCCTGGGCACCGGTGACCGTGCCGGCGGCCCACGGCGAACCACCCGTCCACCAGGTCTTTGAATCCCTTGCGGCCGAAGACGATCCGGTCGGCGAATCGTATCGGCGCACCCACGAGGCGCTGGCCGCCGTGCAGTCGTGGCTCACCGAGCACGATTCCGGGGTACTGGTCGTGGTGACCCGGGGGGCGATGGCGCTGGCCGGCCAGGACGTCACCGACCTTTCCGGCGCGGCGGTGTGGGGGCTGGTGCGCTCGGCGCAGACCGAGCACCCCGGACGGATCGTGCTAATCGATTCCGATGCCGCACTTGACGATTCCGCGCTGACCGCGGCCCTGGCGACCGGCGAACCCCAGGTGTTGCTCCGCGACGGCACGGTCTACACGGCACGCGTGCACGGCAGCCGCGCGGTCGACGGCATCATGACACCGCCGGAAGACCGGCCCTGGCGGCTCGGCATCAGCAGCGCGGGCACCTTCGAAAACCTGCAGCTCGAACCGGTTCCCAACCCGGATGCCGCGCTGCAGCCGGGCCAGGTTCGGGTGGCCCTGCGCGCCATCGCCACCAACTTCCGCGACGTGATGATCACGCTGGGCATGTTCACCCACGACGCCCTGCTCGGCGGCGAAGGCGCCGGCGTGGTCGTCGAGGTCGGGCCGGGCGTCACCGAATTCTCGGTCGGCGACTCGGTGTACGGCTTCTTCCCCGACGGCAGCGGCACGCTGGTGCCCGGCGACGTGCGTCTGCTGCAGCACAAGCCCGCCCACTGGTCCTACCCCGAAGCCGCCGGCATCTCGGCGGTTTTCACCACCGCCTACATGGCGTTCATCCACCTGGCCGACGTCAAACCGGGGCAGCGGGTGCTGGTCCACGCCGCGGCCGGAGGTGTCGGCATGGCCGCGGTGCAGCTGGCCCGGCATCTGGGCCTGGAAGTGTTCGCCACCGCCAGCCGCGGCAAGTGGGACACCTTGCGCGCCATGGGATTCGACGACGACCACATCGGCGACTCGCGCACGCTGGAATTCGAGGACAAGTTCCGCTCGGCCACCGGCGGGGCCGGGATGGACGTCGTGCTGGACTCGCTGGCCGGGGAGTTCGTCGACGCCTCACTACGGCTGGTCGCGCCCGGCGGCGTGTTCCTGGAGATGGGCAAGACCGACATCCGCGACCCGGGTGTGGTGGCCAGGGAATACCCCGGTGTGCGCTACCGCGCCTTCGACCTGTTCGAGCCGGGCCGTCCCCGGATGCACCAGTGGATGGTGGAACTCGCCGGGCTGTTCGACGCCGGCGTGTTGAACCCGTTGCCGGTCACCACATTTGACATCCGGCGTGGCCGCGCCGCGCTGCGCTACCTGAGCCAGGCCCGCCACATCGGCAAGGTCGTCATGACGGTGCCCGGGGCGCTTTCCGCCGGCACCGTGCTGATCACCGGTGGCACCGGCATGGCGGGCTCGACGTTGGCGCGCCACTTGGTGACCGGCCACGGCGTTCGCGACCTGGCGCTGCTGAGCCGCACCGGCCCGGACGCGCCCGGCGCGGCCGAGCTCGTCGCCGAACTGGAAGCGGCCGGGGCCCGGGTGCAGGTGATCGCCTGCGACGCGGCCGACCGGGCCGCGCTGGCCGGCGTCATCGCCGGGATTTCCGCGCAGCGGCCGCTTTCCGGCGTGATCCACGCCGCCGGCGTGCTCGACGACGCGATGATCACCTCGCTGACACCGGAGCGGATCGACGCGGTGCTGCGGGCCAAGGTGGACGCGGCCTGGAACCTGCACGAGCTGACCCGCGACATGAATCTGTCGGCGTTCGTGATGTTTTCCTCGATGGCGGGGCTGGTCGGCTCGTCCGGACAGGGCAACTACGCCGCGGCGAACTCCTTCCTGGATGCATTGGCGGCGCATCGGCGGGCGCACGGGCTTCCGGCGATCTCGCTGGCGTGGGGCCTGTGGGACCAGGCCAGCGCCATGACCGGGGGCCTGGACGCCGCCGACCTGGCCCGGCTGGGCCGCGACGGCATCCTGGCGTTGTCCTCGGACGAGGCCATGGAATTGTTCGACACGGCGTTGATCGTCGACGAGCCATTCCTGGCGCCGGCCCGTATCGATCTGGGCGCGCTGCGCGCACACGCGGTCGCGGTGCCCCCGATGTTCGCCGATCTGGTCAACGCGCCGACCCGGCGCCGGGTCGACGACTCGCTGGCCGCCGCGAAATCGAAATCCGCGCTGGCGCATCGCCTCGACGGGCTGCCCGAAGCCCAGCAGCACGCCGTGCTGCTGGAGCTGGTGCGCTCCCACATCGCCACCGTGCTGGGCAGCCCGACCGCCGAGGCGATCGACCCGGACAAGGCGTTCCAGGAACTGGGCTTCGACTCGCTGACCGCGGTCGAAATGCGCAACCGGCTCAAAACCGCGACCGGACTGGCGCTTTCGCCGACCTTGATCTTCGACTACCCCACACCCAACGCCCTGGCCGGCTACATCCGCACCGAGCTTGCCGGCGCCCCGCAGGAGATCACGCACGCGCCCGTCGTCCGCGCCACCGACGACGATCCGATCGCGATCGTCGGGATGTCGTGCCGCTTCCCGGGCGGAGTGGACAGCCCCGAGGCGCTGTGGCAAATGCTGGCCGAGGGCCGCGACGTGCTCTCGGAATTCCCGACCGATCGCGGCTGGGACCTGGCCGGCGTGTACAACCCCGACCCGGACGTCCCCGGCACCTGCTACACCCGCACCGGCGGTTTCGTCGACAACGTCGCCGACTTCGACCCGGCGTTCTTCGGCATCGCGCCCAGCGAAGCGCTGGCGATGGATCCCCAGCAGCGCATGTTCCTCGAACTGTCCTGGGAAGCGTTGGAGCGGGCCGGAATTGACCCCGTCAAGCTGCGCGGCAGCGCCACCGGCATGTTCGCCGGGGTGTACACGCAGGGCTACGGCATGGGCGCCGCACCCATCGCGGAGGGCTTCCGGCTGACCGGCCAGTCGTCCAGCGTGGCGTCGGGTCGGGTGTCGTATGTGTTGGGGCTGGAGGGCCCTGCGGTGTCGGTGGACACCGCCTGCTCGTCGTCGTTGGTGGCGTTGCACATGGCGGTGCAGTCGCTGCGATCGGGCGAGTGCGATCTGGCGCTGGCCGGCGGTGTCACGGTGAACGCCACGCCCGACATCTTCGTGGAGTTCAGCCGGATGCGCGGGTTGTCCGTGGACGGCCGCTGCAAGGCGTACGCGGGCGCGGCCGACGGCACCGGCTTCTCCGAGGGCGGCGGCATGTTGGTGGTCGAGCGGCTTTCGGATGCGCGGCGGTTGGGGCATCCGGTGTTGGCGGTGGTGCGGGGTTCGGCGGTGAACCAGGACGGTGCTTCCAATGGGCTGACGGCGCCGAATGGGCCGTCGCAGCAGCGGGTGGTGCGTGCGGCGTTGGCCAACGCGGGTTTGTCGGCGGCCGAGGTGGATGTGGTGGAGGGGCACGGCACCGGCACGACGTTGGGTGATCCGATCGAGGCGCAGGCGTTGTTGGCGACGTACGGTCAGGATCGTGGCCAGCCGTTGTGGTTGGGGTCGATCAAGTCGAACATGGGTCACACTCAGGCGGCTGCGGGGGTGGCCGGGGTGATCAAGATGGTGCTGGCGATGCGCCACGAGTTGTTGCCGGCCACGCTGCATGTCGATGAGCCCAGCCCGCATGTGGATTGGTCGGCGGGGGCGGTGTCGTTGTTGACCGAGGCCCAACCGTGGCCGGGTGAGCGGCCGCGGCGGGCGGGGGTGTCGTCGTTTGGCATCAGTGGCACCAATGCGCACGTCATCATCGAGGCGGTCCCGGCCGCCGAGCCGGCGCACGCCGATGCGCCCGCGCTGCCGGTGTTGCCCTGGGTGGTGTCGGCCAAGTCCGCGGCGGCGTTGCGGGCGCAGGCGGCGCGGTTGGCCGAATACGTGCGCGCGCATGGGGAATTGGACGTCGCCGACGTGGGCTGGACGTTGGCGGGACGCGCGACGTTCGAGCACCGGGCCGTCGTGGTGGGCGGTGACCGGGACCGCCTGCTGGCCGGGCTGGACGAGCTGGCCGCCGACGACCCGGCCGCATCGATCATCCGGGGTGTCGCCACACCGGCGGGCAAGACGGTGTTCGTCTTCCCCGGCCAGGGATCCCAAACGCTGGGTATGGGAAGGCAATTGCATGCCGGATATCCGGTTTTCGCCGAGGCGTTCGACGCGGTCGTCGCCGAACTCGACCGCCATCTGCTTCGCCCGCTGCGCGACGTCATCTGGGGTGACGACGAAAACGTTTTGAACAGCACCGAATTCGCGCAGCCGGCGCTGTTCGCGGTGGAAGTCGCATTGTTCCGGCTGCTCGAATCGTGGGGAGTGCGACCCGATTTCGTGATGGGCCACTCGATCGGGGAGCTGGCGGCCGCGCACGTCGCCGGTGTGCTGTCGTTGCAGAACGCCGCGGTGTTGGTGGCGGCGAGGGGCCGGTTCATGCAGGCGCTGCCCGAGGGCGGGGCGATGATCGCCGTGCAGGCCACCGAGGCGCAGGTGCGCCCGCTGCTGGGCCCGGGCGTCGGCATCGCCGCGGTCAACGGCCCGGCCGCGGTGGTGATTTCCGGTGACCACGATGCGGCCGTCGCGATCGCCGAGCGGCTGCGCGCCGAGGGTCACCGCGTGCACCGGCTGTCGGTGTCGCACGCCTTCCACTCCCCGCTGATGGAACCGATGATCGACGAATTCGGAACTGTCGCAGCCGGTCTCGCTATCGACAAACCCGTCATCCCGATCATCTCCAATCTGACCGGGCAACCGGCGGCCGACGACTTCGGGTCGCCGGAGTACTGGAAGCGCCATGTCCGCGACGCGGTGCGCTTCGCCGACAGCGTGCGGTTCGCGCAGTCGGCCGGTGCGACCCGTTTCCTGGAGGTCGGGCCGAGCAGTGGCCTGACCGCAGCGATCGAAGAGACGCTGGCCGACGCGCCCGTCGTCACCGTGTCCGCCCTGCGCAAGGACCGCCCAGAGCCGGTCGCTCTGGTCAACGCCGTCGCCCAGGGCTGGGTCTGCGGCATGGACGTGGACTGGCGCGGCGCACTCGGTACGGGGCACCTGGTCGACTTGCCCACGTATGCCTTTGACCGGCGGCGCTTTTGGCTTTCCGGCGACGGTGCGGCCTCCGATGCGGCGGGGCTGGGCCTGGCCGCCGGCGACCACGCCCTGCTGGGCGCGGTGGTGGAACTGCCCGCCTCGGGTGGCGTGCTGCTCACCGGCCGGCTGTCACCGGCCAGCCAGGGCTGGCTGGCCGACCACGCCGTCGGTGGCGTGGTGCTGTTCCCCGGCGCGGGGTTCGTCGAACTGGCGATCCGCGCCGGCGACGAGGTGGGCTGCGGCATCATCGACGAGCTGAATCTGGCTGCGCCGCTGGTGTTGCCGGCCGGCGGCTCGGTCGCGATCCAGGTCGTGGTCGACGGCCCGGATGATTCAGGTGCGCGTGCGGTGTCGGTGTTCTCCCGCGCCGACGCGGGCGCGGGCTGGTTGTTGCACGCCGAGGGTGTGCTGCGCGCCGGGTCGGCGCAGCCGGCCACGGACCTGTCGGCGTGGCCGCCGGTGGGCGCGGTGCCGGTCGATCTCGGCGACGGATATGAGCAACTCGCCGAGCGCGGCTACCGGTACGGGCCCGCGTTCCGCGGCCTGACGTCGATGTGGCGCCGCGGCGACGAGATCTTCGCCGAAGTGAACCTGCCCACCGATGCCGGCGTCAGCACAACCGGTTTCGGCGTGCACCCGGTGATGCTGGACGCGGCGTTGCACGCGGTGATGTTGGCGTCCGACGGCGACGAACTCCCGGCGGGCTCGATGTTGGTGCCGTTCTCCTGGCAGCGGGTGTCGTTGCATGCCGCGGGCGCGGCGGCGGTGCGGGCACGGATCGTGCCGGTCAGTCCGTCCGCGGTGTCGATCGAATTGGCCGACGGGTTGGGGCTGCCGGTGCTCTCGGTGGCGTCGATGGTGGCGCGGCCGGTGACCGACCAGCAGCTGTTGGCCGCGGTGTCGAACTCGGGCCCGGACCGCCTCTTCGAACTGATCTGGTCGGTCCAGCCGTCGACGGCCGTGCAGCCGGTGTCGCTGTTGAGTTGGGGCGCAACGGAATTGAACGCCACCGACGCCGACTCCGACAGCGGGCGTTTCGCGGTGCTGTTCGAATCGGCGCCGGTGGCCGGGGACGTCGTGACCGAGGTGTATGCCGCGACCCGGGCGGTGCTGCCGGTGCTGCAGTCGTGGCTCGCCCGCGACGGGGCCGGCACCTTGGTGGTGTCGACCCGCGGCGCGATGACGCTGCCGGGAGAAGACGTCACCGATCTGGCCGGTGCGGCGGTGTGGGGCCTGGTGCGCTCCGCGCAGACCGAGCACCCCGGCCGGATCGTGCTGGTCGATACCGATGCGCCGCTGGACGCCGATGCGGTCGCGGCGGTGCTGGCGGTCGGCGAGCCGCAGACGTTGCTGCGCAACGGAACCGTGTACACCGCGCGGGTGCTCGGCAGCCGGGCGGTGGGTGCCCTGCTGGTGCCGCCGGAGGATGGACCGTGGCGGCTGGGCATGAGCAGCTACGGCACCATCGAGAACCTGCGGTTGGAGCCGATCCCCGACGCCGACGCGCCGTTGGGGCCCGGCCAGGTTCGGGTGGCGACCTCGGCCCTTGCCGCCAACTTCCGCGACGTGATGATCGCGTTGGGCCTGTATCCCGATCCGGACGCGGTGATGGGCATCGAAGCGTCCGGCGTGGTCATCGAAACGGCCTCGCAGGACGGGCGTGTCGCGGTCGGCGACCGCGTGATGGGCCTCTTCCCGGACGGAACCGGGACCGTCGCCATCACCGATCAGCGGCTGCTGGTCAAGGTGCCGGCCGGATGGTCGCACACCGCGGCCGCGACGGCGTCCGTGGTGTTCGCCACGGCCTATTACGCGCTGGTGGACCTCGCCGACGCCAGGCCCGGCCAGCGGGTGCTGGTGCATGCCGCCGCCGGCGGCGTCGGGATGGCCGCGGTGCAGCTGGCCCGGCATCTGGGCCTGGAAGTGTTCGCCACCGCCAGCCGCGGCAAGTGGGACACGTTGCGCGACATGGGCTTCGACGACGATCACCTCGGCGACTCGCGCGGCCTGGACTTCGAGGACAAGTTCTGGGCGGTGACCGGCGGGGCCGGGATGGACATCGTGCTCGACTCGCTGTCCGGTGATTCCGTCGACGCGTCGCTGCGCCTGGTCGCCCCCGGCGGGATCTTCCTGGAGATGGGCAAGACCGACATCCGCGACCCCGAGGTCGTCGCCGCCGAGCACCCCGGTGTGCGCTACCTCGCCTTCGATCTCTTCGAGGCCGGGCCGGACCGCATTGCCCGGCTGCTCGACGAATTGGCCGCGATGTTCGGCGAGGACGTGCTGCGGCCGTTACCGGTCACCAGGTTCGACGTGCGACGTGCGCCGGCCGCATTGCGCTACCTGAGTCAGGCCCGCCACGTCGGCAAGGTGGTGATGACCATGCCCGACGCGTGGACGGCGGGCACGGTGCTGATCACCGGCGCCACCGGGATGGCCGGTTCGGCGGTCGCGCGACATGTGGTGACCCGCCACGGCGCGCGGAACCTGGTGTTGGTCAGCCGGCGCGGACTGGACGCGCCGGGCGCCGCGGAGCTGGTGGCCGAGCTGACCGCGGCCGGCGCGCACGCCGAGGTGGTGGCCTGTGATGCCGCCGACCGGGAGGCGCTGGCCAAGGTGATCGCCGACATCCCGATGCAGCACCCGCTGACCGGGGTGATTCACGCCGCCGGGGTGCTCGACGACGCGGTGGTGACGTCGCTGACCCCGCAACGGATCGACACCGTGCTGCGGGCCAAGGTGGACGCGGCGTGGAACCTGCACGAGCTGACCCGCGACCTGGATGTCGGTGCGTTCGTGATGTTCTCGTCGATCGCCGGGCTGGCCGGCGCGTCGGGTCAGGGCAACTATGCGGCCGGCAATTCGTTCCTGGACGGCCTGGCCGCTCATCGGCGGGCCCACGGGTTGCCGGCCATCTCGCTGGGCTGGGGGCTGTGGGATCAGGCCAGCGCCATGACCGGCGGGCTGGGTGCGGCCGACCTGGCCCGGTTCGGCCGCGACGGTATCGTCGCGATGTCGTCGCAGGAGGCGCTGGAGTTGATGGACACCGCGCTCATCGTCGACGAGCCGTTCCTGCTGCCGGCCCACATCGACCTTGCGGCGCTGCGGGTCAAGTTCGACGGTGGCACGCTGCCGCCGATGTTCGTCGACCTGATCAACGCGCCCACCCGCCGCCAGGTCGACGACTCGCTGGCCGCGGCCAAGTCGAAATCGGCTCTGCTGCAACGCCTCGAGGGGCTGCCCGAGGATGAGCAACAAGCGGTCCTGCTGGACCTGGTCCGCTCCAATATCGCCACCGTGCTGGGCAGCTCCAGCCCGGAGGCGATCCACCCGGACCGGGCCTTCCAGGAACTCGGGTTCGACTCGCTGACCGCCGTGGAGATGCGCAACCGGCTCAAAGCCGCGACCGGACTTGCCCTTTCGCCGACGCTGATCTTCGACTACCCGAACTCGGCCGCGCTGGCCGGTTACATGTATCGGGAACTGGTCGGCACGTCCGAACAGCCGGCGGCGGCCGCGGCGCCGGGCGAAGCCGAGATCCAGCGCGTGGTGGGATCGATTCCGGTCAAGCGTCTTCGCCAGGCCGGGGTCCTGGAGCTGTTGCTGGCGTTGGCGAACGAGTCCACCGGGGCCGCGCAATCCGCAACCCCGGCGGTGACCACCGAAAAGGACATCGCCGACATGGATCTCGACGACCTGGTCAACGCCGCGCTGCTGGATGACGACGACGAGTAGGCGGTCGATGAGAATCGCGGTCACCGGGGCCAGCGGCGTGCTCGGTCGCGGCCTCGCCGCCCGGCTACTCAGCAAGGGCCACGACGTCGTCGGCATCGCCCGGCATCGGCCCGACAGCTGGTCGAGCGCAGCGGATTTCATCGAGGCCGACATCCGGGATGCCGCCGCGGTCAACCGCGCGGTCACCGGTGCGGACGTCGTCGCGCATTTCGCGTGGACCCACGACACTCGGGAGGGGACCGGCTCGCAGGTCAACATCGCCGGCACCGCCAACGTGCTGGCGGCGATGGCCGAAACCTCGGCGCGCCGCATTGTTTTCCCATCGTCGCCGCACGTCTACGGCGGTGGCGACACCCCGCGCAGCGAGGCCGAGGCGCCGGCCCCGTCGGCCGCCGACGCGGTGCAGCAAGCCCGCGTCGAGGAGATGCTCGTCGCCTCCGGACTCGAATCCGTCACCATCCGCTGCGCGCTCGTCGTCGGCCGCAACGTCGACAACTGGGTGCGCCGGGTTCTGGCGCTGCCCGCCTTCCCCGGCGGGACCGTCGATCGCCCCATCCAGTTGGTGCACCTCGACGACACGCTGCGACTACTGGAGTCGGCGGTGCTGAGCACCGAAATACCCAGCAGCACAGTCAATCTCGCCGCACCGGGGACGACGACGTTTCGCCGGATCGCGGCCACCCTGCGCCGCCCGGTGCTGCGGCTGGGCCGCCCGGCGCCGGCCGAGCTGGAGCCGGTGCTCAGCGCGCCGCTGATGGATACCGCGCTGCTGCACGAGCGGTGGGGCTTTCGGCCGGCATGGCAGTGCGGTGAATGTGTCGAGGATATGGCGCTGGCGGTGCGCGGGCGCGTCACGGTGGGGCGCCGCGTCGTGTCGCTGCCCTGGCGGCTGGCCAACGTCGCGGACCTGCCCGCCGTCGATGCCCCCGCGCAGGACGGTGTGGTGCCCGTACCGGCCGGCCCCGAAGGGGTCAACGGCGAGTTCGACACGCCGATCGATCCGCGTTTCCCCACCTTCCTGGCCACCAACTTGTCCGAGGCGCTGCCCGGTCCGTTCTCGCCGTCCTCGGCGTCGGCGACGGTGCGCGGAGTACGCGCCGGCGGCGTCACCATCGCCGAGCGGCTGCGGCCGGGTGGTCTGGTGCAGCGCGAAATCGCCCTGCGCACCGTCGGCGTGTTCGCGCACCGCCTCTACGGTGCGATCACCTCGGCGCACTTCATGGCCGAGACCGTGCCGTTCGCCAAGCCGTCGATGATCGTCAGTAACAGCGGGTTCTTCGGCCCCAGCATGGCCTCGCTGCCCGTCTTCGGTGAGCAGCGGCCGGCCGAAACCGGCTGGGCCCGAAGGCTGTTGCGCAATACCCGCAACATCGGGGTGTTCGGCGTCAATCTGGTGGGCCTGAGCTCCGGTGCGGCGCGCGACACCGACGACTTCATCGCCGACGTGGATCGGCTGGAGCGGCTGGCCGGCGACGCCGCCGAACTCGACGAGCGCCGGTTGCTGAGCCTGATCGCGTTGGCGCGCGACCAGGTCGTGCACGGCTGGGTGCTGGCCTCCGCGTCGTTCATGCTGTGTGCGGCGTTCAACGTGTTGCTGCGCGCGGTGTGCGGACGGGACACCTCGGCGCCGGCCGGCCCGGAACTGGTCAGTGCGCGATCGGTGGAGGCCATGCAGCGCCTGGTCGTTGCCGCACAGCGTGATCCGAACGTGGCCCGGGTGTTGACCGAACCGGGGGAGCGGTTGGACAAGCTGGCCGTCGACGCGCCGGAATTCCATGCCGCGGTGCTGGCCGAGTTGGCGCTGATCGGGCACCGCGGTCCGGCGGAGTTGGAGATGCTGTCGACGAGCTACGCCGACGACCCCGAGCTGCTGGTCCGCATGGTGGCCAAGGCGATGGCGGCGACCGCGGCGCCGCCGCCGCAGTATCCTCGTATTCCGTTGCAGGCCAAGCCGATTGCAGCGCTGGCTGCGCGTCAACTCCGCGACCGCGAAGCCCGCCGCGACAAGGTGGTGCGCGCCAACTGGGTGTTGCGCGCCCTGTTGCGGGAATACGGTCGCCGGTTGACCCACGCGGGCGTCTTCGGCAGCGCCCACGATGTGTTCTACCTGCTGGTCGACGAACTCGACGCCCTGCCGGCCGACGTCGCGGCGGTGGTGGCGCGGCGTCGGGCCGAGCACCGCCGGCTCGCCGGCATCGCACCGCCCACGGTGTTCAGCGGAAGCTGGCAGCCGACGGCAACTTCCGTGCCGGCGCTGGCCGGTGGCGGAACCCTGCGCGGCGTCGGGGTGTGCGGCGGACGGGTCCGCGGTCGGGTGCGCATCGTGCGGCCCGAGACCATCGACGACCTACAGCCCGGCGAGATCCTGGTGGCCGAGGCCACCGACGTCGGCTACACCGCCGCATTCTGTTATGCCGCGGCCGTGGTGACCGAACTCGGCGGGCCGATGTCGCACGCCGCCGTGGTGGCCCGCGAGTTCGGCTTCCCCTGCGTGGTGGATGTGCAGGGAGCCACCAAGTCGTTGCCGCCGGGTGCGCTCGTCGAGGTCGACGGGGCGACCGGCGAGATCAGGGTGCTGGAACTTGCTTCGGAGCCGGCCACCGGCGGCGCGTAGGCGCTTACGGCGGCCCACTATCATGGCGCCGAATGTTGTTGCGCCGCTTGGCGAGCCAGCCTGTCGTTGTGGATCTTGACGAGTTCGCGGAACCCCAGCCGGTGATACTTCGGTATCGGCTGGATGCCCCAGACGTCCTGCGCGGTGGCTTTGCCCTCGGCGCCCTCGGGCGGTCCGAACGGCGGGTAGGGGTATTTGCACTCCAAAGTGTCGTTGGAATAACGGATCTTGAGTAGCTCACTGCAGATCTGGGTGAGGCTCAGGGTCGGGTAGCCGTAGTAGACCGCCATGAACGGCAAGGTGAAGGCGCCCTCGATCACCAGGGCCACCAGGCACACCAACACGACCCGCTTGATCCATTTGTGCATTCGCGCGTAGTACGGCGTGGTGCCGGGTTCGAGGCCGGCGGCCGAGTCCTTGTCGTCGGTGGTAGACGGTACGGACGGACTAGTCATGGCACGGCTCCTTTAGTCGGAGAAGATTTCGCGGTTGACGGTGTGCAGGTAGGGGATTGCCAGGAACGGGGTGATGTAGAAGATGTCGTAGAGCCACCAGCCGATGACCGGGAACACCACACCGGCGTAGCGCACGTCGGCGAACATGGTCATGTTGAACACGTAGGCCGACCAGATCACCACGCCCATCCAGCAGGTGACGACCATCCACTGGTGGCCCCACCGCTTCATCTGCAGGAACCCGATCGCGGCGGCCACCCGCATGGAGAAGACCGTGAGAATCAGCCCTGCGACATAAGCTTTTTCGCCCGGCCCGGCCGCGCCGCCGATCCACAGTTCGTTGTAGTGCCAGAAGTAGCCGGCGTCGAACATGTTGCCCCAGCCCACCATCAGCACCCGGTTGATCAGGGTGTGGTTGGCGACCAGGTCGAGCGCCCAGCCCAGGGAGTTGAGCATTCCGTCGATCAGCACCAGGTAGCCGATCAGGGTCACGATCATCGGCCGCACCGACAATCCGGCGCGCAGCGCCCGGCGCTGCAACCACACCCCGCGCATGAAGATCGGGAACCCGATCAGGCCCGGCGCCCACATGCCCATCAGGGCGGCGCCGACGATCATCCACTTATCGGCGTGGCGCTGGGCCTGGCGGGATTCGTCGTGGTGGTCCTCGAGGGTGGTCGCGCTGTTTGCTTGCGCGGCGGCGAGATTCACAGATCCCACCAGCCGCGGGCGAACGACATGTAGAGCTGGACGCCGAACATCGCCAGCAGATAGCCGTAGATGAAGATCTGGAAGACGATGAGCGCCCTCTTGCGCTTCTGTTCCTGTCGGTCCATGCCGGTTACTCCCTTCCCTAGGGCGAACTGTTCGAGGTGGCCAGGCTGGCTGCCGCGACTTCACGCAGCCCATCGGTGACCGCGCCGTCGCTGCTCAGCGGCGCGAGTATGCACGCGTCGGCGGCGTCCAATTCGGTTGCGCCGGCGGCGATCAGCTGGGCGGCGGTGACCAGCACCCTCGTCGACGGCGGTTCGAAGTGGAAGGCTTCGTCGGCGGTGCGGATCGCGACCGCGCACCTGACCAGCCGCTGGGCGGTGGCCAACGGGATTCCGGATTCGGCGACGATCACGTCGGCCTCGCGGTCGGGCGGCAGATAATGCATCGCCAGCGTGACGAACCGTTGGCGGAACGAGGGTTTGAGCTCCTTGAGTGAGCTGCGGTAGGCCGGGTTGTACGAACATACCAGCATGAACCCTTCGGGGGCCTTCACCACCTCGCCGGCGCGGTCCAGGTACAACGATCGTCGGTGATCGGTGAGCGAATGCAGGATCGCCAAGGAGTCGTGGCGGGCCTCGACGACCTCGTCGAGGTAGCAGATCGCCCCGGCTTTGACGGCCCTGGTGAGCGGACCGTCGGTCCAGACCACGTCGCCGCCGGTCACCATGAAGCGCCCGACGAGGTCGGAGCTGGTGAGGTCGTCGTGGCAACTGATGGTGGCCACGGGGCGCTGCAGCAGCGAGCCCATGTGTTCGACGAACCGGGTTTTGCCGCACCCGGTCGGGCCGGTCAGCATTACCGGCAGGCGCCGCGCAAAGGCCTGCTCGAACAGCTGAACTTCGTTGCCGTTGGCGAAATATGTGTCCGTGGTCATCTCTTCCTCAATCGGCCGGCATTCACGCGGCGACCAGTTCGCGATGGACATGGGCCAATACGCGGGGCAATTCCTCGATACGCCGGATCCGTTGCGACCGGCGCGGCCCGAATACCTCCGGAAGGGGGTCCACCCGGGTCGGCCCGACGCCCACGTAATACATCGACACGCCGGCGTCGTTGGCCTCCGCGACGGCGTGCGCGGCATCGGCCCAGGCGTAACGGCCCTCGTAGCCTTCATCGGAGATCAGCCCGTCCCCGATGACGATCAGCAGGCGCCGCTCGGAGGGTTGGGCGAGCAGCCGGCTGGTCAAATGGCGAAGTGGCGCACCGAGTCTGGTGTAGCCGCGGGTGGACAGGCCGAGTGTGCTCGGCGGCACGAACCGGCGGTCTTCGAAGTCCTTCAGGCACCGGACTTCGACCCGGTGTCGGGTGTTGCCGGTGAACACGAAAACGCCATGGCGTTCCCGCGCCAGCGTCATGGCACGCGAAAGCGCGTCGGCACAGGCCAATTCGAGCTGAAACACGCGTCCCCCGTGCACCCCCAGTGACGAGCTGCCATCGAGCAGTAGTGCGGTGGTGACGTCGCGGCTGCTGGGCAACAGGTCGCGAAACACCCTCGGCTCCTTGGCCTCGCCCGTCGTCAGGTCGATGTAGTGGCTGACGTACTGGTCGACGTCGAGGTCCGAGCCGTCTTCGAGGCGGCTGGTCATTGCACGGTGGGTGTGTTCTTCGAACCACTTGCGGACATCGACGGCCACCGGCACCGGACGGCGGAGGCGCCGGCCGTCGGCGTGCTCGACGACAGCGACGTGGTCGTGCATGAATCGCTGTGTCCACATGTTCCACTCGGGATAGGGGATGCCCGGCCGGTGCTGGGGTGTGACGTCGAGATCGTTGTCCTGCGGCCGGCTCGGCGGCGGCAGATTCGGGTTGCGCACACCCCCGTCGCCGCCGACGGGCACCGAGTACGGCCGCGGACGACGCTTCTGTGTGGTGGTCCACGGCATCCTCCCGAAGCTGCGTCGTAGTCTGTCGGTCAATCCCTGCGGCGCCGTGTAGGCCAGCGGCAGAGCGCCCAGCAGCGGAGGCACCGTTAATTCCAGGCCGGTCGCCGCCAATCCGATTGCCCTGTCGAGCATCTGGGCGCCGTCCATGTCCGCGGCCTGGGGGTGGACGTCGGGGAGCAGCCGTTGGACCTCGGGAAGCAGGCCGGGCCACCGCGACGCGATCCAGCCGAGCGCCACGGCGCCTTCGACGAGCGTGAGCGCGCGCAGTTCCCGCGCGGACAGCTCGTTCAGCCGGAATTCGGTGACGCGTTCCTTGGATGGCGAGCATTGCAGGGCCACACCGCAGGTCAGGGTTCTGCGTGTCCAGTCGGAGGGTGCGGGGTAGGGGACGTGGACGAACGTGAGTGCCGCATCCAGTCCGAAGCCCCGCCGCTCGCCGGTGACGAGCCGCACGCCTTCGCGGCGCTGCTCGCTCAGCGCGACCGCCGTCACGGCGCAACTGCGTTCCAGCGCCATCGCGCGGCCGTCGGAGTACTCGGAACGCTCGGTCATTCAGAACGTACCGATGTTGGAGAACAGCCAGTACCAGAACCAGATGATCAGCCCGGTGCCGCCCCACGCGGCGACGTAGCGGAGGATCTCCCATAGATAGCTCATGATGTGACTTCCTCGGTGGCGTAGTGGTTTTCAGCGTGCGCGCGGTTCAGTCGGCGAAGAGTTCGCGGTTGACGGTGTGCAGATAGGGGATGGCCAAAAACGGGGTGATGTAGAAGATGTCGTAGAGCCACCAGCCGACGACCGGCAACACGACGCCGGCAAAACGCACGTCGGCGAACATCGTCATGTTGAACACGTAGGTGATCCAAATGACCACGCCCATCCAGCAGGTGATGACCATCCACTGGTGGCCCCACCGCTTCATCTGCAGGAAGCCGATGGCAGCGGCGATCCGCATGGTGAAGACGGTCAGGATGAGCCCGACCTCCAAGGCCTTCTCGCCGGGACCGGCCGCGCCGCCGACCCACAGCTCGTTGTAGTGCCAGAAGTAGCCGGCGTCGAACATGTTGCCCCACCCGTTGAGCAGCACCCGGGCCAGCAGGGTGTGGTTGGCCACCAGGTCGAGCGCCCACCCGACGGTGTTGATGGCGGCGTCGATGATCACGAGATAGCCCAGCAGGGTGACCAGCATCGGCCGGACGGACAGGCCTTCGCGTTGGGCCCGGCGCAGCAACCGGACTCCCCAGAGAAACAGCGGCAATCCGAAGACGCCGAGCGCCGCGGTGCCGATCAGCAGGCTGCCGGAAATCAGCCACTTGTCCGCCCGCCGCTGCGCGAGTTGTGACCGGTGCAGGTGCTCGTCGATGCTCAGGCCGGCCTGGGCGGCGTCACTCGATTCGAGCCTGGGCAGCATCGCGAACCCTCCCCGCCATCGACACTGATTGGATCGGCGCCTGCACTATAACAGACTGACTATAGTCAGCGAAAGACACCGCGTCCGAACACCTCGGTGCAGCACAATGCAAAGGAGTACTGAATCGAGGCTGTTCCGCGCAGTCGACGGCCCGCACCCGTAAGGCGTTGCGGCGTCAGGGTTTCAGACTGCGCAGAGTTCTCGCGACGTAGTCCTCCAGCAGGGCGTGTCCGGTGGGCCAGTGGTTGGTGGTGATCAACAAGGCGTACAGGCCCAACAGGAAGAACACCGCGCTGTTCATGGGATTGACGTGGGGGTCCGTCTCGCCGCGTTGCTGGGCACCTTCGATCTCCTTGGCCACCAAGACGATCAACGGGTGGTCGCGGCCATCCTCGGTCTGCGGGCGGGTCTGGGAGAAGTGCAGCGCGAGAAAGTCATTGAAGAGCATGTGGCCCAATCGGCGCTCCAGCCCGACCACCAAGCGGACCGCCTCGTTCAACGCCGACGCCAGATCGTGCTCGGACTTGAGGAATTGCGCGAACTGCTTGGCTATCCGCTCCTCTTCCCGGCGCTCCAACTCCAGCAGTACATGCTCCTTGGTCGGGAAGTGAAAGAAGAAGGTGCCGTGGGCAACTCCCGCGGCGGCGACGATCGCGCCCACGTCGGCCTCGGCCATCCCGGCGCGGGCGAACTCGGCGATCGCGGCGCCCATCAAACGCTCGCGCGTCTGCAGGCGCTTGGCTTCACGCGCCGACAGCCGGTCCGCCACAGCCATCGCTCTTCCTTACGGTTGACCCGACTCATGCCAAAGACGGCATGCTCAACGACCCATTATGCCGCGTCATCACCAAAAACGCTTGCATACCTCGACTATTCTTCTCGGCATCGAGCAAACCCGGATAGCAACTGAGCATAGTCATTGACTATAGTCAGCGCGCTACCTACATTGAACGGCGCAGACATCACCCGCTACCGAGGGAGTCCGGCATGGCGTTGGAGCAATTCCGGCTGGACGGACAGGTCGCGATCGTCACGGGCGCCGGGAAGGGAGTGGGGGCGGGCATCGCCCGGGTGCTGGCCGAGGCGGGCGCCACTGTCGTCGGGACCGCGCGCACCGAGGCCGATATCGTCGGCACGATCGAGGGCATCGAGGCGGCGGGCGGCAAGGGCCTGGCGCTGGTGGCCGATGCGATGAGCCGCCCGGACGGAGAGCGCGTGGTCAACACCGCCATGGAGCGTCTCGGCCGCATCGACATCCTGGTCAACAACGTAGGCGGCTCCAGCTATGCACGGTTTCTGGACATCACCGACGAGGACTTCCGGCACACCTTCGACTGGTGCGTGACCTCGGCGTTCATCATGAGCCAGCTCGTGGCCGCGCACATGCTCGCCGCCGGGCACGGCTCGATCGTCAACATCTCGTCGGGCTCGGCCCGGTTCGGGATCCGGGCATTGACCGCCTACTGCGTCGCGAAGGGCGGCCTCGAGGCGCTCACCCGCGCCATGGCGCAGGAACTCGCGCCCAAGATCCGGGTCAACGCCATTGCGCTGGGCTCTTTCGCCACCGACGGTCTGCGGGGCAGCCTGGACCTGATGCCCGGATCGCTGGAGAAGATGCTGGCGGCCACGCCCCTGCACCGGCTGGGCGACGTCGAGGACCTCGGCCGGCTCACGGTGTACCTGTGCACCCGGGACTGCTATGCCACCAATGCGATCTTTCACGTCGACGGTGGCCTCGACTCGAACAATTCGCCGCTGCCGATACCGGATTACTGAACCCCCGCAAAGGACGAGGCAGTCGTGCGCAGAGTCATTCAATTCTCCACCGGCAACGTTGGCCGGCATTCGTTGCGGGCGATCATCGGCCGGCCCGATCTGGAACTGGTCGGCGTGCACGCCGCCGGTCCGGAGAAAATCGGCCGGGACGCGGCGCAGCTGTGCGGGCTGGACGAACCGACCGGCATCATCGCCACCGACGACATCGACGCCCTGGTGGCATTGAACGCCGACTGCGTGGTCTACACGTCGCAGGGGGAGACCCGGCCGATGGACGCCATCGAGCAGATGTCCAGGTTCCTGGCCGCGGGCACCAACGTGGTCGGCACGTCGATGGTCTGGCTGGTGGCGCCCCGTCACGCCGACGAGTGGTTGCGCGAACCCCTGCAGCGTGCCTGCGAGGCGGGCAACACCTCGCTCTACGTCAACGGCATCGATCCCGGCTTCTCCGGCGATACGCTGGTGCACGCCGCCGTCAGCCTGGCCACCCGGGTCTCGTCGATCACCGTGCAGGAGATCTTCGACTACGGAAACTACGACGACGCCGAGTTCACCGGTGCCGCAATGGGTTTCGGAACCGCCCCGGACGACGACTCGCCGATGATGTTTCTGCCCGGGGTGATCGTGGCGATGTGGGGCGGTCAGGTCCGCAGCCTCGCGGACCATCTGGGCGTCGAGCTCGACGACGTGCGCCAGCGCATCGAGCGCTGGTTCACCCCGGAGCGCATCGACTGCACCATGATGACGGTGCAGCCCGGACGGATGGCCGCGGTCCGGTTCGCCACCGAGGGCGTCCGCGACGGCGAGCCCGTCATCACCCTCGAGCACGTCACCCGGCTCACCCGGGCCGCGGCGCCCGACTGGGAATATCCGCCCGACGGTCACACCGGGGTGCACCGCGTGGTCGTGGCGGGCGAGCCGCGGGTCGAGATCAACACCCATGTCTCCCATCCGCTGTTCGATTCCACTGACGCCGGGTGCATTTCGACGGCCGCCCGGGTGGTCAACGCGATCGACTGGGTGTGCCGGGCGCCCCAGGGGCTCATCGGTGTCGAGGACATTCCGCTCGCGGCGACCATGCGCGGCGCGCTGTGGCAGGACCGCTAGTCCACCGTTGGGCGAGATCGCTTCACGAATCGCGTCGAACCCATAGGCTGTGCCCTCAGGTGAACGATTCGTTCGGCGGCCGGACAGCCGACTTCGGAAGGAGGGCTCATGACCAAGGTGCGGACGTCCGCGCTCGGCCTGACGGCCACCGCGGTGCTGGTCGGCGCGACGGTGGTGGGCTGCGGCGGGGACAAGAACCCGGCGGCGTCATCGAGCGCGGCGACCTCCACCACCAGCGCCGCATCGCCCTCCGCGGGGGCGCCGGCGGACTACAGCAACCTGTTGATCAAGCCCGGCGACGTGGGCCCCAACGCCACCGCCGACGGCCCGCCCAGCCAGAATCCCAGCGGCATCACCGGCGTGGGACAGGTTTTCAAGAACGCCGACGGCAAGCGCACCATCATGGACACGATCGCGGTGTTCCCCGACCCGGCCACCGCCGCTCAGACAGCGGCGAACATGCGCGACGTCGTCGGCAAAAAGGTCAACGGGCCACAGCAGCCCATCGACATCGGCTCCAACGGGTTCATGGTGATCGGCCAGGGCAGCGATCCGGCCAACCCGATGGAGATCTCCGAGGCGGTCTTCGTCGAGGGAAGGGCGATGGTCGACCTCGAATCCGATTGTGTGATAGGCAACCCCACGCCCGCTGACGTTCTGCTCGACCTCGCCCGCAAACAAGACGCCGCGGTCAAAGCGGGCTTGCCGGCCGGCTGATCGGACCTCACAGGGGCCAGCTGTTCGGCTGGGACGCATAACGCAGGGCGGCGGCCGGCGGCAACGGCCGGCGCTCATCGACCGATATCGCGTCGACGACCAGTGCGACATAGCGTCGCCAGCCCTCGCTGCCCGCATCCATGGTGGACAACACGCTGTAGAGCATCGCCACCAACCGGGGCAGATCGTCGGCGACCAGGTCGGCGCGGATCCTGCCGGCCCGCTGTCCCTCGCGGACGAGCTCACCGAGCGCCTCGTTGAGCGAAACCGAGATGTCGGAGGTGAGGGACCCGGCCCGATGCGCGGCGGCCAGCAGGTTCTGCTCGCGGGCGCCCAGCGAGATCGCGGCCTCCACCAGGCGGGTCAGCCCGTGCAGCGGGTCCTTCGCGTGGCGGGCGCTGTCGATCACCGGCGTGAGATCCTCGGCAATGCTCTGGTCCAGGGCGGCCCGCACCAGGTCCGCCTTGGCCGGAAATCTGCGGTAAAGCGTTCGCTCGCCGACGCCGGCGCGGCGCGCGACCGCCTCCACCGGCGCGTCGGGGCCCAACTCCGCGTACACCTCGCGGGCCGCGCGCAGGATGCGCTCGACGTTGCGTGCCGCGTCCGAACGCAACGGTCGGTCCTCAACCGCGGTCATGAGACCCAGCGTAACCGACAGTTGACTGCCAACTGGCGGGGCTTTACAGTCTTTAACTGTCAGGCTTCTG
This sequence comes from Mycobacterium sp. MAC_080597_8934, assembly GCF_000523975.1. Classification (NCBI taxonomy): domain Bacteria; kingdom Bacillati; phylum Actinomycetota; class Actinomycetes; order Mycobacteriales; family Mycobacteriaceae; genus Mycobacterium; species Mycobacterium sp. MAC_080597_8934. Next base: position 465,731 of record NZ_JAOS01000004.1, on the reverse strand, counting down.
CCACTTAACTGGAAACATGGGTCATGTCAATATCTTTCGAGACCTCCGAATCCCGCGCCGACGCGGAGCTTCCGGTGTTGCCGATGCCGCGGGCCGCGCACTGCCCGCTCGCCCCGCCACCCGAGTTCGTGGACTGGCGGCAACGACCCGGGCTGCGCCGCGCGCTGTTCCAGGGCAACCCGGTCTGGGTGGTGAGCCGCTACCACGACATTCGCGCCGCGCTGGTCGATCCGCGCTTGTCCGCCAAGACCATTCCGGATTCGATCATGCCCACCGATGCCGACAACAAGGTCCCGGTGATGTTCGCCCGGACCGACGATCCCGAGCATCATCGGTTGCGCCGCATGTTGACCGGCAACTTCACCTTCCGGCGGTGCGAATCGATGCGACCGCAGATCCAGGACACCGTCGACCACTACCTCGACCGGATGCTCGACGGCGGTGCGCCGGCCGACCTGGTGCGGGAATTCGCCCTGCCGGTGCCGTCTTTGGTGATCGCGCTGCTGCTCGGCGTGCCGCCGGAAGACCTGGAACTTTTCCAGTTCAACACCAGCAAGGGGCTCGACCAGAAATCCTCCGACGAGGAAAAGGGCAAGGCCTTCGGGGCCATGTACGCCTACATCGAGGAGTTGGTGCAGCGCAAGGCACGCGAACCGGGCGACGACTTGATCAGCCGGCTGATCACCGAATACGTGGCGACGGGCCAACTCGATTACGCCACCACCGCCATGAACAGCGTGATCATGATGCAGGCCGGCCACGAAACCACCGCCAACATGATCTCGTTGGGAACCGTTGCGCTGCTGGGGCATCCGGAGATCTACGCCAGGCTCGGACAAACGGACGACGCCGCCGTCGTCGCCAACATCGTCGAAGAGCTGATGCGCTACCTGTCCATCGTGCACAGCCAGGTGGACCGGGTCGCGACCGAAGACCTGACGATCGCCGGTCAGCTGATCCGGGCGGGGGAGTTCGTGGTGATGAACCTGCCCGCCGGGAACTGGGACACCGAATTCGTGGATAATCCCGAATCCTTCGACGCCGACCGAAACCCCCGCGGGCACTTGGGCTTCGGCTACGGCGTGCACCAATGCATCGGCGCGAACCTGGCCCGGGTCGAGATGCAGGTCGCGTTCGCCACGCTGGCGCGCCGCCTGCCCGGGCTCAGACTGGCGGTGCCCCCGGAGCAGCTGAAGTTCAAGGACGCCAACATCTATGGCATGAAAGAACTCCCGGTCACCTGGTGACCACCACCGCGCCGCACATCACCACCGCCGAGCGTCGAGTTGTTGGCGCCGAAAGCCACGATTTCACGCAACAAGTCGACGTTGGGCAGCGAACGCCTCAGCAGCTGAACGCGGCGCCCACGCCGTCCGGCGGCGGCGTCGAGCGCAGGCAGCCGAACGGTTCGACCCCGGTCGGGCTGAGCTTGGCCGCCGACTGGTGCGCGTAGTTCACGCAATACAGGCCGGCCTGGTCGGCGCGGCACCGGTACTCCCCGAACGCCAGCGAGTCCCCGTTGGCCAGCTCCGTCCCGTTGCCGTTGACGAACGGACCCGGATCGGCCCGGGCGGACCCGACCTTCAGGCTCGTCCCGTCGAAATCGACCCAGCCGCCTTGCCATTGGCCGTAGGCCGTCGCGGGCGGCGGGGCGGGATGGGTCAGGCTCACCAGGCAGACCACCGCGCCGCCGGTGTGCTTGGCATCCGTCATGCACGAGACTTTGCCGGCCAGGGCCGACACCGCGATGTCGTCGCCCAGCGGCGTGGCCACGCCGTCGCGGGTCGCCGTGTGGTAGCGGCTCGGATCGGCCGGGTGGCCTGCCTCGATCCAGGTGATGACGTCCGACATCGCCGCACCGGCGGCCGGCGCGGCCGAGGCCCCGGCGGTTTGCTGCTCGACGGACCGGCGGCGGACCCCGACGGCGTCGCCGCACCGCTCGGGGTGGGCTCCGAACGGCCGCCCGTCGTGTGTGCGCACCCGGCGACCAGTACTGACGCGGCGATCATCGCAGCTATCCGCATGCAGTCAGGCTAACCGGCGCGCCGGGCAAACAAGGCGCTGCGCGCGCGTCGGCGCCGTCACGTCGGTTACCGTCGATTCATGCATGACCGCACCGTCCGCGCCCGCACGGCCACCGGCATCGTCGAGGGCTTCACCCGCGACGGGGTCCACCGGTGGCGGTCCATCCCGTACGCGCGCCCGCCGGTGGGCGACCTGCGCTTCCGCGCGCCGCAGCCCGCGCAGCCGTGGTCGGGCGTCCGGCACTGCCACGGCTTCGCCAATTGCGCGCCGCAGCAGCGCCGTTACACCCTGCTCGGCCTCTCCGGCCTCGGCGGCCGCTATCAGCCCATGAGCGAGGACTGCCTCACCCTCAACGTCGTCACGCCGGAGGCGCCGGCCGAGGGGCCGCTGCCCGTCATGGTGTTCATCCACGGCGGCGGCTATTTCCTGGGCAGCTCGGCGACACCGCTGTACGACGGGGCGGCGCTGGCCCGGCGCGGGTGTGTCTACGTGTCGGTGAACTATCGCCTGGGTGCGCTGGGCTGCGTGGACTTCTCGTCGCTGTCGACGCCGGAAATCCCCCTGGAGAGCAACCTGTACCTGCGCGACCTGGTGCTGGCGTTGCAGTGGGTGCGCGACAACATCGCCGAGTTCGGTGGCGACCCGGACAACGTCACGATTTTCGGGGAGAGCGCCGGCGCCTGCATCACCGCCACGCTGCTGGCCGTCCCGGCCGCCAAAGGCCTGTTCGCCCAAGCGATTTCAGAAAGCCCGGCCTCAGGACTGGTGCGTTCCCAGGAGGTCGCCGCCGAATTCGCTAACCGCTTCGCCAACCTGCTCGGTGTGCGCCGCCAGGACGCGGCCAACGCGCTGATGCAGGCGTCGGCGGCCCAACTGGTCAAGACCCAGCACCGGCTGATCGACGAGGGCATGCAGGACAGGCTGGGCGCCTTCCCGATCGGGCCCGTGGTCGGTGACGACATCCTGCCGACGGACCCGGTGGAGGCGATGCGGCGCGGCGAGGCGCACCGGGTGCCGCTCATCGTGGGCACCAACGCCGAAGAGGGCCGGTTGTTCACCCGGTTCCTGGCCATGCTGCCGACCAACGAATCGATGGTCGAAGAGCTGCTGGCCGACGCGGAACCGGCTGTGCGCGAACGCATTACCGCCGCCTATCCGGACTATCCCGACCGGTCCGCGTGCATCCAGCTCGGCGGTGACTTCGCCTTCGGCTCGGCGGCCTGGCAGATCGCCGAGGCCCACTGCGCGCACGCACCCACCTACCTCTACCGGTACGACTACGCCCCGCGCACGCTGCGCTGGTCGGGTTTCGGCGCCACCCACGCCACCGAGTTGCTCGCCGTGTTCGACGTCTACCGCACCAGGTTCGGCGCGCTGTTGACCGCCGCGGCCGATCGGCGGGCCGCGCTGCGGGTGAGCAATCAGGTGCAGCGGCGCTGGCGGGCCTTCAGCCGCACCGGCGTGCCGGGGGAGGACTGGCCGCGCTACACCGCCGCCGATCGCGCCGTGCTGGTCTTCGACCGGAAATCGCGCGTCGAGTTCGATCCGCACCCGCACCGCCGGATGGCCTGGGACGGCTTCTCACTGGCGCGTTGACCTGGCACGCTAACCCTCATGCATGCCGAGACCGAGCAAGTCATCGAACGACCCAGCGACCTGAGTGCCTCCTGGCTGGCCGCGGTGATCGGCACCGGCCCCATCGCGGACTTCTCGGTCGAGCGCATCGGCACCGGTCAGATGAGCGAGTGCTACCGGATCCGGCTGCGCTACGCGCAGGCCGATGCGCGGGGACCCGAGTCGGTGGTGCTCAAGGTCGCGGCCACCGATCCGGTCAGCCGGCAGACCGGCCTGGCGCTGGGCCTCTACGAGCGGGAGGTCCGCTTCTACGGTGACCTCGCGCCGCGGCTGGGCGGACCGATCGCGCCCTGCTACCACGCGGCCGTCGACACCTCGACCGGCGTGTTCGACCTGCTGCTGGGCGACGCCGGACCGGCCGTCGTCGGCGACGAAATCGCCGGTGCCACAATCGAACAGGCCCGGCTGGGGGTCGTCGAGCTGGGGCGGCTGCACGGCCCGCTGCTCGGCGACATCTCGCTGGCGCAGGCGCCGTGGCTCAATCGCGACGCGCCGCTGAACCAGGCCATGATCGCGCCGCTGTACGCGGGTTTCGTGGAGCGCTACGGCGACCAGATCGCGCCCGAGCATCGGGCGGTGTGCGAACGCCTCGTGGCCGCGTTCGACGGCTATCTTGCTCAGGAGCCGGGCGTCCGGGGCCTGGTGCACGGCGACTACCGGCTGGACAACATGCTGTTCGGCACCGCCGGGGCCGAGCGCGCGCTGACGGTGGTCGACTGGCAGACCGTGTCGTGGGGACCCGCGCTGACCGATCTCGCCTATTTCCTGGGTTGCGCGCTGCCCACCGAGGACCGCCGCGAACACTACGACGCGCTGCTGCGGGCCTACCACGAGGCGCTGGGCCCGCAGCCGCCCATCACCCTGGCCGACGTCGCCGACGGGGTCCGCCGGCAGAGCTTCTTCGGGGTGATGATGGCGATCGTCTCCTCGATGCTGGTGGAACGCACCGACCGCGGCGACCAGATGTTCATGACGATGCTGCGGCGGCACTGCGACCACGTGCTCGACACCGACGCGCTGGCGACGCTGCCGGCCGCGAGCGCGCCCGAGCCGTTGCGGCCGTCGCCCGAGGACGAACTCGCCCACGATCCCACCACCGAACCGCTGTGGAGCGAGAGCTGGTACGCCGACTTCGCCGATCCCGCACAGGGATTGGGCGGCTGGTTTCGCCTCGGCCTGGTCGCCAATCAGCAGACCGCGTGGGTGCACGCGTTGGTGTGCGGCCCCGACATGCCGACCGTCGCCGTCGACGCGCAGGTGCCGCTGCCGCCGGATCCGTGGACGGTGCGCACCGACACCTTCGAGATCACGCATTCCGCCGGCGTGCCGCTGCGCAGTTACCGCGTCGACGTGCGGGCCCTGGCCCAGGCCTACGCCGACCCGGCGGCGCTGCTGCGCGGGGAGCCCGGCGCCCCCGTCGCGATGACCATGAACCTGGATTGGCACACCGACGGCACGCCCTACAAATACGCGATGACGACCCGCTACGAGATTCCGTGCACCGTCACCGGCAGCGTCACCATCGGCGACACCGCCTACCGCATCGAATCCGTTGCCGGACAACGCGATCACTCCTGGGGGGTGCGCGACTGGTGGAGCATGGACTGGATCTGGAGCGCACTACACCTCGACGACGGCACCCATCTGCACGGGGTGAACATCCGCATCCCCGGCGCACCCGCCTTCAGCATCGGCTACACCCAGGGCGCCGACGGCGAAGTCACCGAACTGCAGACCGTCGACTCGCGAGAATCCTTCGGCGACAACGGATTACCGCTGGACGCGACGCTGGAACTCAACCCGGGCGAGATCACCGCGCAGGTGGACGTGCGCGGCCAGGCGCCGGTCCGGCTGGTTGCCGCCGACGGGCGGGTCAGCCAGTTCCCCCGTGTCTGGGCCGCCGTCAGCACCGGAGACGGCCGCCGGGGCGTCGGTTGGCTGGAATGGAACCGCAATCTCGGCGAACGGATCGGGTGAGCGGATCGGCACCCGTCGTGGTGATGGGCGTCTCCGGGTCGGGCAAGTCGACGGTCGGGGTGGCGCTCGCGCGGCGCTTGCGGGTGCCGTTCGTCGACGCCGACACCCTGCACCCGCCCGCCAACATCGCCAAGATGGCGGCCGGCACACCGCTCGGCGACGACGACCGCCGCCCCTGGCTGGACGAGGTCGGCGAATGGCTGGCCGCCCACCGCGACGGCGGCGTGGCAGCTTGTTCGGCGTTGAAGCGGGCGTACCGCGACCGGCTGCGCGCGCACTGCCCGGACGTCGCGTTCCTGCATCTGTCCGGTTCGGCGGCGCTCATCGGCCCCCGGCTGGCGGCCCGGTCCGGCCACTTCATGCCTGCCGCGCTGCTGCAGTCCCAGTTGGACGCCCTGGAGCCGCTGGGCCCCGACGAGGCGGGGTTGACCGTGGACGCCGGCCGCGAGGTGGATTCGATCGTCGACGCCGTCCTGCGGGCCCGCCGGTAGCCGACCCCCGGGCCGTCGTGTAGCATTCTGCTACGGACTGTAACGGGGTGTTGCGGTCGCGGGGCGTCGAGGAGGATGTGATGGCCGAGGCCGTCGATCGGGTCACCCGGGTCGCGTCCGATCTGATGGACAGCGCGGCGGCCGAGGGCGCCCGTCAGAGCCGCTCGGCCAAGCAGCAGCTCGACCACTGGGCGCGGGTCGGGCGTGCGGTGTCCAGCCAGCACACCGCGTCCCGGCGGCGGGTCGAAGCCGCGCTGGCCGGCCGGCTGTCCACCGCCGAACTCACCCTCGAAGAGGGCGTAGTGTTCAACGCCGAGATCTCGGCGGCCATCGACGAAAGCCTGGCGCGCACCAACTACGGGGCGACGCTGGCCGGGCAGGGTGTCACCACGGTGGCCCTCAACGACGACGGCGAGATCGTCGAGCACCGGCCCGACGGCACCGCGGTGGTGCTGGCCGGCCGGCGCTGACCCGGCACCGGCGGGCGGTCCGGCGGCCGGATGGAGCGACTCGACGTGGTGGTCGGGCCCAACGGCGCCGGCAAGTCGACGTTCATCGCGTTGACCCTGGCGCCGCTGCTGCCGGGCAGCGTGGTGGTCAACGCCGACGAGATAGCGCGGCAGCGCTGGCCGCAGGATCCGGCGTCGCACGCCTACGACGCCGCGAAGGTCGCCGCCGACACCCGGGCGAAGCTGATCGACCTGGGCCGGTCGTTCATCGCCGAGACCGTGTTCTCCCACCCGTCCAAGCTGGACCTGCTGCACGCCGCCCGCCGCGCCGGCTTCACCGTCGTGCTGCACGTGCTGCTCATCCCGGAAGACCTTGCCGTCGAACGGGTCCGGCACCGCGTGCGGGCCGGCGGCCATGACGTGCCGGAAACCAAGATCCGCGAGCGGCATCGCCGGTTGTGGACTCCGGTCGCCGAGGCGATGACCCTGGCCGACCTGGCCACCGGCTACGACAACAGCCGGCTGCGCGGGCCGCGTGTGGTGGCCCGGCTCAGCGGCGGGCTGACGGTCGGTGCCGTCGACTGGCCGGCGTGGGCACCCGAGACCTTGCGGTCGCGTTGGCCGGTCTAACCGCTCACCAGGACAGCTTGCGGCGTCCGGTCCCGACCTGGCCGCCGACCCGCTCGCGGGCGGTGTCGGCCAGCAGGCTGCCACGCTGCCGGGCGGTTTCGGCCAGCTCCTCGCCGCGCACCCGCGCCGTGCCGGCGAGCTTCTCGCTGCGCTTGCGTGCCTTCTTGGCCAGCTTCTCGCTGCGCTTGCGCGCCTTCTTGGCCAGCGGCTTGCCGCGCTCGGCGGCCTCCTCGGCCAGTTCCTCGCTGCGCTTGCGTGCCTTCTGGGCCAGATAGGCCGCCCGCTCGGCGGCCTCGTCGGCCAATTCCTCGCCGCGCTTGCGTGCCTTCTTGGCCAGCGGCCTTCCGCGCTCGGCGGCCGTGCTGGCCAATTCGCGGCCCCGTTCGAGTGCCGCCTCGGCGTACGGCGCGCCGCGTTCGGCTGCGGTGCTGGCCAATTCGCGACCGCGTTCGAGTGCCGCCTCGGCGTATGGCGCGCCGCGTTCGGCTGCGGTGCTGGCCAATTCGCGACCCCGCTCGGCGCCGATCTGCAGGCCGTGCGCAATCCGCTCGCCCAGCTCCGACAGGTCGGCCTCGAATCCCGAGTCGTCGGAGCCGGGCCACGCCGAAGACACCCGTTCCGAGAGCCGCTCGGCGGCCCGCCGTCCGCGCCAGCCCAGCGAGGGCTTGCCCGCGGTGTCCGCGGAGGCGATCAACAATCCGCCCAGCAGGCTCAGGTCGGTGAGAAACTGTTGGCGCTTCTGGGCTTTGGCCACCGGGTCGCTTTCGTTCCAGAACGAGTGCGCCCCGAGGTTGGCCGGCAACACCGTCAGCGCGAGCGCGGCCGAGGCGACGCGCGGCAGCTTGCCGGTGGCCAACAGCAGACCGCCGCCGATCTGGACCGCCGCCGTGATCTGTGCGACCGTCTCAGGATCGCTGGGAATGTTGCCGCTCACCGAATCCGGTAACGCCTGCAGCCCGTCCACGGCCGGCGCCGCCGCCTCGGCCGCCGATTTCGGGTTGAGCAGTGAGTTGACTCCTTGCCCGATGAATGCCACTGATAACAGGGGTCGCGCGATTCTCCTGATCACCATGGCCGGTGTATTACCCGGCTCGTTGTCGAGCAAACCGTGGTGCCGATATGCCCAGCTAGAGCCGCGCCGCGGCGCTGCGGCGGCCCGGCGGGTGCGGCTAGGGTGAAGTGGTGCGAGCGTTGATCATCGTCGACGTGCAAAACGATTTCTGCGAGGGCGGCTCGGTGCCGGTGGCCGGTGGCGCGGCCGTGGCGCCCGCCATCAACGCCTACCTGGACGACGCTCCGGGCTACGACTACGTGGTGGCGACGCAGGATTTCCACATCGACCCGGGTGATCACTTCTCCGACCGGCCCGACTATTCGTCGTCCTGGCCGGTGCACTGCCTCGCCGGCAGCGCCGGCGCCGATTTCCGGCCCGAGCTGGACACCACCCGCGTCGACGCCGTCTTCCGCAAGGGCGCCTACGCCGCGGGGTACAGCGGCTTCGAGGGCGTCGACGACAACGGGACGCCGCTGCTGGAATGGTTGCGCCGGCGCGGGGTCGACGAGGTCGACGTGGTCGGCATCGCCACCGACCATTGCGTGCGGCGGACCGCCGAGGACGCGGCGCGCGCGGGCCTGACCACCCGGGTGCTGGTGCACCTGACCGCGGCCGCAGCGCAGGATTCGGCGGCCCGGGCGCTGGACGAAATGCGAAGCGCCGGAATCGAATTGGTCGGAGCACGCTGATGGTGGCGCCCCTGGATCGGCAGCAGCTGCTGGCCGCGGTGGAGCGCTCGCCGCAGGCCGCCGCCGCGCACGACCGCGCCGCGTGGGTGGCGTTGTTCACCCCCGACGGCCGGATCGAGGACCCGGTCGGCTCGCGACCCCACCTCGGGCGGACGCAGATCGGCCGCTTCTATGACACGTTCATCGCCCCCCGGGACATCAGGTTCCACCGCGATCTCGACATCGTCTTCGGCACGGCGGTGCTGCGCGATCTGGAGCTCGAGGTGGCGATGGGCCCGGCGGTCACCATGTACATTCCCGCGTTCCTGCGCTACGACCTTCGAGAAACCAACGGCGAGTGGCTAATCGGCGCGCTGCGTGCTTATTGGGAGCTTCCGGCCATGATGGTCCAGTTCCTGCGCAGCGGCCCGGGCGCGGCGCGCCCTGCCGTGGACCTGTGCCGCGGGCTGCTGCGCAATCAGGGATGGCGGGGCAGCGCGGGCTTCATGGCCGGATTCCGCCGCGTGGGCGCGCCGCACCAACGGCTGGTGCGGCGCTTCCTCGACGCCGTCGCAGCCGGCGACAAGTTCGCCGCTGCGCAGGCGTTGTCATCAACGGCGGCAATAACTTTGGGCGACCGCGACCCGATCGAACTGGCCGAATTGGCCGAACAGTTGGCGGGGGTGGGCCTCACCAAGATGAACAGCGCCGGCCCCGCCGTGGCGGTCTCGCTGTATTCGGGTCACGGCCGCGCCATCATGTTCGCCGATGTGGCCTGGCGGGCCAACGCGATCAACCGGATCCGCTACTTCCCGGCCTGACCTCGCGCCCGATTCAGCGCAGAGCCATCCAGGCCAGCGATGCCGCGGACAGACACAGGTAGGCCCCGGGAAACGCGATGTTGTACAGCACGCCGGCCCGCAGGTGCGTCAGCACCGCACCGACGAAGAACACCACCAGCCCGGCGGCCGCGGCGATTCCCAGCGCCGGCAACCCCAGCAGCCCGACGACGAGGCCGGCGGCCCCGGCCAATTTCGCCGCACCCAGCGCGGGCAGCCAGGACCGCGGCACCCCGACCTCGGCCGAGTTGGCCAGCACGAATCGCGCCGGGACGAAGTCGGCCACCGCGATCGCGGCGGTGATGGCCGCGGTGAACAGTATGATCCCGACGAATACGGTGTTCATGTGCATCAATCCCTTGCCGCGCAGCCGTTTCCGGGGTTCTCGCCGCGGCCGGCCGCGCGGGTACACAGCGCCCCGCGACCCGTGATGGGTATGGTCATGGTGGTCTCCTTGGCATGTCGGAGGGATGCGGTCACCAACTTGACGACTGCCGTGCGGAAAAGGTGACCCATGAACGCCCCACGAAATTTGGCGGAGCTGGCGCAGCGTTTCGACGACGACCGGCGCCACCTGAGGTCGGTCGCGTTCCAGCTGCTGGGCTCGCTGGCCGACGCCGACGATGCGGTGCAGTCGGCCTGGCTCAAGGCCAGCCGCGCGGACTTCGCGGCGGTCGACAACCTGTCCGGCTGGTTCACGACGATCACCGTGCGCGAGGCCCTCGATCAGCTGCGGGCGCGCAAACGGCGGGCCGAGCTACCGCTCGCCGCGCCCGAGGAGCTGGACCGGCTGGCCGTGCCGGCGTCGTCGCCGGCCGACGAGGACACCCTGCTGGCCGAGTCGGTGAGCACCGCGCTGCTGGTGGTGCTCGATCGGCTCTCGCCGGCGCAGCGCGTCGCCTTCGTCCTGCACGACGTGTTCGCCATGCCGTTCGAGACGATCGCCGAATTGTTGAACCGGTCGCCGGACGCCGCCAAGAAGCTGGCCAGCCGGGCCCGCGCCCGGCTGCACGCCGCCCCGGCCGGCCCACCCCGCCGGGACGGGCACCGGATCGAGCGCCACGTCGAGGTGGTGCAGGCGTTCCTGGCGGCGTCGCGCGGCGGTGACATCGCCGCGCTGCTGCAGCTGCTGGCCCCCGACGTACTGCGCACGGTCGATCCTGTCCTGGTGCCCGCGGACGTGCCGACCGCGCTGCGCGGCGCCACCCGGGTCGCGCAGGAGACCTGTCGATTCGCCGGGCGGGCCCGCGCCGGTGCTGTCATGCTCATCGACGGGACACCGGGCATCGTGATCGCTGCCCGCGGGCGCGCCCAGATCCTGTTGATGATCGGCATCGGGGCCGACGATCGCATCCACACGATCGACATCACCGGCGACCCTGAGCGCATCCGCCGGGCAACGCTGGCGCTGCCACCCGCCGGCCGGTTCAGGAACATCACAACCTGATCGGGTACCAAGGACGTCAGAGGACGCCGGCCACCGGACCGGCACCGGGCCAGACCGGGAGGACCATGCTCGATAGGCCGTTCGGACGGCGCAGCCTGCTGCGCGGTGCGGGCGCGCTTTCCGCGGCGGCGCTCGCCCCATGGTCGGCCGGCTGCGGCTCCGACGACGGCGCGCTGACCTTCTTCTTCGCGGCCAATCCGGAGGAGCGGGACGCGCGGATGCGCATCATCGACGAGTTCGCGCGCCGCCACCCCGACATCAAGGTGCGGGCGGTGCTGTCCGGGCCCGGCGTGATGCAACAACTTTCGACGTTTTGCGTCGGCGGCAGATGCCCCGACGTGCTGATGGCGTGGGAACTGTCCTACGCCGAACTCGCCGACCGCGGTGTGCTGCTGGATCTGGGCCCGCTGCTGGCGCGGGACAAGGCGTTCGCCCAGCAGCTGCAGGCCGACAGCATCCCCGCGCTGTACGAGACCTTCACCTTCAACGGCAAGCAGTACGCCCTTCCCGAGCAATGGTCGGGCAACTACCTGTTCTACAACAAGCGGCTCTTCGACGAGGCCGGAGTGCCGTCGCCGCCCACGGCGTGGCAACACCCTTGGGACTTCACCGAATTCCTGAACGCGGCGCGCGCGCTGACCAAGCGCGACGCCTCCGGCCGGGCCGCCCAGTACGGATTCGTCAACACCTGGGGCTCCTACTACTCGGCCGGCCTGTTCGCCATGAACAACGGCGTGCCCTGGTCGGATCCGCGGCTGAACCCGACACACTTCAACTTCGACAACGCCGCCTTCCAGGAGGCGGTGCAGTTCTATGCCGACCTGGCCAACAAATACCGGGTCGCCCCCAATGCCTCGGAGACACAGTCGATGTCGACGCCCAACCTGTTCGCCGTGGGCAGGGCCGCCATGGCGCTCGGCGGGCACTGGCGCTACCAGACCTACCTCCGCGCCGAGGGCCTTGATTTCGACGTCGCTCCGTTGCCGGTCGGTCCGGCGGTCGGCAAGGGGCAGCCCGCCTGTTCCGACATCGGCGCCACCGGGCTGGCTATCTCATCGAGCAGCCCGCGCAAGGAGCAGGCCTGGGAGTTCGTCAAGTTCGCCACCGGGCCCGTCGGGCAGGCGCTGATCGGTGAATCCTGCCTGTTCGTTCCGGTGCTGCGCTCGGCGCTCAAATCGGACGGATTCGCCAGGGCGCACCGGCGGGTCGGCAACCTCGGCGTGCTGACCGACGGACCGGCCTTCTCCCAGGGCCTGCCGATCACCCCGGCGTGGGAGAAGGTCAATGCGTTGATGGACCGCAACTTCGGGCCGATCCTGCGGGGCAGCCGGCCCGCGACGTCATTGGCCGGGCTGTCCCGCTCCGTCGACGAAGTGCTGCGCAGCCCATGACCGCGCTGGACACCGAGGCGGCCCGGCGGACCCCGAAGAACCCGAGCCCGTGGCGCCGGCACGCATGGGCGGGCCGGTTGTTCGTCGCGCCCAACATGGTGGCGGTCGCTGTGTTCATGCTCTTTCCGCTGGGCTTCTCGCTGTACATGAGCTTTCAGCGGTGGGACGTGTTCACCCCGCCGAAGTTCGTGGGGCTGAAGAACTTCACGGATCTGTTCAGCTCCGACCCGTTGTTTCTGATCGCGATCCGCAACACGGTGATCTTCACGCTGGGATCGGTCGTCCCGACGGTGGCCATCAGCCTGGCCGTCGCCGGTGTGCTGAACCAAAAGGTCAGGGGAATCGGCATTTTCCGGACGATCGTCTTTCTGCCGCTGGCCATCTCCTCGGTGGTGATGGCGGTGGTGTGGCAATTCGTCTTCAACACCGACAACGGGCTGCTGAACATCATGCTCGGCTGGGTCGGGCTGGGCCCGGTGCCGTGGCTGGTCGAGCCCCGCTGGGCCATGGCGTCGCTGTGCATCGTCAGCGTGTGGCGCAGCGTCCCGTTCGCCACGGTGGTCCTGCTGGCGGCGATGCAGGGCGTTCCGGAAACGGTGTACGAGGCGGCCAGGATCGACGGCGCCGGCGAGATCCGGCAATTCTTCGCCATCACCGTGCCGCTGATCCGGGGGTCGATCTCGTTCGTGGTGATCATCTCGATCATCCACGCATTCCAGGCATTCGACATGGTCTACGTGCTCACCGGCCCCAGCGGCGGACCCGAGTCGGCGACCTACGTGCTGGGCATCATGCTGTTCCAGCATGCCTTCTCGTTCCTGGAATTCGGATACGCCTCCGCGCTGGCGTGGGTGATGTTCGCGGTCCTGCTGGTGCTGACCGTGGTGCAGTTGCGGGTCAGCCATCGACGTTCCTTGGAGACTTCCCGTGGCTCAAGTGAGGCCGTCATCAAGCGCACCGTGCTCCGCGCCGCCACCGTCTACGCCGCGCTGCTGGGCATCGCCTGGTGCGCGCTGTTCCCGATCGCGTGGGCGGTGTCGGGATCGCTGAAAACCGAGGGCGAGGTCAGCGAGCCCACGCTGGTGCCGGCCCGCCCGCGCTGGTCGAACTACACCGAGGTGTTCGCGTTGATGCCGATCGGGCGGATGTTCGTCAACACCGTGCTGTACGCCGGCTGCGTCACCGCCGGGCATGTCTTCTTCTGCTCCCTGGCCGGATACGCCTTCGCCCGACTGGATTTCCGCGGCCGCAACACGCTGTTCGTGGTCTACCTGGGCACGCTGATGGTGCCGCTGACGGTGACGGTGATCCCGCAATTCCTGATCATGCGGACGCTGGGGTGGGTCGACACCCCGTGGGCGATGATCGTGCCCGGGTTCTTCGGCAGCGCTTTCGGCACCTACCTGATGCGGCAATTCTTCCGCACCCTTCCCACCGATCTGGAGGAAGCGGCGATCCTGGACGGTTGCACACCGTGGCAGGTCTACTGGCGGATCCTGCTGCCGCACGCCCGGCCGGCGGTGATGGTGCTCGCCGTGCTCACCTGGGTCAACGTCTGGAACGACTTCCTGTGGCCGCTGTTGATGATTCAGCGCAGCAGCCTGGCCACCCTGACCCTGGGCCTGGTCCGGATGAAGGGCGAATACGTTGCCCGCTGGCCGGTTCTGATGGCAGCCTCGATGCTGATCATGCTGCCCCTGGTCATCATCTACGCGATCGCGCAACGCTCGTTCGTCCGCGGCATCGCCGTCACCGGGATGGGCGGGTGAGCATGGCTTCGGTGACGTTCCAGCAAGCGACCCGGCGTTACCCGGGGGCGGACCGGCCCGCCCTGGACAACCTGAACCTCGTTGTCGGCGACGGTGAATTCGTGGTGCTGGTCGGACCCTCCGGATGCGGCAAGACCACCTCACTGCGGATGGTGGCCGGGCTGGAAACCGTGGACTCCGGACGCATCCTGATCGGTGACCGGGACGTCACCAACGTCGACCCCAAGCAACGAGACGTGGCGATGGTCTTCCAGAACTATGCGCTGTACCCGCACATGACGGTGGCCCAGAACATGGGGTTCGCCATGAAGATCGCCAAGATCCCCAAGGCGCAGATCCGCGAGCGGGTGCTGGACGCCGCGAAACTGCTTGACCTGCAACCGTATCTGGATCGCAAACCCAAAGATCTGTCCGGCGGTCAGCGGCAGCGAGTGGCGATGGGTCGCGCGATCGTGCGCCGGCCGCAGGTCTTCCTGATGGATGAACCGCTGTCCAATCTCGACGCCAAGCTGCGGGTGCAGACCCGCAACCAGATCGCCGCGCTGCAGCGGCGGCTGGGCACCACCACCGTCTACGTCACCCACGACCAAGTGGAGGCGATGACGATGGGTGACCGCGTCGCCGTGCTGCGCGACGGTGTGCTGCAACAGTTCGCGCCGCCCCGGGAGCTCTACAGCAATCCGAGCAACGTCTTCGTGGCGGGCTTCATCGGATCGCCGGCGATGAACCTGTTCACCTTGCCGGTAGTGGATTCGGCTGTGTCACTTGGTGATTGGCCGATCGCACTGCCACGCGAGATCGCCGCCGCGGCAAGCGAAGTCGTCGTCGGGGTGCGTCCCGAGCATTTCGAGCTGGGCGGCCTCGGTGTCGAGATGGAGGTCGACGTGGTCGAGGAGTTGGGTGCCGACGCCTACCTGTACGGCCGGATCACCGGTTCGGGCAAGGTGATCGACGCGCCGATCGTCGCGCGTGTCGACGGGCGCAACCCCCCGGAGAAGGGCAGCAGGGTGCGCCTGCATCCCGCGCCCGGGCACCTGCACTTCTTCGGTCGCAACGGCCAGCGAATCGGGTAAGGGGGTCATGGTGAACACAGTGCGTGCCGACCTGGTGTGCGAAGGCGGCGGCGTCCGCGGCATCGGGCTGGTCGGGGCGGTGGATGCGCTGGCCGCGGCCGGCTACCGGTTTCCCCGGGTGGCCGGCAGCAGCGCCGGCGCGGTGGTCGCCTCGCTGGTGGCGGCCCTGCAGACCGCCGGCGAGCCGCTGAGCCGGCTGACCGACATCATGCGCACCATCGACTACCGGAAGTTCTTGGACCGCAACCTGATCGGCCACGTGCCGGTGATCGGCGGGGGACTGTCGCTGTTGACGTCGGACGGCGTGTACCGCGGGGCTTACCTGGAGCAGTTGCTGGCCGGTCTGCTCGGCGATCTGGGCGTGCGGACGTTCGGCGATCTGCGCACCGGCGAGGCGCCCGAGCAGTTCGCCTGGTCGCTGGTGGTGACCGCCAGCGACCTGTCCCGGCGCCGGCTGGTACGCATCCCCTGGGACCTCGGCTCGTACGGCATCGACCCCGACGACTTCCCGGTGGCCCGCGCGGTGCACGCCTCGTCGGCGATTCCGTATGTGTTCGAGCCGGTTCGGGTCGGCGGTGCCACCTGGGTGGACGGCGGCTTGCTGTCGGACTTTCCGGTCGAGTTGTTCGACCGGCCGGACGGGCAACCGCAATGGCCCACCTTCGGGATCCGGTTGTCGGCCCGTCCGGGCATTCCGCCCACCCATCCCGTACACGGCCCGGTGTCGTTGGGGATCGCGGCGATCGAGACGCTGGTCAGCAACCAGGACAACGCCTACATCGACGACCCGTGCACCGTGCGGCGCACCATCTTCGTGCCTGCCGAGGACGTCAGCCCGATCGACTTCGCCATCACCGCACAGCAACGCGAAGCTCTCTGCGAACGGGGAAGGCAAGCGGGCCAACAGTTTCTGCAGACCTGGAACTACGCCGACTACTTGAAGGCCTGCGGCGGCCCGGTGCCCGAAACTCCGTGACGGCGGTGGACCGCCGGGCAATTGGCTATCCGCGCGAGCAGCGGATCGCGTGAACGCGGCGCAACACCAGGTCGACGTCCTGCGGTGAGGGCAGCTGATTGGTGAACCGGGTGATCTCCACCCCGATGTCAACGGAGCTGATCGGCCACAGTCGGCGGGCGATGAGATCGGTTGCGATGGCGGTGATGTCGTCGTGGCACAGACGCCGGTGCGCCAACGCCACCAACGGCACGTGACCGGTGGCCGGCATGCCGGCGGGGTAGCCGGCCCGCACGAAAGCCACAATGCTGGTCACCCAGTGTGCCAGGTCCATACGTCCACCTCGCTAACCGCCGCGGTTGCGCTTAAGCGGCAGTGCTTTACCTGGCTAGCAACGTACCATCGGTAACGCGATCAGCCAGGTAACGCCACACAGTTAAACGCGTTTTTCTCGCCGGCGGTGCTGGCAGCCCCGGCACGGTTTCAGCGGCGCCGGTCTCGGTCACGATTCGCACACGGTGGCGCGCCGTAACGATGCTTGGCCCCAACGCTTTCTAGTATCGCCGCGTGATGGATCGCTATGGAACGGATGTCCTTGCGCCGGGTCGGCGCAAGCCCCGCTCGACCGAGCATCCGGCCGAGCCGGGGCTGGTGATCGAGGACGTGGAAACCGGCTACGTCGGCGCGGTGGTGCGGGTGGAATACGGTCGGGTGGATCTGGAAGACCGGCGCGGTCATGTGCGTGGGTTTCCTTTGGGCCCTGGGTTTTTGCTCGAAGGCCGCCCGGTCATCTTGACAGCGCCGCGGCGGCCGGCGCCGGCCGCCGCGGCCAGGACGGCGTCCGGATCGGTCGCCGTGCCGGGCGCGCGAGCGCGGGTTGCCCGCGCCAGCCGCATCTACGTCGAGGGCCGTCACGACGCCGAACTGATCGCGCAGGTGTGGGGGGAGGACCTGCGGATCGAAGGCGTCGTCGTCGAGCAACTCGGCGGCGTCGACGATCTGGTGGACATCGTCGCCGAGTTCGCACCCGGCCCGGGGCGTCGGCTCGGCGTGCTCATCGACCACCTGGTGCCCGGTTCCAAGGAGGCGCGCATCGCCGACGCGGTGCGACGGGGGCCGGGTGGCACCGACACGCTGGTCGTCGGCCACCCCTACGTCGACATCTGGCAGGCGGTCAAACCGCAGCGGCTGGGCCTGGCGGCCTGGCCGGAGGTGCCCCGGCACGTGGAGTGGAAGCACGGCGTGTGCCGGGCGTTGCGTTTGCCGCACGCCGATCAGGCCGACATTGCCCGGGCGTGGCGGCACATCCGTTCGCGGGTGCGCGACTGGAACGACCTCGAGCCGGCGCTGATCAGCCGGGTCGAAGAACTCATCGACTTCGTGACGCAGCCGGCCGCCTGACCCGGCGCCCGCAGGACCTGGCCGCCGGCCGGAGTTTAGCTAGGCTACGCTAAGCCGAAAGTCCCGATCGGCGGGACAGAAATCGGGCGTATGCAGGGCGTATTCGGCGTATTCATCGGCACGTTTCTCATCGGTCTGCGTGAAGGCCTCGAGGCGTCACTGATCGTGAGCATCGTCGCCGCCTTCCTCAAGCGAAACGGCCAGACCCTGCGCCCGATGTTCGCCGGCGTCGCGGTGGCGGTGCTGCTCAGCGTCGCGGTGGGCGTCGGCCTGGACCTGCTGGCGACCAGCCTGCCGCAGGCCCAGCAAGAGATGATGGAAACCGTCATCAACGCCGTCGCCGTGGTGTTCGTGACCTCGATGATCATCTGGATGAACCGCAACGCCGCGCAGCTCAAGGGTGAACTCGAGCGCGAAGCCCGCCAGGCGGTCCACCGCGGCGGGGCCCTGGCCCTGGGCGCCATGGCCTTCCTCGCCGTCCTCAAGGAGGGCTTCGAGACGTCGGTGTTCCTGCTGGCGGCGGCCGAGACCTCGCACGGCAGCCGGTGGTTCGCCGTGCTGGGCGGGGTGCTGGGCATCGCGACGTCGATCGGGCTCGGCGTGGGCCTGTACTTCGGCGGCCTGCGGCTGAACCTGGGCCGGTTCTTTCGGGTGACCGGGGTGTTCCTGGTGCTGATCGCCGCCGGCCTGGTGCTAGGTGCGCTGCGCACCGCGCACGAGGCCGGCTGGCTGAACATCGGCCAGCGGCAGCTTTTCGACCTGTCCGGCTGGATCCCGAGCGATTCCGTGCTGGGCGCGGTCACCACCGGCGTGCTCGGCATCCCCGCCGACCCCCGTCTGGTCGAGGTGCTGGGCTGGCTGCTGTACGCCGTGCCGGTGCTCGTCGTGTTCCTGTGGCCGGCCCGGCTGGCGGCCACCCCGCGCGCCCGAGGCCGGCTGCTGGCGACCGCCGCCACGCTGCTGCTGGCCATCGCCGCCGTGCTCGCGGTCGCGGCGCCCGCCCGGGACACGGTCGACGCCGCGCGCACCCGCACCGTCACCGACCGCGCCGGGCACGCCGCCGCGGTGTCGATGGCGACCGGGCCGCACGGGCGCGAACTGACCGTCACCCCCGCGGGCACCTCGACCGTGCACCACATCCAGCTTGTCCCGGCCGACGACCAGAGCGTGGACGGGCTGCCGGTCCAGGCGTGGCAGGCCTCCGAAACCGCCGGGGTTGACGGCGCGCCCGAGATCACGCTGGACCAGCTGCGCGACATGACCGGCGGCCGGTTGCCGGTCGGTCTGGCGGCGGCGCGCACCCCGGGGCCGTTTCAGGGCCAATGGTCGACGACCACCGTGTACACGGTGCTCACCCGGGGCGACACGGTGATCAGTGCGAAAGCGGCGAGCAACCGCACGGCGGTGCTGACGGGCGGCGGGTTGACCGGGGCCAAGACCGTCAGTCTCGGCGGGCTGGCGACCGACTGGTCCACGTCCGCCGCCGAAGACCACGCGACCACCGCCGCGATCGCCGCCGGCGACCGCAACCGGGGGGAGGGACAGCTGTGGAATGTCTGGCTTCCCTTGGTAATCGCCGGTTTCGCGGTGGCGTGCGCGCTGTCGGCGCTAGCCTCGGTGCGCATGGACCGCAAGCGAGAAGATGAGAGGAAAGCAATCGATGGTGAGGCGCATCGCCGGGGCAACGTGCCGGTCTCGTGAATCCGCTTGGCCCGCAGCGGTTCTCGTTGCGACGACGATGCTGTCGGTGACCGCATGCGGCCACTCCGGCGACAACGCGAACCATGCTGCGCAGTCCAAGCCCGGCGGCGGCAGCGCGGTCAAGATCACCCTGACCAACAGCGCCGGCAAGGACGGCTGCGCGCTGGACACCACCAACGTGCCCGCCGGGCCGGTCACCTTCACCGTGGCCAACACCAATGCCCCCGGCATCAGCGAGGTCGAACTGCTCCGCGACCAGCGCATCGTCGGTGAAAAGGAGAACCTGGCACCGGGATTGGACCCGGTGTCGTTCACCCTCACCCTGGACGGCGGCTCCTACCAGCTCTACTGCCCCGGGGCCAGCACCGAGTACCAGACCCTGACGGTGACGGGCAAAGCTCCGGCGACGCCGACGGGCACCGTCGCGACCGTCCTCAGCCAAGGCACCAAGGACTATGCGGCCTATATCGTCAACCAGATCGGTCAGCTCAACGACGGCGCCAAGGCCCTCGACGCGGCCGTGCAGGCGGGCAACCTCGACGCCGCGAAGGCGGCCTACGCCAAAGCCCGGTTGTACTGGGAGCGTTCGGAATCCACCGTGGAGGGATTCGTGCTGCCCGGCTTCGCGGTCGGCGACAACGCCGGCAGCCTCGACTATCTGATCGACATGCGGGAGTCCACCCCGGTCGACGCCAAGGTCGGGTGGAAAGGCTTCCACGCGATCGAGCGCGACCTGTGGCAGGCCGGCGCGATCACCCCGGGCACCAAGGCGCTGAGCACCGAGCTGGTGGGCAACGTCGGCAAACTGCACGGCATCGTCGCCACCCTGCAGTACAAGCCCGAGGACCTGGCCAACGGCGCCAGCGACCTGATCGAAGAAATCCAGAACACCAAGATCACCGGTGAGGAAGAGGCCTTCAGCCACATCGACCTGGTCGACTTTTCCGGCAACGTGGAAGGCGCCCAGCAGGCGTACGCGTCGCTGCGCCCCGGCCTGGAGAAGATCGACAACAACCTGGTCCACCAGATCGACCAGCAGTTCCAGAACGTGCTCGCCACCCTGGACGGATATCGCGACCCCGGCGCGCTCGGCGGCTACCGCACCTACACGCCGGCACTGAAGGCCAGCGACGCGCCCAAGCTGACCGCGGTCATCCAGCCGCTGCATCAAAGCCTGTCCACCGTCGCGCAAAAAGTCGTCTCGGCCGGCTGACCATGACCGACGACCCCATCGAACCCACCGACAGCGCGCCGAAAAGCGAAGGCGTGGAACCTGATTCGACGACCGTGTCGCGCCGGCGCGCGCTGGGCGGCGCGGTGCTGGCCGGCCTCAGCGGCGTCGCCATCGGCGCCGTAGGCGGCGGGTTCGCCGGGCACGCCGTGGCGGCGGGGCAGCGCGGCGACGACCACGACACCGTCGACCTGCGCCGCAGCTACCCCTTCTACGGCCAGCCGCACCAGGGCGGAATCGACACGCCGCCACAGCGTTACGCCATGTTCATGTCGTTCTCCCTGGCGTCCGGTGCCGGCCGCACCGAGTTGCAGACCCTGCTGGCGCGCTGGTCGGCGGCGGCCGCGATCCTGCAGCAGGGAAAGCCGGTCGGCACCGTGCAGCCGCAGGTCGACGTGCAGCCCCCGGCCGACACCGGGGAGGCCGACGGGTTGAGCCCGGCCAGCCTCACCGTCACGATCGGGTTGGGGCCGTCGCTGTTCGGCGATCGTTTCGGACTGGCCGCGCGCCGGCCCGCGGTGTTCACCGACCTGCCACCGCTCAACGGCGACAACCTGGATCCTCGCCTGCACGGCGGCGACCTGTCCGTGCAGGCGTGCGCCGACGACCCGCAGGTCTGCTACCACGCCGTGCGCAACCTGGCCCGGCTGGGCCGCAACATCGTCTCGCCGTTCTGGGCGGTGCTCGGCTTCGGCCGAGCCTCGGCCGGCCCCGGCCAGCACACGCCGCGAAACCTGTTGGGGTTCAAGGACGGCACCCGCAACATCGCCAGCCAGGCGGAACACGATCGGTTCGTGTGGGTCGACAACAGCGACCAGCCGTGGATGAACGGCGGAACCTACCAAGTGGTCCGCAAGATCCGGATGCTGCTCGAGACATGGGACGTCGACCGGATCGGCAATCAGCAGCGGATCTTCGGCCGCACCAAGGAAGAAGGCGCGCCGCTGTCCGGGAGGCACGAATTCGACACCCCCGATTTCACCGCCAAGGGCCCCGACGGCAATCCGCTCATCGATCCGATGTCGCACGTCGGCCTCGCCGCCCGGGAGAACAACGACGGCATCATGATCCGACGGCGGTCCTACAACTACACCGACGGCCTGGACGCCAACGGCCAACTCAACGCCGGCCTGCTGTTCATCTCGTATCAAAAAGATCCGCAAGATTTTATCCGGCTGCAGAACCGGTTGGGCGCCCACGACCTGCTCAACGAGTACATCCGCCACATCGGGTCAGCAATCTTCGCCGTCCCGCCCCCGCCCGCTGAAGGCCACTACATCGCCCAAAGCCTGTTCCGCTGAGCAAATTCCGCCGCGCGGCGCGCGGCGGTAACCGCGCCGCCGGTGGCCGGCGCCGATGTGGGCCGGCTCACCGCCGCAGCAGGCCGGCCCGCCGTCACGCGTCGGCGCCCGCCGAGCACCAACTCCGTGAAGCCGCACAATCAGCGAGAAACGGAGAAGTCATATGACCGACGCGCTCGTCATCGACGCCGAAGGCCTGGACCGGCTGTCCTGTAACGCCAAGGCCAACCCCGAGACCGGCAAGAAGACGCTGAAGGCCAAGACGGTGTGCGAGAAGGGATTCCGCAACATGACCTACGTCCGGGACCTGGCGCCCATGCTGGTGGGGGAGCCCCCCGCGCTGCTGGGCGACGACTCGGCGCCCAACCCCTCCGAGACCGCGCTGGCCGCGCTGGGCTCCTGCGTGTCGGTGGGGTTGCTGGCCAACGCCACGCACCGCGGCGTAACGCTGACCAAGATCGAGGTCGAGATGGAAGCCGACATCGACATCTCCGCGGTGTGGGGTGTCGGGGACACCCCGCCGGGAAAGCGGCTCGGGTTCAGCGCGGTGCGCTGCACGGTGAGCCTGGCCGGGGACGCGGACGAGGCCACGCTGAAGGAGATCCACGACAACGCCATCGCCTGGTCGCCGGTGGTGAACACCTTCCGCAACCCGGTCAGCGTCGACTCCACCCTGGTCACCGGATGAGCACCGCGAACTGCGCTGGGCCCCAACGGCATTCGATGCCGGGACGCCGGAGGTGATGGCATGACGGCGACCGTGGATGGCGCAACCGGCCTGCTCGACGCCGCGCTGGTCGAGGACATCCGGGCTCATGCCGCGGTGCTGGACCGCGGCCAGGACAGCGCCCGGCGCAGCTTCACCGCGCTGGGCGAGGCCGGCGTGCTCGGGATCGGCGCCCCGGGCAACCGCGACGGCCGGCTGCCGGTCATGGCCGAGGTGATCCGGTCCATCTCCGGGATCTGCATGAGCACCGGCTTCTCGCTGTGGGCGCACCGCATGACGGTCGAGTATTTGCTCACGGCCGCAACCCCGTTCAGCGCCGCCGCGGTCCGGCCGCTGCTGCGCGGAAGCGCACTGGGGGTCACCGGCATGGCCGCCGCGTTCAAGGAGGCGGCGGGCTGTGGCAGCGTGGAGCTGACCGCCACGCCGGTGGCCGGGGGCTACCGGGTGTCCGGGCCGATCAGGTGGGCCAGCAACCTGTATCCCGATTCGACGATGGTGACCGCGGTGCGCACCGAGGCCGGCGAGCGGTTGATCGTCGCGGTGCCGCTGGACACGCCCGGGGTGATCCTGGGCGAGCACTTCGATCTGCTCGCCCTGGGCAGCACCGCCTCGTCGTATCTGAACTTCGACGGCGCTCACATCGCGGACGAGCAGGTGCTGTCCCGCGATTTCGACGGCTTCCTGCAGGCGGTCCGGCCGACTTTCCTTGTGCTGCAATCCGCGATGTGCCTGGGGCTGAGCCGGACCGCGGTGCGGCAGGCCGGCCTCGGGCTGGGCGGAGTCAACGCGGTGTTTCGCGCCGACGTCGAAGCCATCACCGAGAAGCTGGGCGCAGCCGAGGAAACGCTGGCGAAACTGGCCGCGGCCGTGGGCGGGCCGGCGGCGCCGAGCAAGAAGGAGCTGTTGTCACTTCGGCTGGCCGCGGCCGAATTGGCCGCCGCCAGCGCCGATGTGGAGATCCGCACCGCCGGCGGCAAGGGTTATGCGAGCAGGACATCGGCGAGCAGGCGCTACCGGGAGGCGGCGTTCATTCCGGTCCAGTCCCCGTCCGAGGCGCAGCTGCGCTGGGAGCTGGCCGGATGCGGCTGAGCACGGGTCGATGGTGACCCCGGTGGCGGTGCCGCCGGAGGGCACCGACGCGGGGCGGTTGGTCGGCGGTGTGCCGCTGGCCCGCCTGGTGCGCGACTTTCACCGGCCGATGCTGAATTTCGCCCGCACCATGGTGGATTCGCCGGCGGTGGCCGAAGAGGCCGTGCAGGAGGCGTGGCTGCAGGTGCTGCGATCCTCGGACTCGTTTCAGGGCCGATCGTCGGTCGGCACCTGGCTGTTCGGCATCGTCAAGCACACCGCCGCGCGGCACCGCCGCCGGGAGTCGCGGATCCGCCGTCACGAGGTGCTGGCCGACGCGGACATCGAGGCCGTCGACCCGCTCTCCGGCCGCATGCATCCCGCCGGGCATCCCGATGCCGGCCACTGGAGGGTGCCGCCATCGCGCCGGTTCCTGCCCGAAGACCAGACCGTGCACCGTGAGCTGCTGGGCTACCTGCGCGAGGCGCTGGACGCGTTGCCCGCGCGCCAGCGCCAACTCGTGATCCTGCGGGATCTCGTCGGCATCTCGGCCGAGGAGGCGGCGGAGCTGCTGGAACTGTCCGCCGAGGCGCAGCGGGCGCTGCTCTACCGGGCCCGGGGAAATCTCCGAAACGAATTGGAAAAGCGGTACCAGCCATGACCGTTCCCGACAACACCGTCCCCGCCATCGACTGCGTCGACTTCGTTCGCCTGGTCGACGACCTCGTCGACGCCGACCCGCAGCAGTGGGGGCCGATCGTGGCCAAGCACCTCGACGAGTGCCCGCCGTGCCTGGTCTACCTGCAACAGATGCTCGACCTCAAGATCCTGCTCCGCCATGTCTTCGACGGCGAGCAGCTCGGCGAGCACGACGTGACCCGAATCCTCAACGCGCTCAACACCTTGACGAAAGGCGAACACCGATGACGATCAACGCTTCAGCGCCGCAGCGCCAGGGCGCGGTGGCGGTGGTGGACACGGTCACCGCGTTGCCCGCCGCCGTCGCCGGCGACGGCGGCACCGCGGATCCCTTCGAGCCGCTGACGGTCGGCGCCATGGTGGACCGGGTTTCGGCCATGGCGGTGGAAAAGGCGGCGCACCCGTGGGCGTTCCTGATGCGCTCGTTGGTCGGCGGCGCGATGGTGGCCTTCGGTGTGCTGCTGGCCCTGGTGGTCAGCACCGGCGTCAAGACACCGGGGGTGGCGAGCCTGTTGATGGGCCTGGCATTCGGCATGTCTTTCGTCCTCATCCTGGTGTCGGGCATGTCGCTGATCACCGCCGACATGGCCGCCGGCTTTCTCGCCGTGCTGCAACGGGCGCTGAGCATCCGCAGCTACGTGGTGCTGGTCGCCGTCGGACTGGTCGGCAACATCGTCGGCGCGCTGGTGTTCGTCACCGTGTGCGCCGCCGCCGGCGGCCCCTACCTGGGCGCCTTCGCCGACCGCGCCGCGACCGTCGGTACCCAGAAGGCCGGCCAGCCGTTCTGGACGGCGCTGCTGCTCGCCGTGCTGTGCACGTGGTTCCTGCAGACCTCGATGTGCATGTTCTTCAAGGCCCGCAGCGACGTGGCCCGGATGGCGCTGGCGTTCTACGGCCCGTTCGCGTTCGTGATCGGTGGCACCCAGCACGTGATCGCCAACGTCGGGTTCGTCGGACTTCCCTTGCTGCTCAACCTGTTTCACCCGATCGCCGCGCGCGGCGATATCGGCTGGGGATTCGGCGACCACGGCCTGCTGACCAACATCGGCGTCACCACCGTGGGCAACCTGATCGGCGGTACCGTCTTCGTGGCGCTGCCGTTCTGGATCATCGCGCACTTGCAGCGGCGCCGCCTCCTTTCGACGGGAGCCCTCCGGCCCGA
Source organism: Mycobacterium sp. MAC_080597_8934 (assembly GCF_000523975.1). Lineage (NCBI taxonomy): Bacteria > Bacillati > Actinomycetota > Actinomycetes > Mycobacteriales > Mycobacteriaceae > Mycobacterium > Mycobacterium sp. MAC_080597_8934. Next base: position 440,038 of record NZ_JAOS01000004.1, on the reverse strand, counting down.
CGGCTGAGGACCAAAGCCTCACGACCGACACCCCCTCCGCGGAATAGCATGGTCACCGATGGAGGGAGAATGAAATGTCCGCACCCGTCCAGCAACTCGGCATCGCCGTCGCGGTCGACGGCTCGCCGGCCTCGAACGCGGCCGCCTACTGGGCGGCCCGGGAAGCGGCGATGCGCCACTGCCCGCTGACCATCGTGCATGCGGTGTCGACCCCGACCACCATGTACCCGCCGGTCCCGTACCCCGAGGCGCTGGCCACCAACCTGGAAGACGAAGGCAAACAAGCGATCCTGCACGCCACCAAGATCGCCGAGGAGGCGATGCCGGCCGACCGCCAGGTTCCGATCGGCCGAAAACTGCTCTACTCGGCCCCGGTGCCCGCCCTGCTCGAGCTGTCCGGCACCGCACGAATGCTGGTGCTGGGCAGCGCCGGACATGGATTGCTGGCCCGCGGTCTGCTCGGCTCGGTCAGCTCGGCGGTGGTCCGTCACGCGAACTGCCCGGTCGCGGTCGTGCGGGACGAAGAGCTGCCGGATCCGCACAGCGCGCCGGTGCTGCTGGGCACCGACGGCTCACCGGCCTCCGAACTGGCCACCGAAATCGCGTTCGACGAAGCATCCCGGCGCGGCGTCGATCTGGTGGCCATCCACGCGTGGAGCGACACCGCGGTCACCGAGGTATTCGAAATCGATTGGCCGATAGTCGAAGCCGAAGCGGAGCGGCACCTCGCCGAGAGCCTGGCGGGCTGGCGGGAACGCTATCCCGACGTGACCGTCCATCGCCTGGTCGCCCGCGACCGGGCGGCGCAACACATCATCAGCAGCTCGGAAACCGCGCAGCTGGTCGTGGTCGGCAGCCACGGTCGGGGCGGGCTGGCCCGGCTGCTGCTGGGTTCGGTGAGCAACGCCGTCCTGCACTCGGTGCGGGTACCGGTCATCGTCGCGCGACCGCCGGCCTGAGCACGCGGCCGCGCCGCCGGCCGAACAACCCGGTTCACGCCGGCCGCTCCACCGGGCGAGCGGTGGGACGTAACGCCGCGAGCAGCACACCGGCCGCGAAAACCAGGGCGGTCGGCCACGGGAACCGCCCGTCGGGCGCAAAGCCCTCGGCGGCCACCACGGACAGGGTGTAGGCCGCCAGTGCCGCACCGGCCAGCAGCACGGGTTCGGCGGCGCGCGCGGGCAGGGGAACGCCAAGCAGCGGCAGCGGCGCGGCGAAAAGCCTTCGGGCCCACCACAACAGCACCATTTCGACCGCCGTCACCGCGCTCAGGACGGCCACCCATTCCAGCCGGGCCTGCCACCACTGCACGCTGCCTTCGGGGGGCTGCGGCAACAGCCCGGCCGGATATCCGACGATCGCCACGATCACGACTGGAATCATGTGCCACAGGTAGAGGGCCATGATGTTGTTGTTGGCGATCGAGAGCCCCCGCTCGGCCCGGATGGCGCGCAGCGCGCGGTTGAGCGCGGGTGCAGCCGCCATCACGATTCCGGTTTGGGCGCCGCCGAAGGCCAGCAGCGCCACGGTGGGCGGCGTGGTGTTGTCGATGGTCTGGCCGGGAACCCCGATCATGCTGACCGGATACACGCGCAGCCAGATCAATGCCGCCAGCAGCACCGCCGAGACGCCGGCCAGCAGCCACGGCCGACGGCCCGCCAATGACCCTTCGTGCCAAGCGATCCCGAGCTGATACAGCGTTCCCCAGCCCAACACATAGTTCACCCAGCTGAGGTGGGGCAGATGGGCGCCGATCCGGGCCGCATCGACCACGGCCACCGTCACAGCGAGTGCCGCGGGCACCCACAGCCCCCAACGGCGTTGCACGACAAGCGCAATCGGCGTCAACGACACCACCACCAGATACACCGCCAAAAACCACAGGTGCATGGCCACCGCCCAACCGGCGTACTCGAGCACCGAACCCGCCACGCCGCAGGCGGCCAGCGCGACCACCACCGCCGACACCAGCACCGCATACACCGCGGTCGGCCCGAGGACCCGGGCCAGCCGGCGCTGCAGCCAGGACCGACGGGGCACTCCCTCTTCGTCGTGCCGGTGCGTCCAGGACACTGCGCCGGCGTACCCGGCCACCAGGAAGAAGGTCGGAACCGCCTGGAACGGCCAGGTCAGCCATTGCGTCCAGGGCATGTCCACCAACGGGTTCTGCCGGCCGAACTGCCCGTCGTGATAGGTCACCGATCCGGCCAGCCAGTGCCCGAGCACGATCAGCACCACCCCGGACACGCGGTAATAATCGACCGCCAGATTGCGCGCCGGCCGCGCGCTGTTTGCGTGCTGCATCAGATCGCGGGAAGCTCGACGCGGGACACAGCGCCACGCTACCGTTCGGCCCCGCGCGCAACCACGTCAGGAACAGGAGACGCGCCATGAAGCAGGCTCAACTCGGCGGACTGCAGGTGGGCCGGCTGGGCCTGGGGGCGATGGGAATGTCGGTGGCCTACGCCGGCGCCGGCACCGACGACGCCGAATCGATCCGCACCGTGCACCGCGCCATCGAGCTGGGTGTGACGCTGATCGACACCGCCGAGGTGTACGGCCCCTACGTCAACGAGGAACTGTTGGCCCGAGCGCTGCGCGGGCGGCGCGATCGGGTGGTGCTGGCCACCAAGTTCGGCCTGATCTCGCACACCGGCCGCGACGGCCTGGACAGCAGCCCCGCCAATATCCGTGTCGCCGTGGATGGTTCGCTGCGCCGGCTGGCCACGGACCGCATCGACCTGTACTACCAGCACCGCCTCGACCGCCAAACCCCGATCGAAGACACCGTCGGAGCGCTGGCCGAACTGGTCGCCGCCGGCAAGATCCGGCACATCGGTCTCTCCGAGGTCGGGGTGAATACCATCCGCCGTGCGCACGCGGTGCACCCGATCACCGCCGTCCAATCGGAGTACTCGCTGTGGACCCGCGACCAGGAAGACGAGATACTGCCGGTGCTGCGCGAACTGGGGATCGGGTTCGTCGCCTACTCACCGCTGGGCCGCGGCTTCCTCACCGGCGCTATCCGCTCCGCGCACGAGCTGCCCGACACCGACTACCGCAGGACCAACCCGCGGTTCGCGGAACAGAACTTCGCCCACAACCTGCGCTGCGCCGACGAATTGCGGGACATCGCCGCGGACGTCGGCGCCACGCCGGCCCAGGTCGCGTTGGCCTGGTTGCTGGCGAAAGGCCCCGACATCGTGCCGATCCCGGGCACCAAACGCGTCGCCCGCCTGGAAGAAAACGTCGGGGCCGACGCGCTGGAGCTGACTACCGAGCAGCTGTCCCGGCTGGATCGACTCACGCCGCCGGTGGGCGGCCACCACGCCGACGCGCAGCTGGCGTGGATCGACCGCTGACCGAACCGGTTAGTCGGCGGTCGCCAATGCCGCTGTGCCGTACTTCTTTTCGATCAACGTCCACGGGTCGGCGTAGGGGCCGCGTCCCTCCAGCCGGCGCTGCACGATCAAGATGGTGCGCAGGAGGGGCCGCAGCAGCGGCCCCAGCAGTCGCAGGGCGAGCCGGCTGCGGCCCTGCGATTCGGCCAGCCAGGCCACCGTCTGGCTCCAGTCGTGCTCCTGGAAGTCGAGCAGCTGCTGGGCTTCGGTGGTGTCGTACCAGCCGGTGAAACTCCAGCCCCGGTCGTCGGCCGGGTTGCCGGGCAAACTGGCCGACGGGCCGAGCCGGCCCAGCCCGACGGCCTCCATCATGGCGTCCTCCAGTTCGCGCTGGGTGAGCACGTAAGACTCGTTGCCGCCGATGAGCAGCACCTTGCCGGAAATGGTGGCCGCACGATCGACGCCGTTGGCGAAGGCCAGCGCCACGTCCCGCGCATCCACCGCGTGCATCCGGTTGTCGCTGGGCATCGATCGCATCAGCAGCAGGTAGTCGCCGTTGATGGAGGCGTGGGTGTCCGGCGAGATGATCCCGCCGAGCCGGAACAGCGCATACGGCAGCCCGCTGGCCCGGATTGCCGCCTCGGCCAGCACCTTGTCCTGGCCGTATTGGTCGATCGGGTTCACCGGGGTATCCGGGGTGATCCGCTCCGGCTGGCGGTAGGGGTTTCGCGACCCGTAGACCGCGGCGCTGGAGGCCATCAGGAACAGGGGCGGGCGGGGCAGCGCCGTGCAGGCGGCCAACAGGTTCTCGGTGCCGCCGACGTTGACTCGCCGGGCCAGGTCGGGTTTGCGATATGACAGCGGGGAGACCACGGCGGCCAGGTGCACGACGGCGTCGGGCTGGTGGGCGGTGACCAGGTCCCGCACCGCCTCGGCGTCCAGCAGGTCGGTGTAGGCGGGAATCAGCGTGCCGGGATAGCCGCCGGCGGCGAGTTCGGTTGCGACGGCGGCGGTGTTGTCGTTGCGCAGGTCCATCGCGACGACGGTGCGTCCGCGCTGCAGCAGAAGCTGCGTGCAGCGCTTGCCGACCTGTCCGAACGCGCCGGTGACCAGAACGGTGTTGGCGGTCATGGCCGGGTCACCGATCCATCAGGCGGCCGGCGATGGTGCCGATCGCGGCGCGGATCCGGGGGGAGACGTAGATCGAGAAGAGGGGAGTCACGATGTCCTCGCGCAGTCGAGTTAGCTTGGAGCTCTTGATGAACCACTGGCCGTCGATGTTTTCGTAGGTTTCGTGGTAGTGGCCGTAGCCGACCAACGTTATCCCGGGCCCGAAGCGGACGACGTCTTGCAGCGCCCACGTCCCGCGCGCGGTCGTCGCCGAGGTGAGCTCGATCTCGGGGTTGTGCACCTGATGCGCCGTGGGCTGGGTGGCGCGGCCGAGTGCCCGGCGGGTGAAGGCCACGAAGTCGTCGGCGCCGGCGATCACCGCGCCGCCGGCTTCGGAGGTGTCGCTGAGGAAGTCGTCGGTGAAGATCGTCCGCCAGGCCGGCCAGTCCTTGGTGTCCAGGTAGCGGCAGTAGCGCGCCTTGAGTTGCTTGATGGATTCGATCGCCGGCAGGGTGTCGGCGACCGCGCTGTGCGCGCGCTCGGTCATTGCGGCTCGATTCTTCTCGCACGGGTCTGCACGTGACGTTTTCCTGGCGAAGTGTAAACCCGTCAGCCTTTGAAGTAGACGACCTGATGGCTGCTGGCCAGCAGCCCGCCCTGCCGGGTCCACACCCGGGCGCTCTGGTCGAAATAGCCGCGGTCGAAGCGGTTGGCGTGGGCGCTGGCCAGGACGAAGTCGTCGCCCACGGCGTCGAGCTCGTGTTGATCGGCGTGGAAGTAGGTGGTCAGCGAGATGGTCCCGGACGGCACGAAGCCGCCGCGGCGCAAGAACACCCGCGGGTAGAAGATGTCGCACAATGCGGCCAGCGCCGGATAATCCACCGGGCGTCCCGCCTTGTCGCGGACCCACAGCGTGCTGGTCGACGACGGGCTGGGATCCGCGTCTCGCCCGGGCATCGCCCCTTCGACGTACCGCATGTCGTAGCGGCCGGTCCACCGAACCAGGCCCGGATCGACGCTCGGCAGCCGCTCGGGCGGCGGGGTGCCGGGCGGCCGCGCTTCGGTGTCCGACCAGCTGTCGCGCCGCAGCGCGAAGATCGCGGTGGCGGTGGTCTTGACCACGTCGTCCTGGCTGAGCTCGACAATCCAGTGCTGGTTGGTGCGGTTGGTGCGGGCGGCCCGCAGTGTGACGTCGAAGTCGCCGTCGGCGATGGGCGCGGCATAGTTGACGGTCAGGGCAAGCGGGTCGCCGATGCGGTCGGGGTGGGCGTGGACGGCGCTGAGCAGCGTGGCGGCCGTGATGCCGCCGAACGGTCCGACCATGTTGGCCCACTCCGGGTGGGTGCGGCCACGCCGGGCATCGGCGCCCAGCGTGTCGAGGCGCAGCGCTTCATCGAAAACATGTGTGTCGGTCATGGCGGTTCGACGCAGATTACTTGCGGGCGACGCCGCGACCGGACACCGGGTCTCGCGGACCCGGCCGGTCCGTTCGTAGGGAGCTGTCTGTACACCCGCCGCGGCGGTGCTGTACAGTCGCCCAGCACAAGGTCGACGCTGCAACGAGAGGCCATCCGGTGACGTCGGAGTCGGTCGAGGAATTTCGGGGCCGGGCCAGGGCCTGGCTGGCCGCGAACATGCCGCGACTCGATCCCGCCCGGGCGGCGCTGCTGCAGCGCGACGAGCTCAGCTCCTGGTACCGGGCCCGGGAATTGCAAAAGCTGCTCTACGACGGCGGATTCGCCGGAATCTGTTTCCCGCGCGAATACGGCGGGCTCGGGCTGAGCTACGAATACAAGAAGGCGTTCGACGCCGAGTCGGTGGGTTACGAGACGCCGCTGCTGCTCAACGTCCCGTCCTTCGCCATCTGCTGCGCCACGATCCTGGACATGGGCAGCGAGCAGCAGAAGCGCACCCACATCGCGGCCGCGCTGCGCGGCGAGGAAGTGCTGGTGCAGTTGCTGTCCGAGCCCAGCGGGGGATCGGACCTGGCCGGTGTGCTCACCCGGGCCGAGCGCCGCGGGGATCGCTGGATCATCAACGGCGCCAAGACCTGGAGCACGTGGGCGTTCGCAGCGGACTACGGCCTGTGCCTGGCCCGCACCGACTGGCAGGTGCCCAAACACGAAGGCCTGACCATGTTTCTGGTGCCGCTTGCCCATCCCGGCGTCACCATCAATCGCATCCGGCAGGTCAACGGCTCGGTCGAGTTCTGCGAAGAGTTCTTCGACGACGTCGACGTGGGCGACGACGCGGTGCTGGGTGAACCGGGGAAAGGATGGGACGTCGCGTCGCGGCAGCTCTATCACGAGCGCCGCACGATGGGAGACGGCTCGGAGTACACCAGCGGCCCGGGAATCGCTGAGGCCCAAGACGTTTCGGTCGATCTGCTGTCGTTGATCGACGCCGTCGGCGGTCCCGGCGACCCGCGGCTGCAGGAAGCGGTGGGTCGGGCGCTGGTGCACCGGGCCGTGCACGGACAGCTCAGCGAGCACGTCTTTCACGCCGTGGTCGACGGAACCCTGCCGCCGGCCGCGGGATCGATCATCCGCCTGTCCATGGCCGAGGTGCACAACGTGGAAACCGACACCGCGCTGGCGGTGGCCGGCCCGGCGGCCGTGGTCGACGGCGCCGGTGGCCTGCTCGACATCGGGACGCGCTATCTGGGTCGTCAGATCGCCAGCATCGGCGGCGGCACCACCGAGATGGCGCGCAACGTGATCGGCGAGCGGGTGCTCGGCTTCCCGCGCGAGCGCGCCGACGACCGTGGCGTCCCGTTCAACCAGGTGCGGCGCGGCAGAAACCCAGGAGGCCAACGCAATTGAGTGACCGACTTCGTGACATCCGGGAGTTGGCCGGAGACACCGACGCCTACCGCGACGAACTGTACCGGCGCTGGACCGGTCTGCTGAGCTACCGCTACATCGGCCGCAAACACTCGTCGATGAATCTCGGCGAGACCGACGACACTGTCACGATCCGCCGCGACATGCGCAACGAGGCCGGCGGAATCATGGTGGCGCCGTTGGCTATTTCCTCCCCGGAGGGCTGTCAGACCGACATGGTCGCCGTCCCCAACCCGGTGATCGCGTCGGTACAGATCATCGACCCCGGCTACGACGTGAAACGGGTCGAGATCGTCGGGTCCGGCATCGTGCACCAGGGCCGCACCATGGGCTACGGGCGATGCACCATCGTCGACGCCGATAACCCCGGGCGGGTGATTGCGTTCAACGAGGGGCAGGGAGCGATCATCGGCGTTCCGCCGGAAGGCCTTGACCGGATGGATGTTTCGGGCACCGAATTGGTGATCGAGGATTCCGACGAGCTGCCGCCGCTGTGGCGGGCCTTCGGCGCGAGCCGGCGCGGCGACGGCCATTGGACGTTGCCCGAGCTGAGCACCGAGTTGGCATCCCCGGACGCCGCGCTGCACATCGGCCCCCAGCACGTCGTCCTCGAGACCGCGGCCATCGATCTGGCCGCCGAGGTCGCGGGGACCAGGAAGCTGCAGGTCGTCAGCTGGCACGTGATGTTCATGTCGCGCGGCAAGGTGGGCCCGTTCCGGGTGGAGGGCACAGCCCACCCCGGTGGGTCCGGCCGCGTCGGCGTGCGGATGCTGCTGCACGACGAGGGCAACGCCGACAAGGCCGTCACCTCCGCGGCGGCAATCTTCGAGGTCGTCGGCTGAGCCGGTCCCGGCTGCTGCGCCGGGGTCAGATGCCCCTAACGCGGGTATTACGGCACAAAGTCCCTCCCGACAGAGGACGTCGTCCCCTCGTGCGGCCGCCGTGACCCGACCACGATCGGGGTGAGCAGGCAAGGAGAAGGGTCGACCGACATGACCAACCGCTTTCCCGACGAGGGCACCATCCGCACCGTCCTGGCCCTGGCGTCCCGTGCTCCGTCCGTGCACAACACGCAACCGTGGCGATGGCTGGTGGGGCAGGAGAGCCTGCATCTGTATGCCGACGGTGGCCGGCAACTGCCGAACACCGATCCCGACGGCCGCGACTTGATTCTGAGTTGTGGTGCGGCGCTTCACCACTGCGTCGTCGGTTTCGCGGCGGTGGGATGGCAGGCCCGGGTGACCCGGTTGCCCAACCCGGCCGACCCCGATCACCTTGCCGCAATCGAATTGTCCGGCGGCACAGCCGATCCCGTCGACATCGCGCTGGCCGCGGCGATACCGCGGCGGCGGACCGACCGGCGGCACTACAGTTCCTGGCCGGTACCGGTGGGGGACATCGCGCTGATGGCCGCCCGGGCCGCCCGCAATGGAGTGACGCTGTGCCAGGTCGAGGACGCCGACAAGCTGCACGAGATCGTGAAGCAATCGGTCTGGGACCACATGAATCGCGACTACCTCATCGAGCTCGCCGCGTGGAGTGGACGCTACGCCGCGGTCGCCGGGGTTCCGGCGCGCAACACACCCAAGTCCGATCCCGGCGCCAAGATTCCGGGACGGCTGTTCGCCGGACCCATGTTGGCGATGCCATCCGGATCGTCTGCAGCCGAGGACAATTCGGTACTGCTGGCGCTGGGCACCCGCGGTGACGACAGGTTGGCCCGGCTCCGCGCCGGCGAGGCCACCAGCATGGTGTTGCTGACCGCGACGTCGATGGGCTTGGCGAGTTGCCCGGTCACCGAACCGCTGGAGGTTGCCGACACCCGGGAGGCGGTGCGGACCGAAATCTTCGGTGGCAGCAACTACCCGCAGATGCTGCTTCGGATTGGCTGGCCACCGATCAACGCCGACCCCTTGCCGGCGACACCCCGCCGCGAACTCTGCGATTTCGTCGAATGGATGACCGACCGGGAACCGGGCATCGCCGAATAGCCGGGGCGCTTCGGCGAAAGTGATCTCCCCACTAGCCGGTTCGCCCGGGCACCGGCAGAGTTGGGGTAGCCGGGAAGGAGGACTCGATGATCGAGATGTTGCCAGACATGCCGCCGGGAGTGACCGGTGTCCGGGTGTCGGGCCGGCTGAGCGGGCAGGAACTGCGCGAGGTCAGGCCCACTTTGGAGAAGTCGCTGAAAAGCGGCGAGATCAGGATCGTGGAAGTCATCGACTCCGATTACCAGGGCTTCGGGCCCGGCGGACTGGTCGAGGATCTCAAGCTCGGCCTGGGCGCGGTCCTGCCGCACCACTCGGCATTCCGGCGCATCGCGGTCGTCTCGGACAAGGAGTGGGTCGCGCACACCTTGCACGCGCTGGCCTGGATGGTGCCCGGTGAGCTCGCCGTGTTCGGACTCGGCGAGCTCGAGCGTGCCAAGCAGTGGGCCGCGGGCGCGGACTCGTAGCAGGGAGCCGCTGACCCGAGGTCTAACGACCCTAGCGTGCGCGGCGGCGTCGCCCTACGTTGGGCAACGGTACCGGCTTGCCCACCAGGTCCGGCACTTGCCCAAGGGGCGCAAGGGTAATCGAGCAAGCGCGCAACGCGGATGCCGCGTTGCCTTCCGGCGGCCGGCGTCTGTGGTTTATGCGGCACGCGGGACGTCCGGCGTCGAGGTCGTGGCCGGCGTGGACAGCGAAGTCACCGGCTTCCAGCCGACGTAAGCCAGATACAGGCCTACCACGCCGACGACGACGTCGCCGCTTACCCACAACGCGGTCATCCGGACGGCGGCGTCGGCGGCTGCCATGAACGCATGCGGAAAGGCCATGAGAAGCAAGGCGCGTACCGCGAAAACCCATCCCACCACCGAGACCGTGACGGCCGGCGCGCCTCGCCAGCACCGATGCAGACCGATGATGACCAGCGACGCCAACAGCAGGAACCCGCCGGTGACCAACGGCAATGCCGAGTTCGACTCGAAATCCGACAGCAGCTTGCGCATGTCCGACGCACGGGCCACGGTCGTCGCGGTGAAGACGACCAGGAACGGGCCGAGCACACGGGCGAACATGCGGGTGCGAAGCTCCGGTGGTCTTGTAGTGCTCATGTGCCACACCTCCATTGGTGACGGGTCGCTCGGCGTGTGCGATTTGCCCCCTCATCCGTAGCACTGTGCGTGACCCCGGGCCAGGGACCGAAAGTCCCGCACCGTGGGGACATTGGTCGACGTGCGTCGGCATGACCGCGATCGCGTGCCGAAGCGCGGGTTCGACGGGACCTAGGACCCTAGCGCCGGCGGCGTGGACGGCCGAAGGTCGTAGGTGGTCGTAGCTAGCGGACAGGCAGGTGACAGTGATGATGCAAATGACCGCGGATACCGAGGTGATCACGGCGGCAATCGAATTGGCGTGCCATGCCCCGTCGCTGCACAACAGCCAGCCCTGGCGGTGGGTCGCCGGCAGCACCGGCGTCGATCTGTTCGTCGATCCGCGCCGAACAGTGAAATCGGCCGACAAATCCGGTCGCGAGGCGATCATCAGCTGTGGCGCCGCACTGGACCACTTCCGGGTCGCGATGGCCGCGGCCGGCTGGAGCAGCAACGTCGCGCAGTTTCCTAACCCGAACAACCTCGACCACCTCGCCTCGATCGACGTCGTGCCCACCGAGTACGTCGCCCGGGCTCGCCGCGACCTTGCCGACGCGATACTGCGTCGCCGGACGAACCGGCTGCCGTTCCGGGCGCCCAAGCACTGGTCGGCGCTGGAACCGGTGCTGCGCGACGCGGGGCGAGATCACTCCGTCGCCCTCGACGTGTTGGGCCCGGACGCGCGGCCGGGCCTGATTGAGGCGGCCAGGCTGGCTGAAGCCCTGCGCCGCTACGACGACGACTACCACCACGAATTGGATTGGTGGACATCGCCGTCCAGAAAATTCGACGGTATCCCCGAAAGCGCTCTGGTGTCCGAGGCCGACGATCGCCGGGTCGACGTGAACCGCCGATTCCCCGTCGACCCGCTCGACGAGCGCAGCTCCGCGGGCAGCTACGACGACGCGAAAATCCTTGTGCTGTCCACCCCGGAGGACACCCGGGCCGACGCCCTCCGAGTCGGGCAGGTGCTGTCGCGGATCTTGCTCGAGTGCACGGCGGCCGGACTGGCGACCTGCCCGGTGACTCATGTCACCGAGCTGGAAGCAGGCCGGGACCTGATCCGGCACCTGATGGCCGATCCCGCCGCGGTGCCCCAGGTGTTGATCCGGGTGGGCGTCGAACCGGAGGGGGAGTTGCCGCCCCGCCCGACGCCGCGGCGACCGCTCGGCGACGTCGTGCAATTCCGGCCGCTGTCCGATCGCTGAAACCGCTTCCAGGGCCGTGTCTTCGGGGCCAACGGGCCGCCCAGCCTATTTCGTGAGGAGTACGACATGTCCGATCCTGAACACCGCGGCATCCTGGTCTGCGTCGACGGATCGGCGGCGTCCGACGCCGCGGTGGCGTGGGCGGCCCGCGAGGCGGCCATGCGCGGCTTGCCCATCACCGTCATCCACGCCGTCGCGCCCGTCGTCGTGGGCTGGCCGGTCGGGCAGTTGTACGCCGACATGCCCGCATGGCAGCAAGAGGGCGCGCAGCGGGTCATCGACCAGGCCCGCAAGATCGTCATCGCCAACCAGGGCGGCGGGACACCGTCCGAAATGCGCACCGAGATAATCTATTCGGCCGTGACGCCGACGCTGATCGACGCGTCGCGGGACGCCTGGATGATCGTCGCCGGAAGCCAGGGGCTCGGGGCGTTGGGCCGGCTGCTGTTGGGTTCGGTCACCGCCGCACTCCTTGCGCATGCGCACTGCCCGGTGGCGGTCGTCCACACCGATGACCATGCTGCTCGCGCCGCCGACGCGCCCGTGCTGGTGGGTACCGACGGGTCACCCGCCTCGGAGGCCGCGATCGCCCTGGCGTTCGACGAAGCGGCTCGCCGGGGCGTCGGCGTGGTGGCGCTACACGCCTGGAGCGACGTCGGCGTGTTTCCCATTCTCGGCATGGACTGGCGCGACAGCGAGGCGAAGGGCGAGGAACTGCTGGCCGAGCGGCTGGCCGGCTGGCAGGAACAGTACCCGGACGTGCATGTGAAGCGATTGGTCGTGTGCGACAAGCCCTCTCGGTGGCTGGTCGCGGAAGCCGAGCGCGCTCAACTAGTCGTCGTCGGCAGCCACGGACGGGGCGGGTTCCCCGGCATGCTGCTGGGTTCGGTCAGCTCGCATGTCGCGCAATCGGCGACGGCGCCGGTGATCGTGGTCCGTGGGCGGTGACCGTGCGTCACGCCCATCGCATGTCCGGCTGGCTGCTCAGCGCGCCACCACTTCGCGAGCGGCCGACGAAGGTCTGTCGTCCATGCGGTTGGGGACGAAAGTCTCCTGACCGGCCGCGGTTTCAGACATAGCGTGTCCGATGACGGAGGGAGAACGAAATGGCCGCATCCAGCAAGCGCTGTGGCGTCCTGGTCGGAGTCGACGGATCGCCGGCGTCGAATTTCGCTGTCTGCTGGGCCGCGCGCGACGCGGCGATGCGCAATGTGCCGCTGACGCTGGTCCACATGGTCAACGCCGCCACGGTGTGGCCCCAGGTGCCGATGGCGGCCGAAGCCGTGGCGTGGCAGGAGGACGACGGTCGCCGGGTCCTGCAGGAGGCGGTCAAGATCGCCGAAGACGCCACCCGCAACGGCCGGAAACTCGCGATCACCACCGAACTGTGGCACGCACCGCCGGCGCCCACGCTGGCCCAGTTGTCGGAGGAGGCGGAACTGGTCGTGGTCGGCTCCACCGGGCGCGGAGCGATCGGCCGGGTGTTGCTCGGTTCGGTCAGTTCCGGCCTGGTGCGACGCGCCCGCTGCCCGGTCGCCGTCATCCACGACGAGGATCCGATGATGCCCTACCCGCAGCGGGCGCCGGTGCTGGTCGGGATCGACGGATCGCCGGCATCGGAACTCGCCACGGCGATCGCCTTCGACGAAGCGTCACGGCGCGGTGTGGACCTCAACGCGGTTCATGCGTGGAGTGACACGCAAGTTTTCGGGCTGCCCGGCATGGACTGGCCGGCGGTCAGGTCGGAAGCAGAGCGGAGTCTGGCCGAACGGCTGGCCGGTTGGCAAGAACGCTATCCCGATGTCACGGTGCACCGAATGGTGGTCTGTGACAGGCCGGCTCGCCAGTTGATCGAACAATCCGAATCCGCGCAGCTGACCGTCGTGGGCAGTCACGGCCGCGGCGGCCTGGCCGGCACCCTGCTGGGCTCGGTCAGCAATGCCGTCGTCCACTCGGTGCGCATGCCGGTGATCGTGGCCCGGCCGTCGTAAAGCGTCACGCCCGCGCGGTGTGAATACGCCTGCCCGACAGCGTGATCCACCGACGGCACCCGGCGAGCTGCGCCGGCGCTCGCAGCCGCGGCTCGGGTAGCCGTCCGGGCGGTAGTATCTGTGCCGTCGGAGGCAATCAGAGAGGGCCGCGCCTGATGACATCGCCCGGCGCCGACCGCTATCTGAGCGCGGCGTTTCGCAACAAGAGCCTGCCCGAGCGTCTTCGCGACCTCGAGGCCATGGTGGAAGCGATCACCGACTGCGCGATCATCCAGCTCGACGCCAACGGCGACGTGGCGCGCTGGTGCCCCGGCGCCGAGGCGATGACGGGTTACTCGGCGGCCGAGGCCCTTGGCCGGCCGGCGGCGCTGCTCTACACCGCGGAGGACCGCGCCGCCGGACTGGCCGAACGCGAATTGGCCGCGGCGCGCGAATCGGGCCGCTGCGAATTCGAAGGCTGGCGAGCACGCAAGAACGGCCAACGGTTTCGCGCCGGTGTCGCGTTGTCCGTATTCACGGATGACGCGGGCAGCGCCATCGGGTTCACCACGGTGATGCGCGATGTGACCGCCGAACACCAACGAGCGGAAACCATGTTCCACGCGCTGCTCGAGTCGGCACCGGACGCGATGGTCATCGTCGGTCCGGACGGGCGCATCGTGCTGGCGAACGCTCAGGCCGACCAGATGTTCGGCTATCCGCGCGAAGAGCTGATCGGCCGGGAAGTGGAGATTCTGATACCGCCCCGGCATCGCGGTTCCCACGAGCGCTATCGCACCGGCTTCTTCGCCGCCCCGGCAGCCCGGCGCATGGGCGCCGGCCTGGAGCTGTGGGGGATGCGTTGCGATGGAACCGTATTCCCGGTCGACGTGAGTCTGAGCCCGCTGCAGACGGAACAGGGGGTGATGGTGTCGGCGGCCATCCGCGACATCACCGAGCAGTTGGCCGTCCAGGCGGAGCTCACCGAAACCCGCGCTCAGGCCGAGGTGCTCGCCGAGCGGGACCGGATCGCCGGCGATCTGCAGGACCATGCCATCCAACGCGTCTTCGCCGTCGGTCTCGCGCTTCAGGGCACCATCCCGCGGGCGCGTTCGGCCGATGTGCAGCAACGCCTCAATGCGGCGGTCGACGATCTTCACGCGGTGGTGCAGGATTTCCGCACCGCGATCTTCGACCTGCGCCACACCAAAACCGATGTCCCCGGGCTGCGGCAGCGTTTCGATGAGGTGATCGGCCGGCTGGCAGAGGGTTTGGCCACCACCGTGCAGTACAAGGGGCCGCTGTCGGTGGTGGAAGGCGAGCTCGCCGACCAGGCCGAAGCCGTCGTCGCCGAAGCCATCGGCAACGCGGTGCGGCACACCGCGGCCACCAAGCTGACCATCGCCGTCGAAGTCGCCGACGAGGTGAGCATCGAGGTCATCGACAACGGCAAGGGCCTGCCCGACGACGTCAGCGAGGCCGGGCTGAAGACGTTGCGCCGGCGCGCCGAACGGGTCGGGGGCACGCTGACCGTCGGCGCCGCCGCGGGCGGGGGCACCCGATTGCGCTGGGTGGCTCCGCTGCCCTGACCGCTGCTGCGTCAGCGCCGCAGCGCAACCCTGGTCATACATCGCTTGCCATATGTATGGTGCTCATACGTGCCGATCCGGGCACCGGGATGACGGGAGAAACGCAGTGGCAGAACGGTTGGCCGGAAAGGTGGCCCTGGTCAGCGGCGGTGCCCGCGGCATGGGCGCATCGCATGTGCGGTCGCTGGTGGCCGAGGGAGCCAAGGTGGTCTTCGGTGACATCCTCGACGACGAGGGCAAGGCCGTCGCGGCCGAGGTGGGGGAGGCGACACAATACCTGCATCTCGACGTCACCAAGCCCGAGGATTGGGACGCGGCGGTGGCCACCGCCCTGGCCGAATTCGGCCGGATCGACGTGCTGGTCAACAACGCCGGCATCATCAACATCGGCACCCTGGAGGACTACGCGCTCTCGGAATGGCAGCGGATCCTCGACATCAACCTGACCGGAGTGTTTCTGGGCATCCGCGCCGTGGTCAAACCGATGAAGGAAGCGGGCCGCGGCTCGATCATCAACATCTCCTCGATCGAGGGCATGGCCGGCACCATCGCCTGCCACGGTTACACCGCAACCAAATTCGCGGTGCGCGGGCTGACCAAGTCGGCCGCATTGGAGCTGGGCCCCAGCGGAATTCGGGTGAACTCGATCCATCCCGGGCTGATCAAAACCCCGATGACCGAATGGGTTCCCGAGGACATCTTCCAGAGCGCCCTGGGCCGCGCCGCCGAACCCAAGGAGGTGTCCAACCTGGTGGTGTACCTGGCCAGCGACGAATCCAGCTACTCCACCGGCTCGGAGTTCGTCGTCGACGGCGGCACCACCGCCGGCCTGGGCCACAAGGACTTCTCCAACGTCGAGACCGACGCTCAGCCGGACTGGGTCACCTAGCCCTTTGCCGCGAAAGTGCTACTGCCGACGCATTTCCCGAGTGGGACCGTCGGCAGTTGCACTTTCGCGTGGTTCAGGCGTCCGCAAGCACCTCGCGCTCTTGGGCGGCCGGCTTCGGCCAGGGGGAGGGGACGGGGCGTTGGCGGACTCGTTGGGGCCACCAGAACCATTTGCCCAGCAGGGCGGCGATCGAGGGGGTCATCAGTGACCGCACGATCAGGGTGTCGAACAGCAGGCCCAGGCCGATGGTGGTACCGACCTGTCCGATCACCGTGAGTTCGCTGACCGCCATCGTCATCATGGTGAAGGCGAACACCAGCCCGGCCGAGGTCACCACCGAGCCGGTGCCGCCCATCGACCGGATGATGCCGGTGTTCAAGCCGGCGTGGATTTCTTCTTTGAACCTGGCCACCAGCAGCAGGTTGTAGTCGGCGCCGACGGCCAGCAGGATGATGACCGACATGGCCAGCACCATCCAGTGCAGTTCGATGCCGATCAGGTGCTGCCAGATCAGCACCGACAGCCCGAACGATGCACCCAGTGAGAGCAATACGGTGCCCACGATGACCGCCGAGGCCACCACGCCGCGGGTGATGATCAGCATGATGATGAAAATCAGGCACAGCGAAGAGATTCCGGCGATCAACAGGTCGTAGTTGTTGCCGTCGCTGAGGTCCTTGTAGATCGACGCGGTGCCCGCCAGGTAGATCTTGGAGCCCTCCAGTGGTGTTCCCTTGAGCGCTTCGTAGGCGGCTTTCTTGATCGCCCCGATGTGCGAAATGCCTTCCTGGGTCATCGGATCGCCGTCATGGCTGATGATGAACCGCACGGCGTGCCCGTCGGGGGAGATGAAGTTCTTCATCCCCTTCTTGAACTCTTTGTTGTTGAAGGTCTCCGGGGGCAGGTAGAACGAGTCGTCGTTTTTGGAGGCGTCGAATGCCTTGCCCATGGCGTTGGAGTTCTTCTGCGCCTCGTTCTGCTGATCCTGTAGACCCTTCTGGGTCGAATACATGGTCAGCATCGTGGTTTTCATGGCCTTCATGTTCTCGATCATCGAGGGCATCAACGCCACCATCTGGGGCATCAGCGTGTCCAGGTGATCCATGATGGGCAGCAGGCTTTGGATGTCGTCGGTCATGGTGTCGATACCGTCGAGCGCGTCGAACACCGAGCGCAGCGACCAGCACACCGGGATGTCGTAGCAGTGCTTTTCCCAGTAGAAGTAGCTGCGCATGGGCCGGAAGAAGTCCTCGAAATCGGCCATTTTGTTGCGTAAGTCGTTGATGTCGATGGTCATGTCATGCATCTTTTGCACCATCACATGCATGTCGTTGGACATCTGCACGGTGATGCTTTGCATCTTTTCCATGCTGTCGATGGTGGTCTGCATCATGTCGGCCTGATGCAGCATGTCGGCCATCTGGTCTTGCTGGTACTTCTGGTTCATCTGCTGGGTGACGCCCTGCATGCTGATCTGGAAGGGGATCGAGGTGTGCTCGATTGGGGTGCCCTGCGGCCGCGTGATGGCCTGCACCCGCCCGATCCCGGGTACCCGGAAGACCGTTTTGGCGATCTTGTCGATCACCAAAAAGTCCGCCGAGTTGCGCAGATCGTGGTCGCTTTCGATCATCAGCACTTCGGGGTTCATCCGCGCCTGCGAGAAGTGCCGGTCGGCGGCCGCGTACCCCTCGTTGGCGGGCAGGTCCGTGGGCAGGTAGTTGCGGTCGTTGTAGTTTGTGCGGTATCCGGGCAGGGTCAGCAACCCGACGAGTGCCACCCCGATCGTGAGGACCAGGATCGGGCCGGGCCAGCGCACGACGACGGCGCCGACCTTGCGCCATCCCCGAATCCGTTGCGTGCGCCTGGGTTCCAGCGTCTGACGGAAACGCGAGGCCACCGAGATGACCGCGGGGCCCAGTGTCAACGCCGCCGCGACCACCACCACCATGCCGATGGCCAGCGGGATGCCCAGCGTCTGGAAGTAGGGCAGGTTGGTGAAATGCAGGCAGAACGTGGCGCCGGCGATCGTCATCCCCGAGCCGGCCACCACGTGCGCGGTGCCCTTGTACATGGTGTAGTACGCGTCTTCGCGGGACTCGCCGACCGCCCGGGCTTCCTGATAGCGGCCGATCAAAAAGATCGCGTAGTCGGTGGCGGCCGCGATCGCCAACGTGACCAACAGGTTGGTGGCGAACGTCGACAGGCCAATGATCTTGTAATAACCCAGGAATGCGACCATCCCGCGGGCGGCGGACAGCTCGAGCACCACCATCACCAGCGTCAGCAACACCGTGATGACCGACCGGTAGACCAGCAGCAGCATCCCGATGATGACCGTGAAGGTGGCCGCCGTGATCAGCTGCAGGCTGCGGTCACCGGCGGTGTGCTGATCCGCCGACAGCGCGGCCGGGCCGGTGACATACGCCTTGACCCCGTTGGGTGCCTGCACGCTCTTGACGATGTTCTGGACCGATTCCACCGACTCGTTGGCCAGCGCCTCACCCTGGTTACCGGCCAGATAGACCTGGACGTAGGACGCCTTCCCGTCGTTGCTCTGCGCCCCCGCCCCGGTCAGCGGATCACTCCACATATCCTGAACGTGCTCAACGTGTTTGGTGTCCGCGTTAAGCCGGCGCACGATCTCGTCGTAGTAGGCGTGGGCGTCGGCGCCCAGGGGTTGTTGGCCCTCGAGCACGATCATCACCGAGCTGTTGGACTTGTACTCGTTGAACACCGCGCCCATGCGCTTGGTCGCGACGACCGACTGCGCGTCGTCGGGAGTCATCTCCACCGAGCGCATCTTGCCGACCTCGTCGAGCTGCGGGACGACGACGTTGAGCACCGCGATGAGCGCGATCCAGCCGATGATGATCGGCACGGCGAACGTCCGGATGAACCGGGGGATCTTCTCCCGCACGGGCTCCTTGACGACGGGGATGGCGTCGGTTCTGGTGTCGTCGAACGTTGTGCTCATGCGGATTTCACCAAGCAGAAGGTCAGGGCGTGTACGCCGTGGGTGATGTTCTCGTCCTTGACTTCGTCATCGATGGTGATGCGGCACCCCAGGGTGTTGCCGTCGCTTTGCGCCGAAAGGTTGGGGAAGACCGACGGGGCGGTGGTGGACAGCACCAGCGTCCACGGCAGCGGCGCGCCATCGACGCGCTTGGGGTCGGCGGACAGGTCCAGATAATTCACGTTGGCCTGGCTGGCCGAACCGAACACCTCGTACTTGACGACCTTGGGTTTGAACGGCTTGGAATCGTCGAGCCGCGGGCTGGTCAGGATACCGGTGTCGTGGGCGCCGAAGAAGGACTTGACCCGAACCACGGCGAAGCCGCCGACCAGCACCACCGCCACGATCAGCAGCGGCAACCAGGCGTTGCGCACAAGTCTCGAAATCTGCACCTAGTTCCCTTCCCCATCACGCGGTCGTGACGCGGGTCAGCGGTTGTGCCGCCGGGGCCGTGGGCAAGCGAGTGCCCACACGCCGCGCTGCTCAACAACGAGTTACGTCGATTGCCGTGGTTCGTGTGCGCTCGAGCGTCACGCGCGGTGAATGCTGGCCCTTACACCGGCTGACGTTCCCGGTAGCGACACCCGGATCGCCTTGTTGCTGAAGCCTCCCCGCGTACCGCCACCAGCGCATAGTACATGATCTGCATACCTTGCAGTTTATGCAACATTTGCTGGAGGTGTTTCAGGTCACTTGGTGAAGATGCTGTTCACCAGCGCCGCGGCCCGCTCAACATAAGGCATTGGCGTGTCGTCGGTTTCACTCGCCTCGCCGCTCGCCCACTTCTCGATGCCGGAACGCACCGCCGTCAGGGCCAGCGCGGAGATCAGCGGGGCCATCTCGTCGTCGGGCTGCATGCCTTGGCGGCGCACGATGATGTCGGTCAACTGGTTCTGGAATCGTTCCAGATCGGCGAGGAACGCGGCCAACACCGCGGGGGAGGTCTTGGCGAGTTCCAGCATGTTGGCGGCGTGTTCCCGTCGTGGGGGCACGTCACGCAGGTGGTGCGCCGCCAGCGTGATCAGCTCCGCCAGCACCACCGAGTAGGGGGCCGGTCCGGCCGCGACGAAGTCGGCGACCAACTCCGGCGGTATGTCCGAGGGGCCGTAGGCGATCGCGGATTCCTTGTTGGGGAAGTAGTTGAAGAACGTGCGCGTCGAGATTCCCGCTTCGGCGCAGATCTCGTCCACGGTGACCTTGTCGAATCCGCGTTCCAGGGTGAGGCGCACCGCGGCATCGCGGATGTCGGCGCTCGTCTGGCGGCGACGGCGCTCGCGTAGCCCAACGGGATTGGCCATACTCATATAGTTGCACGTCGTGCACACTTTGCACTCAAAAGCCGTCGGCTCGGGGCCGGGCGGACCGCCCCGTCCGCCGCGCCGGCAAACATGGCGCGGCTTGTCCGGCGGGGCTGAGCAGAGCCGCGGGTGGTGCCCGTGGCGCGTGAGAGCGCTTGTCGCACAATGGAATTCAGCGGTGTACCGGGCCGGGCTGGCTTGTCACCCGTTGGGGGCGAGAGCACCGCGCAGAAAATCGCACTGACTTTCGAAGAATTTGGCGGAGATCGGCGCCTTGTCCACGATCTGGTCGAAGGCGTGAAACGCGCCGGGGACGATCTCCTCCTGCACCGGAACGCCGGCCTCGCGCAGACGCCGCGCGTACTCCAGGCACTCCGGATAAAAGAGGTCCAGGGTGCCGACGCCGATCCAGGCCGGCGGCAAGCCCGACAGGTCCTTGCGGCGGGCCGGTGCCGCCTCGTCGGGATCGGCCCCGTTGAGGTACCACTGCCAGGCCAGCTGGTTGTCGGATTCGGTCCACATGAGGCGTCGGGGGCCGTCGCGTTGGGCGCCGGTGCGATCGTCGAGCATCGGATACACCAGCATCTGGAAGGCGATTTTGACGTCGTTGCGGTCGTGCGCCCGCTGCGCCAGGGTGGCCGCGAAAAGTCCACCGGCACTTGCCCCACCGACGGCGACCCGCTCCGGATCCACCCACGGCTGGCGCGCCAGCCACAGCAGGGCCGCGTAACAGTCCTCGACCGGCGCGGGGTACGGGTGTTCGGGAGCCAACCGGTGTTCCACCGCCGCGATCGCGACACCGGTGCGGTGCGAAAGCTTGCGCAGGTACTTGTCGTCCTGGGCGGCGTGCCCCATGACCGTGCCGCCGCCGTGGATCCACAGCAGCGCGGGCGCATGCTCGGCGAGGTTGGGTGGACGGTGCAGCCGGACGGTGACGTGCTCGTTGACCGCGACCACCGGCACCGTGCGGAGGCGGCCCGCGTTGCCCATCAGGTTCATGATGGCGCGCTGCAGCTTGAGACCGCGGTGCAGGGCGTACCCGCGGGGCAGGAATCGAGCCACCTTGCGCAGATCGGGATCCACCACCTGGGGCGCCGTGAAGGCATTGTCGGGGAGCCGGTCAGCCATCGAGTGCCCTCGGTTTCCGTGCGGTCTGCGTGCGCCGGTGGACACGCTGACCATACAGGACCGGGATAGTGTCGACGGGGTTTGCGAATCGCGGGTACGCCTCACCCCGTAGCGGGCCTCCAGCTGCCGGGCATCATCGGAACGGTCGGTGCGCCACCGAATGCGTCGCCGGCCATCCTGGCCAATCCCGACGCTCGCCGCCCGGTCACCGTGGTGACAGCCAGCCGGCCCGCGCCGCGCTCGGAGGTCAAAGACGAATTCGGTTGTGGGACAACTTCTGCCGCGGCCCGCTCGTCCGGCTCGGTGTCCGCCTCCGGGTCGAGGAATTCGTAGCGGTAGCCGCGGTCGACGCGGCTGGGGGCGTTTCGCCGGCGTCGCCGGGTTTGTCGATCGGCCGCGGTCGGGGCCGGCGCGGCCGCGGCCGCCGCGGTGGCATCGGCGGCCGGGCGGCAGTTCTTGCCCGAAACGCTCGACTCCGTCGCCGCCCCGAGAACCCCCACCAAGTAGGGTGAAACGAAAGCCTGTGCAGTAAACGATGTTTCGGGTCCAATGATCGTCGGTGGCGGTGTGGGTGGTGCGCCCGGGGTAGCCGCCGTCGCCGGTGATGCCGGCATCGGGGCCGCGCCGGGCGACGACGCCGTGCCCATGGTCGGTGCGGCGCCGACGGTCGGCGGCGGGGGAGCGTCGGTCACCGGAATCGTGGACGGTGACACCGGTGGGGTCAGCGTGGGCGCCGGGACCGCCGCCAGGCCGGTCAGGCCCGCCAAGCCTCCGGCCGCTCCCGCGGGCACGATCAGCAAGGGTGTGGTCAGCGCGAGGGTGTACACCGGATTGCTGAGAAAGAAGCTCAGCAGCCCGGCCGGGTTGTAAAGAATCAGCCAGATCAGGTACAGGGTTCGGTGGATCACGAACTGAAGTGCGAGCATCACGATGGTCTCGAGCAGTTGCGCGGGGTCGTGCGCGTACATCGGAATCAAGGTCTCCACCCGTGACAAAAACATCGACAGGCTCGGATGCATCGACCAGCCCTGCGGCGAAAACGGGTTGAACGGAAACAGGGCTTCCAGCCATTCCTGAAGGTTTTGCGGCAGTGCGGTTCCCATTACGTACGGATTGCCGCCGCTCATCCCGGAGCCACCGCTCATGCCGGCGTTCATGATCTTCGGGGCCGCCGTGGCCTGCGGCGTGGAAGCAACGGCGGTTGTCGAGACGGCCTGATACGTGCTCATGGTGGTGGCTGCCTGCACCCACATTCGCGAATAGTCCGCCTCGTTCAGCGCGATCGGAATGGTGTTGACGCCAAAGAAATTCATCGAGACCAGCGCCGCGTGCATCGCGTGGTTGGCGGCCAGCTCGCCGAGCGTCGGCATCGCCGCCAGGGCGGTCGTGTAGGCGGTCGCGGCGGTTTCCTGCCGTGCGGCCATTGCGGCGGTGTCCGCGCTGGCCTGTGTCAGCCAGGCCACGTAGGGCGCATGAGCGGCCGCATACTGGGCGGCGCTGGGTCCTTCCCAGGCTCCGGCTTGAACCTCATCGAGCAGCGCGGTCAGTTCGCTGGCGGCTGCTGCATATTCGGTGCTCAGTGAGCTCCACGCGCCCGCCGATGCCAGCAGCAGCCCGGGTCCGGGCCCGCTGGACAGCAGCGCCGAATGGATCTCCGGCGGGAACGCCATCCAGATCGGCGCGGTCACTGCCGGCCTTCCGAATTACAAGGTGTTGCAGTGGCTTTCGAAACGACCCGTGCGTGACCGCCATGGGGGGCGCGACCCATCACCGGCTGACTCCTTTCGGCCGCTGTAGCGAGGCCTGAAGCCATGAGTGTATGTCGCCTGATATCCGCAAATGCGGAAATAATGCTGGAAAGTTCCTGTATATACGGAGCGAATGGGCTGTGGCGCCGCTTGGTCGACGTCGATCAGCTGGTGCTCGTCATGCGAGCGACGATGCGCATGGCGCCACGGCTGAGGGAGTGGCGTATTCGCTGGGCGGGGGACTGCGGGATGGGGTGGGGTGCGGTGCCGAGCCGCGGGAATAGGGCCAACGCGTTGGTGCGCTCGATAGCACCACGGGTGCTGGTGCCGAGGGCTGGGTAGGTTTCCAATCCGGCGGCGAACAGTTTGCCGACGGCGACCGGGGCGAACGGCCAGTCCGATCCGAAGGTGATGTGCCCCGGTCTGGCGAAGGCCAGCAGCGAGGGTAGCGCCGCCGCGCTGGAGGATAGCGCGGTGTCGAAGTAGAAGCTGGAGAAGTCGTCGAGGACATCGGCGAAGCTGCGACCGGTGTCGGCCATGATAGCCATCGCCATCCGGTGACTCGCATAGGGCACGAACCCGCCCGCGTGGCTGAGCAGGAACCGGATGTTGGGATACCGGTTCCGAATACCGTTGCGCACCAACAGGTAGGCAGATCGAGTGGTGTCCAGCAGGAAGTCGGCCGCGAACGGGGCAACGCCGGGCACGGTGGGTCCTGGCAATTCGGCGGGATGGATGAACACCACGGCGGAGCGATGGTTGAGGGCGTCAAACAGCGCGTCCTGCCCGTCCTGCCCGACGTACACGCCCGCATTGTTGGCCAACAGTACAACCCCGTCGGCGTTCAATTCGTCAAGTGCACGAACGGTTTCTGCGACCGCGGCGTCGACGTGCGGCATCGGCACGGTGGCGAAGAACCCGAATCGGTCGGGCTGCGCCGCCGCCAGTTCGGCGGTGTAGTCGTTGAGGTCGCGTGCCAGCGCGGCGGCGTCGGCCGGCTCGGACAGGAAGGTAGTGCCGGGCGTGGATACCGACAGGATGGCGGTCCCGACGTCGAGCTCGGCCATGGTCTGCAACGACGCCTCCGGGCTCCAGTCGGGCAGTGCTCGTCCGCCGGCTTCGTCGATCCCTTTCTGTTGTAGTGCTTTCCGGTAGTCGGGTGGGATCAGGTGGTGATGGGTGTCGATGCGCAGCATTGCGAGCTCCTTTGGGTCAGTCGTCGGGGATTCCGGTGCGCGCGAATGCGGGTACGGTGTTTTCTCGGTGCAGCAGCGAGATGGCTGCGGACTTGAATTGGGCCAGTTTGTCGATGATGGTCTGGCCCTCCGGGGTGTGACCCCAGATGCTGATTCCTTGGTATGTCGTTGGTTCCCAGGTGTTCTCGTCGACGACGACAGGGTTCCAGCCGACTTCCCATTCGAATCCCGAGGGCGAGATGGCGTAGTAGGACAGTTCCCGGTCGTTGGTGTGCTGGCCCACCGACAGCGCCATCTTGAACCCGAGCGCTTTGACTCGCTGATACGACGCGGTCATGTCGTCGAGGTCGCCGACCTGGATGTTGCAGTGCTGGATGCGAGTGCGGATCGGGTTGATGGGCAGCCGGTTGGCCGCGGCGATCGCCACCGAATGGTGACGCTGGTTGACCCGCAGGAAACGGATCTTGAACTTGAGGCCGCTGATCGTCTCGTCGATGTAATCGCTTAAGCGGGCATCGAAGACGGTGTCGTAGTAACCGCGCATCTGCTGCGGCTCCTTCGACACGATCGCCACGTGACCCATGCCGCCTTCGCCGGTGACGAAGCCGCCGCCCACCCGCATGTCCAGTGGCGTATGGCCGGTACGGGCCCGGGTGAAGATCTCGTGTGCCAGCCCGTTGGGGCCGGGGAACCGCACCAAGCGGTCGACACCGCGCAGGGCGGCCTGCTCAGGCGTGCCCTCAGTGAGGGGCACCTCGTGCCGGGTGAGGCGGGCGAGGATTTCCTCGAACGTGGCGTGGTCGTCGAGTTGCCACCCGAGAGCGGTGACGTCCTCGCCCGCGCCGCGCTGCAACAGGAACCGACATGCGTTGTCGTCGAGCCGAAACCGCATGGCGTCGGGCAGGACGTCGTCGAGGTGCATGCCGATGGCGTCGCGGCCGAACCGGCGCCAGTCGGCGAACCTGTCTGTTTCGATGACGATATAGCCGAGGTGAACGTTGCCGAAGATGTTCATTGGGCGAAAACCGATGTGTTGTCCAGGAATTCGGTGACGAGCTTGTTGAACAGGTCGGCGCGCTCCCACTGCACCCAGTGGCCGGTGCGCGACGTCATCACCAACTCGGCGTTGGGCATCAGATTGAGCAGCATCGGCCCGCCCGCCGGACGGTTGACCTTGTCGTTGCGCCCCCACAACACCAACGTCGGCGTGCGGAGTCGCTTCAGCCGGCGGTCGCGGGTGAGATCCATGCGCCACAGTGTGCGCAGCGCCATCGGGCCCGATGGGCGGCGCAGCGGCGGATCCGCCACTACTTCCGGATCGATGGAGGCTTGGTAGCGCAGGTCGATCAGCTCGTCGGGCACCGAGGCGCCGTCGTACACAAGGTAATTGCGGATGAAAGCTTCCAGCTTGTCGCGGCTGGGCCCGCGACCGCCGTAGTAGGCCAGGAGGCTGTTCAGACCGGCCGTGGGAAGTCCCCGGGTGGTTCCGATGCCGCCGGGGCCGATCAGCACCAGCTTGCCCACCCGCCGGGGATTGTCAAGGGCCAGACGCAGAGCACACGATCCGCCGTAGGAGTTGCCCACCAGGTGCGCGGAATCGATGCCGAGCTCATCGAGCAATCCGCGCATCGTGTCGGCGAGGTATCCGAACGGGTCCGACTGGTCGACGCCTTTGGCAGATCTGCCGTATCCCGGCATGTCCGGCACGATCACGCGAAATTTCTCCGCAAGCGGGTCGATGTTGCGCGAGTAGTTCGACACGCCCGAGGCGCCGGGTCCGCCGCCGTGCAGCAGCAGTACCGGCGCGCCCGTACCCTTTTCGGCGAAGAAGATTGATTTGCCGTTCACGGTGACGGCGTGCTCGGCCATGTTGCTCGTCGTCATGCGGAGACTTCCGTTTTGCTCGGGGTGGTAACGGTGTTGCCGCTGTAGCCGGGCGGTGGCTTGGGTAGGTGATGCTCGGATTGCGCTGCGGCATAGATGAATCCGTCGGGACGGAGCACCACTGCGGCGGCTTTTTTGCGCCCTAGCCAGCGGATGAGAGGGGCATCGGTGATCTGGATCAGCGGGACGTCTAGCCGTGTCCACTCCTGCGCGCCGGCTGGCGCTGGCCCAATATGCAGGATTGCCCACTGCCCTCCAAGGAGATCGTCGAGGCGAATTCGCGCACCATTCGGTTCGGCCACCCACGGCTGCGGGATCTGCCAGCCGACAGCGCGCGTTTTTCCGGCGGCGAAGAAGCCGTCCCGGTAGCGGGCGCCGGGAATCCACGTCAGCTTCTGCAGCCCGGCATTCACACCGGGCACCCGCGTCAACGCGCGCAAGCCGTGATTACGGAGGGCGACGACGGCGCGGTTGCGCTCGGTGATGACCCGTCCGACACGACACGCGCGGCGGGTGACCTCCCTGACGTGCGGCTCGCGTTCGGTTTGGTAGGAGTCGAGCAGCGATTCCGGCGCCTGCCCGCGCAGAACGGCGGCAAGTTTCCAGCACAGGTTGGCCGCGTCACGCACCCCGGCGGACATGCCCTGCCCGATCCACGGCGGCATGGCGTGCGCGGCATCTCCGGCGAGGAAGATCCGTCCCACCCGCCAGCGCTCGGCGACGCGGACGTGGTGGCTGTAGATCACGGCGCGCAGGATCTCGACGTGTTCAGCGGTGATGCCCTGATCGCCCAGAACCTGCCAGATCGCCTCTTCGCGAAGCAACTCCGGCTCATCCTCATCCGTGCGGGCGGGGTATTCCCAGCGGTGGTGGCCGAGTGGAGTCGGGCAATCCACGGTGGGGCGGTTTGGATTGGCCCAAAACCGCAGTCGGTCATGGGCATCCCACGCCTTGAGGACCTTGGTGTCGATGACAACCCACCGCTCCGCGTAGGTGCGGCCGGAATACCCGATGCCCAGCTGGCCGCGAGTGGGTGACGATCCGCCGTCGGCGGCGATCACATACGAAGCGCCGAATCGTCTGAAAGTGTCCGTGCGCAGGTCGGCCACCATGAGCTCGACACCGTCGCCATCTGGTCGGACACGAAGGCATTCGTGTTCCAACAGCACGTCGACGGATACGAATCGTCGCACCCCCTCGCGCAGGACATGATCGACCGCCGGCTGATAGAGAAACTGCTGCGGCGGATGCCCGCACCCGCGTGGAGTGATCTTCAAGTCGATGAACGGCACCCCGGCGGCGTCGACGAAGTTCAGCGGACGGTCAGGCAGCATGTCGCGCTGCAGTCGGTCGGCCAGACCGACCGACTGCCAGATCCGCATAACCTCCTCGTCCGTGGAGATCGCCCGGGCACGACCGTACACATCAGAGTCACGCTCGAGCACAAGCACTTTCAGGCCAAGCCGGCCGAGCAGGTTGGCGGCGGTCGCGCCGGTCGGCCCGTACCCGATCACCGCTACGTCATAGATGTCTGAAGTGGGCACAGTCGTCTCGCATCGTCGAGGGCTTGTCCTGTAGTGATCACTACGGTAATGTAGTGATCACTACGGAGTCAAGCACCCGGGGGAGGAGAGCGGATATGGCGGCCACGAAGCAGCCGAAACGGCGCAAACGCGCCGACGGTGAAATGTCGCGTGAACGCATCCTCGACGCCGCCACCGCGATCGCCGCCGAGCGCGGTTACGAGGCCACCAGTATCGGGCTGGTCAGCGCGAAGTGCGGCCTGCCCGCCAGCTCCATCTACTGGCATTTCAAAAACAAAGATGACCTGATCGCCGCGGTCATCGAGCGCAGTTTCGCCGACTGGCGCAAGGCGTGGCAGGTTCCCGACGAAGGCGCCCCACGCGACCGGCTGGCCGGGCTGGCGATGCAGATCGCCAAGGCGCTGATGGACTCGCCCGACTTCATCCGGCTCGGGCTGATGCTGGCGCTGGAACGCCGACCGGTCGAGCCGCGCGCCCGCGCGATGTTCATCCAGGCCCGGGCCCAGGCCTATGACGAGCTTGCCGACATCGTGCGCGAACTCGCCCCGGGGCTCACCGACAAGCAGATCGACCAATTGGTCACTTATGCGATCGCCGGCGCCGATGGATTGTTCATCGCCAGGGAGATCGGTGGCGATGCGGTGAACCTGGTGGGGCTCTTCGAGCTGCACGCCGGAGCGTTGTACGACGCGGCGCTGCGGATGATTTCGGAGAATGCCGGTCAATGATGCTGAGGCATAACGCGATCCGCGAGGCGGCCGATCTGCTACACGACGCGCAGCGCACCCGCAGGCCGATCGGGCCGCTCACCGAACGCTTCCCCGGCCTGGACGTCGCCGCCGCCTACGCCACCCAGCAGGCCAACCTGAATCGCCGGACCGCGGAGGGCCGCCTGGTGGTCGGGCACACAAGCTGGTCTTCGACGCCACCTCCGCCACCGCGCATCGTGCCAACTGGTCCAAACTGGTCAGCAGTGGGCGTGCGCGACGACGCCTGATCGCCGGGGACCGCGACTCAGAGGAGCAATACGGCCACGCCGACGCTGGCCGGGCTATCAATGGTGCGGCGGTTAAGATCGGATGTCCCCGGTGTCGACGTGGAGGGTGAGGCTTTGGCTGCGATCCCGGTCATTGCGCTCACCGGTCACCTCGGGGCCGGCAAGACGACACTGCTCAACCACCTGTTACACCATCCCGGTACGCGAATCGGTGTGATAGTCAACGACTTCGGCGACATCAACATCGACGCCGGTCTGGTCGCCGGCCAAGTCGACGAGCCGGCTTCGATCGCTGGCGGATGCATCTGCTGCCTGCCCGACGGCGGTGGGCTCGACGAAGCACTCGGCAAGCTCGCGGACCCGGCTCGGCGCCTGGACGCCATCGTCGTCGAGGCCAGCGGGTTGGCCGACCCGGTGGCAATCGCGCGGCTCATCGGGTTCAGCGAAATCCGGGGGGTCCGTCCGGGCGGGTTGGTCGACGTCGTCGACGCCGTGAACCACTTCGACACCGTGGATCGTGGCTCGCTGCCGCCGGTACGCTACGGCGCGGCCTCGCTGATCGTCGTCAACAAGCTCGACCAGGTGCCCGAGCGGGAACGGTCGGTCGTGGTGCAACGCGTTAGAGAACGTGCGGCGCAACGCAATCCGCGCATACATGTGGTGGGCACAATCGGAGGTCGGATAGCCCCGGAGCTGCTCTTCGACGCGTCCGCCAGGCCTGAGCCGACCGGGCAGCTGTCCTTTGTGGACCTGGTGCCCGAGCACGAGCATGACCACGTCCATGCGGACGCCGTCACCGCCCACAGCGATGGCTGCATCGACCCCAATGCCCTCCTCAACCTTCTCGAAAACCCACCGCCGCAGGTGTTCCGGATGAAAGGCGTCGTGGCGGTGCGGCAGCGCGCGACGGTGCGGAACTATGTCGTCAACCTGGTGGGTAGCGCAATCGACATCGCCAAGGCGCCGCCGAAGGCCACGGCCAACCGTCTGGTGGCCATCGGAATGCATCTCGACGTCGCCGCTGTGCGGGCGCGACTCGATCGCGCGCTGCAGCCGGTCTACGGTCCGGCGTGGGGGCAGGCGTCGCGGCGGCTGCAGCGATACCTGCGGCTCAGCGCCTGAGAGGCGATCCGGCAAGATACGTCGTGATGTCATCTTCGCTCGGCGACGTGCTCGCCACCTTGGAGCTCGAGAGGGTCGGCCAGTGGCGCTTCGTCGGGCAGCAGCTTCCGGCGCCCGCCAATCATATTCTCGGCGGGCACATCTCGGCGCAGGCTTTGTTGGCGGCAAGTCGCACCGCGGCGGGCCGCGAACCGCACAGCGTCCATACCTACTTTCTGCGGCCGGGGGATTCGCGTCAACCGGTTGACTTCGAAGTGGTTGACCTCCAAGAGGGCCGGACGTTCTCGGCGCGACGGGTCACAGCACGCCAGGACGACAAGATCCTGATGGAAGCGATGTCGTCGTTCAAAGTCGTCAATTCCGCAGCCGCGCAGGTCGTTTACCAACCAAACATGCCGGAGGCTCCCAGCCCGGAATCCCTGCCATGGGTTGCGCCGCACCTGGCGGAGGCCGACGAGGGCTCCCGGGGGCGATGGGCGAGCCTGCGCTGGTTCGAGCGCCGGACCATCGAGACCGAGACCGTCCCACCCGCACGGGCGCCGATGTGGTGGCGACCCGACGGGCGTGTGCCTGATGATCCGGTGCTGACCGCCAGCCTGGTGGCCTACATGTCGGCGGTGACGCTGACGGAGCCGGCATTCGCGGCGCGTGGCGGTGTCGGGGCGTCAGCTCAGCGTGACCACTCGGTGTGGTTTCACGGTCGGGCGGTGTTGTCGGATTGGCTTTTCTACGACCGGTCGTCACCCAGCAGTGCCGGCTCGCTGGCGCTGGCGAGTGGGACAATGTTCAACCGCACCGGCGAACTGGTATGCACGGTGAAGCAAGAGATGTACTTCCCTCCGCAGACAGCATGAAATCCTGTCATGGCGCGGGCAGCTCGTGCGGAGCCTGCGGCCTTTCAGGATGTTCGGCGCAACCTGATGACGTCGCGTTGCACACAGCCGACACGTTCGGCGGCCTCGGCGACCGAGAGTGCGGGGTTGAGGAGGATCTGCAACTCTTCGGCAGTGAAGGTCGGTTCCACATCCCAGGGGGCTTGGTCCCATCCGGAGTCACTGAAGCCGGAAAACAGTTCGTCGCGCATGGCGTCCTCACGAAATAGGAAGAAGGAGAAGGGATTTCGTCGGTAAGGTCAGGCAGGAAGTGGGCTGCATCGCCCGCCTGGTGACCGCTTGTGTCGATAATACCTTCGTTGTGATCACGTCGCAGTCTTACCCAGCCGTGCGGCGCAGGCTCGGGTTCTCGAGCTGACCGTTGTGACCAGGCAGGTGGGGAGTGGCGAATGAAAAAATTGGGCGGGCACGTAAGTCGCCGCCGCGGCAGTGGGATGGGGTTTGGCGGCGTGGCGAGTCAGTGCCGCGGCGGGGTGTCGCCGAGTCCGAGATGTTGACGCACGGTGTCGGTGTGCAGGGCCTGCATCCCGAGCCGGGTTAGTCCGATGGCAGATGATCCGCTGCTGCCAAACGTGCGTATGAGCAGGCATGCGCGTTCAAGGATCTGTGTTGCTTCGGTGATGGCCCGAACGTCGGGATCATCGAATTCATCTTCGCGGCCCGGCCCACGAGGTGGGTGGTATTGACCTGTCTTGCACCAGCCGACAATGCTGTGCATCTGACCGTTGCCGTTTTCCCAAGGAGACCGCGCAAACAGCGGCAGGATGGTGGCGGCCACTTCGGCGACCGGCCATGTGAGCCACCACGGCGGAGGGTTGTTCATCTTCGCATTCAAGCACGGTCGTGGCATCGGTGTGGCTAGAGTTGTCGGCCATTTTCTCGGTCCTGGTGGCGGCCCGAGCGGGAGCACGCGGTCGTGCTCGGAGATCGCATCCAATCATGTTGGAGTCTGGGCGATGTCGCGCAGCTAGGCGAGGGCTCGGCTGCGCTGTTGGAGCAGTTGCGCGGCGCGGGTGTGTTCGATGGCGGTGCGGGGTCGATGCCGGCCGCGGTCAATGAGCGACTCAGGCGGGCGGCGAGTGCGGTGGTCATGAACAATGGCACTCATGACCCACTCGGCAGGGTTTGCAGCCAAGGCGTTGCTGTTCGATGTTCAGGGCACGGTTACCGATTTCCACTCGACCGTGTGCAGCGAAGCTCAGCGTATCTGCGGCAGCCGGAATCAGGACGTGGACTGGAGCGACTTCGTAAACAGTTGGCGTGCTGCGTACTTCAGCTGTCTGGAGGCGGCGAAACCGGACCGCGACAATTGGATCACGGTGCACTCGGTATACCGCAGCAGCCTCGAATCACTGCTGGCCGAATACAGCATCACCGACTTGACCGCCGCTGAGCGTGAGGAACTCACCCTGGCGTGGCAGCGCCTCGTGCCGTGGCCCGACGTGCTACCGGGGCTGACACGGCTCAAGAAGAAGTTCATTATTGCCACCCTGTCGAACGCGGACGTGTCGGCGCTGATCAACATCGCGAAACGTGGCGGACTGCCCTGGGATGCAGTGTTCGCCGCCGAAATGGCCGGCGTGTTCAAGCCCGATCCGGCGATCTACCATATGGCGGCGCGATACCTGGGACTCGCACCGCGGCAGATCATGATGGTGGCCAGCCACAAATACGACATTCGTGCGGCCGCGAGCCTGGGTTTCCAAACAGCCTTCGTTGCCCGTCCATTCGAGTTCGGACCCTTGGGATTGGCCGACACAGCATACGACGACGCGTTCGATGTCAACGCTGCAGATTTGCTCGACCTCGCCACCCAGCTATCCTGCTGAGCACCCGATTTCATATTGGTTCGCTCGTCTTTATTCGGCTTCGTAACACCCTCGGTCGGGCGATCCGCAGGAAAGCGTCACAGTGACAAAACGATACGCTGTGGGGCGCCCACTGCCTGACCCGGCCGTGCGCAGCAATTTCGTTCGACCAAACTCCGGGGGATTGCATGTGATGATTCCGCGTCTTGCGCCGAAGTTGTCGGGTTCTCGTGATCCGGCACTGAAGGCGCGGGCAGGGCGACGAACCAGTGGCCCTAAAGCCGTCGTAGGCGCGGACATTCGGACGGCCCACGAATGTTCCCTTTGGTCGAACACTTCGATGGGAACCGCTCTGCTCGATCCACAGCGTCAATACGTCACGGTGACGAAATGCAACGCAGGGCGGGGCGGGGGCGAGACCGTCGGCGCGGGAGCGGGTTTCGAGGATCTGGGCGGCGAGACGGAACCACGCACTGTCCTTGGGAAGTATCAATACGTTCCTGGTGGGCGAATGGCTTCTCGCGAGCCGGCCGAAAGTAGTGAAGAGCCGGGCGAGTCGGGTCCATGCGGTGAAGCCTCGAGACGCGGGCCGATCCATCTCCGAGTTCCGAGGTGTAGTCCGGGCCTCGACACTGGCAGCCGTTCTACCGATAAGCAACATTATGTCAAGTCAGCGATCAGATGAATCACCGACGTTCCAAGTGACCCCTTTCATGGCATGCACAACAGCACGGACTCGATCCCCCGCCTCGCCGACGTCGAATCCAGCTCTCAGGGGTAATCGAATTGATTAGCTGACGGGCACGTGGCGGCTAAGGAAGTCGAGCTGGTCGGTGACGTTGCGTTCGAAGTCCGCACCGACGTAGATGTCGAAGTGGCCTGCGTCGTAGAGCTTGATCTCGCCGCGCGGTGCCTGGGCGGCGTACTTCTGGGTCGCCTTGGCGGGGGCGACAGTGTCGTTCGCACAGATGGCGAACAAGATCGGGCATGACACCTTGCGGGCTTGACGTCCCGGGAAGTGCCGGATGATGTCGAGCGCGAAGCGGGCGGCCACCTCCTTCGGTACGTGCTGCCCTTCGGGGATCAGCGCGGACACGCCGGCGACGCTGTCGGGAGAGGACATCAGCGAAGCCGATCCGGGCGGGCCATAGGACGGCACCATCACCGGCGGACGTCCGAGCCGGGCGCCGATGGCATCGCGCACGGCAAGGGCGGTGACCTTGACCGAACTCACCGGTGGGATGGCGAATGAGGAGGCGAACCCGTCGGTGAATGGGCACTGCGAGATCGCGGCGGCGATGCGCTTGTCCTGGGCGGCGGTGATTATGGTGTGGCCGCCGCCAAAGGAGGTGCCCCACACCACGACTCGGTCGGGGTCGATGCCATCGAGGGTCCGCGCGTAGGCGACGGCCGAGCGCCAGTCCTGCAGTTGCTTGTCGATGTCGAGCAGTTGGCGCGGTTCGCCGGAACTCGCGCCGAAGTGGCGGTAGTCGAAGACCAGGCAGACGTAGCCGGCAGCGGTGAACCGCTCCGCGAAGGCATCCAGCCGCATCTCTTTGACCCCGGCAAGGCCGTGCGCCATCACGATCACGGGCCGTCGATCGTCTGCGGAGTGCGAAGAGGGTGTGTAGAGCCAGGCGGCACAGGTGCCGTCGGCCGAGGTAAAAGTGAGGTCGCTTCGGGTCATGACGCACACAGTAATGGAAGGAATACAAAGATTGGAAGTGAATCCAACTATTGCATGGGTTACAGTTCTGGTGTGAACGCCGCCGCTCCTGCACCTGCGCCGATGACCCGCACCCAGCAGCGCGCTGCCGAAAATCGCCGTACGGTCATCGACGCTGCGCGGGAGATCATCGCGACGCAGGGCGTCGAGGCCCTCACTCTTGAGGCCGTCGCCGAAAAGGCCGACGTGGTTGTGCAGACCATCTACAACCGCGTCGGCGGGCGTTCCGCTCTACTGACCGCAGTGGCCGAACAGGCACTCGAAGAGAGTCGCGTCTACATGGATCCGGCCTATGAGGCGGACGGCACCGTGGAAGAGCGAATGATGTTGGCGGCCAACGCCTATGCGCGTTTTGCGCGCGAAAGGCCACACGAGTTCCGGATTTTGGTCGAGCCGCCGAACGAACCCGAGGCTGTCGCACGCATCGCCGAGCTCACCCGTGCCCAGAACGCACGCCTCACTGCGGTGCTCCGCGAAGGCATGGCCGCCGGTCTCATTCGCGCAGACCTCGATCCCGACGACGTCACCACTGCACTGTGGGCAACCTTCAACGGTCTACTCGCACTGGCCTGGCGTCCCGGGGGCCTTCAGGAAAGCCCCGAAACCATCGACCGCCTTCTTGCCGCGTACATCGCCACGGTGAGTGACGGCCTGCGAACCCGCTGATGCCAAAACCATTGGAATCCCGTTCGGTGCCACCTGCCGGAACCGTCGAATGGCGCTACCAAAGCAGCCGCTGAGTCCTGCGGATCTACGGCCGCAACGTAAAGCCGGTACGGTGCGGCAGCCGATCCAATAGACAGGACGATCGCACGGAATACGGTGGAATCGAATACTGAGGGTTACCAGTCAAACCCGTCGTACTGCATGACGAATCAGAGCCCACCCCCTGCCGTCGCCGAACTGCTCGGCTACAGCCACAAAGTCACCCAACGCCACGCCGAGCTTGCCGCCCAATCCGCTTGCGCGGTTGGGGGCTGTCGCGGCCGCCCGCGTGGAATCCGACTGAACCAGTTCGCCTCCCGCCCCGTGGTTCGGGCGTGCGCGAGGCTCGCCACAACAGTTGCGCACGCCACCAGCCCATGGGTGAATTGCTTCCGCCGATTCGTTCCCGGGCTGCGCGGCTAGCCCCGAAAATGCGGAAGAGGACGGTGGGCATGGAGCCCTTTGAGCAGGATGGCCAAGAGGACGAAACACCAGGCGACACCGAGCGTCGCCGCCGCTTCATGCTGACTCGGCGGAACGCATTGCTCGGCATGGGCGCGGTTGCCGGATTCGCCGCGGTGGACGTCGGCGGGTTCGCCTACGCGGGCGGGTGGCTGCGCCCCGACTCCCCGCTCACGCCGCCGCGGTTCGCCGATCGCTTCGAGCACGTCTACGGCCGCCACGACGGGTTCCGGCGAAATCACGCCAAGGGCCTCAGCGCTACCGGGTCGTTCACGAGCACCGGCGCGGGCGCGGCGATCTGCCGGGCGGCGGTCTTCCGGGAGGGCACCGTCCCGGTCGTCGGCCGGTTTTCGCTAGGCGGGGGCCTGCCGGACCAGGCGGACAAGCCCGAGACTGTCCGCGGCCTCGGGCTGTTGTTCGACGCGGGTGGCCAGCAATGGCGCACCGCCATGGTCAACGTGCCGGTCTTCACCGATAGCACGCCGGAGGGGTTTTACGAGCGCCTGCTCGCGTCCAAACCCGTGCTCTCAACCGGGAAGCCCGACCCGCAGAAGATGGCCGCGTTTCTCGATCGTCACCCCGAGACGGCCGCGGCGATGAAAATCATCAAGCAGTCGCCGCCGAGTGCCGGGTTTGCAGACACCACGTTCTACGGGCTCAACGCCTTCTTGTTCACCAACAGCGCCGGCGCCACCGTTCCGGTGCGGTGGTCGGTAGTTCCGCAGGACGGCGGCGTGGCCGGCGCATCGGGGCCGACGCGTGGCAAGGACTTTCTTTTCGACGACCTGATCCGCACGCTGGCCCAGCGGCCGCTGAAGTGGCGGCTGATTCTGACGGTGGGTGAGCCCGGCGATCCCACCCACGATGCCACCAAGCCGTGGCCGCAATCGCGGCGCACCGTCGACGCCGGCACCGTCACCATCACCGCGGTGCACACCGAGGAAGAGGGCAACGCGCGCGACATCAACTTCGACCCGCTGGTGCTGCCCGACGGCATCACGCCGTCCGACGATCCGTTGCCCGCGGCGAGGTCGGCCGTGTACGCGCGGTCCTTCACCCGTCGCGCCGAGGAGCCCAAGTCGCCCAGCGAGGTCAACGTGGCGCGGGTGCTGCCATGACCAGCGGGACAAACGAAACAACCACGGCTCCAACGCGTTTCGCCCTCCCGTCGCGCATCCTGCACTGGCTGATGGCGCCGATGGTCATCGGGCAGCTGCTCATCGGGGTGGTCATGATCACATCGTTGACCTACTATCCGCTGCTGCTGGCCATCCACCGGCCGCTGGGCGCCTTGATCCTGGCGTTTGCGGTGGTGCGCCTGGCGAACCGGTTCACCCACCGGCTGCCGCCCTTCCTTGCCACGATGGGCCCCGTCGAACGGCGCGTCGCGACATGGTCGGAGTACCTGCTCTATGCCCTGCTGCTAGCCCAGCCCTTGACCGGGTGGGCGATGCTGTCGGCGGCGCGGTTCCCGGTCGTCTTGGTGGGACCCGTGCATCTGCCCGGCATCGCACCGCACAACGTCGACGTCTATGCGGCGCTGCGCCAAGCCCACAACGTCGGCGCCTTCCTGCTTTTCCTGACCTTCACGGCCCACGTCTGCGCGGTCCTCTTTCATACGCTCGGCCTGCGCGACCGGCTCCTCGATCGCATGGCGCTGTGGCCCACCAAGCCCGTCGCCTCGCAGCAGGACGAAATCAAGGCGTGACGGCCGGCCTCGATGCCCTCAACACCTCATCGCCGGCCGAGTTAGTGCCCCAAAAGGGGCGACCTCTCCCCCTCCAGGCAAAAGCACGGGACCCCGAAGATGGCGACCATCGCGAGTAGTTGAGCGCGATGATCAACGAGCCCCATGGTGTGTGAACGTAAACACTATCGCCCTCTGGCGTGATCCGGGGGTACTCCCACGTCGCGCGCCGGCCGTCGGTGAAAAAGCCGGCGTGGTGATAGGCCCGCAGCTCAGGAGTGCGCGCTACTACCTCGGCCGACCGCCGAGCGTGGAGTTGTTGGCGTCGAAATGGCCGATTCGGCACAACAACTCGACGTTCGGCGCCAGGGTCCGAGGTGCCGCTCGGCGAGCTTGGCGAACGTCGCCACCAGCCGGTTGCGGTCCCCGGTGCGGCGGCCAGCGTAGGACTTCGGTCCCCTGTGACGCACGAGACATAGTTAGTTGGATTAACCATTTCGTCCGTGCGGGTAGACGAGATGGCATGAACGCGAAACTTTCGAAGCTCACACCAGTTCTCTTCGCCGGTGTCGCTGCCGCAGGAATCGCAGTCGCACCCTCCGCTTTCGCCGATCCGGAACCCCCGCCGCCGGCCCCTCCGGCTCCCGGTTGCTATAACCCTGACGGCACCCCCTGCACGCCGTCGGCGGGCCCGCAGGGAGCCGGTGCCGAAATTCCGGGCGGCCCAGGGGCGTTGGCGCGCTCCGATGGCCACGTCTCGGCCGGAATCCCCGGTGGCCCCTGGGCTAAAGCGGGGCCGGGTGGAGGAATCGCGTGCGTACCAGGCGGTCCGTGCCGAACCATCACCTTGCCTGGATAACGCTTCATTCACTTCACGTTCGGCGCGAGGGGCGACTGTCGGGTCACCCCTTGCGCCGAACTCGTCTGAAGGTGCGTTCGGACCGTTGACGGTGGGACTAGGCAAAACCTACAAACCGCTCGCAACCGCTGAAAAGCGCCTCACCGTGCGCGGTCGACCGGATCCGGTCCTTAACTCAGTGTCAAGATCGTGCCCACGGCGACGCTGATCACCACCATGATGGACACCAAGATCACCGTTATCGACGTGTCCATGGCCATGAGAAAGTCCCCATCTGTGGCCAGTAGGAAGTCCCCACTGGTGGCCAGGTAGAAGTCCCCACTCCTTTGCGGGCTCGTCGTGTCTTTTCCGGGAGCTGAGGGCCTGGGCGGTGACGGTGATAGCGCCAACTGTCACTTGATCACCGCCCAGGGAGCTCTATTGAAGTCTGCAAGGGAGCGTATGAACATCATTTCGGCGTATCACCAGGTCGGGTCGTATCGCGGCGCGGCCGAGCTGTGCGGTACTACGCACAAGACGGTCAAGCGGGTCATCGAGCGGGCCGAGGCCGGTGGCGCGCCCCCGCGGGAACCACGGCCACGCAACCTCGACGCGTTCACCGATCTAGTCGCCACCCGAGTCGAGAAATCACACGGCAAGATGTCGGCGAAGCGGATGCTGCCGATCGCCCGAGCTGCCGGGTATCAGGGCTCGGCCCGTAACTTCCGCCGCCTGGTAGCCGAGCAGAAAGTATTGTGGCGCAACGCTAACCGGCATCAACGCCGTCCGGCGGTCTGGTCACCCGGTGACTATCTGGTGATGGATTGGGCCGAAGCTGCACCGGGGTTGATGGTGTTCTGCGCGGTGCTGGCCTATTCGCGGTGGCGGTTTGTGCGGTTCGCCGCCGACGAGAAAGCCTCGACCACGCTGGCGATGATCGCCGAAGCCCTCGAGGCGATCGGTGGGGTTCCGGCCAAGATCCTGGCCGACCGGATGGGCTGCCTCAAAGGTGGTGTCGTCGCCAATGTTGTTGTTCCAACACCGGATTATGTGCGATTCGCGTCCCACTATGGCTTCGTTCCGGACTTCTGCCACGGTGCGGATCCGCAATCGAAGGGCATCGTGGAGAACCTCTGTGGCTACGCTCAGGACGACCTTGCGGTGCCGCTGCTGACCGAAGCTGCGTTAGCCGGTGAGCAGGTCGACCTACGTGCCCTCAACGCCCAGGCGCAACTATGGTGCGCCGAGGTCAATGCCACGGTCCACTCGGAGATCTGCGCCGTGCCCAACGATCGCTTGGTTGACGAGCGCACCGTCTTGAGGGAGCTGCCCTCGCTGCGGCCGACGATCGGCTCGGGGTCGGTGCGCCGTAAGGTCGACGGCCTCTCGTGCATCCGTTACGGCTCAGCTCGTTACTCGGTGCCTCAGCGGCTCGTCGGTGCCACCGTGGCGGTGGTGGTCGATCATGGCGCCCTGATCCTGTTGGAACCTGCGACCGGTGTGATCGTGGCCGAGCACGAGCTCGTCAGCCCAGGTGAGGTGTCCATCCTCGATGAACACTACGACGGACCCAGACCCGCACCCTCGCGTGGTCCTCGCCCGAAAACCCAAGCAGAGAAACGATTCTGCGCATTGGGAACCGAAGCGCAGCAGTTCCTCGTCGGTGCTGCTGCGATCGGCAACACCCGACTGAAATCCGAACTCGACATTCTGCTCGGCCTTGGCGCCGCCCACGGCGAACAGGCTTTGATTGACGCGCTGCGCCGGGCGGTTGCGTTTCGCCGGTTCCGCGCTGCCGACGTGCGCTCGATCCTGGCCGCCGGCGCCGGCACCCCACAACCCCGCCCCGCCGGCGACGCACTCGTGCTCGATCTGCCCACCGTCGAGACCCGCTCGTTGGAGGCCTACAAGATCAACACCACCGACGGGACGGCCTCATGACCACCGCTGCCAAGCCGGTGGCACCGTCCTCGGCGGCACCGCTGGCTGCTGACCTTGACGCGGCGCTGCGGCGGTTGAAGCTGGCCACGGTGCGCCGCAACGCCGCCGAGGTGTTGCAAGTCGCCAAGACGCAACGCTGGACACCGGAGGAGATCCTGCGGACGTTGGTTGAGGCCGAGATCGCTGCCCGCGATGCCTCCAACACCGCCAACCGTCTCAAGGCCGCAGCCTTCCCGGTCACCAAGACCCTCGACGGGTTCGACGTCACCGGATCGTCGATCACCGCAGCCACGTTCGACTACCTGTCGAGCCTGGAATGGATTCGGGCACAACAGAACCTGGCGGTCATTGGCCCACCTGGTACGGGCAAAAGTCACCTGCTCATCGGCTGCGGGCACGCTGCCGTCCACGCCGGATTCAAAGTCCGCTACTTCACCGCCGCCGACCTGATCGAGGTCCTCTACCGCGGCCTGGCCGACAACACCGTCGGCAAGATCATCGACACCCTGCTCCGCGCGGATCTGGTCATCTTGGACGAGATCGGCTTCGCCCCGCTCGACGACACCGGGACTCAACTGTTGTTCCGGCTCGTGGCTGCCGGCTACGAGCGCCGCTCCCTGGCCATCGCCTCGCATTGGCCCTTCGAACAATGGGGGCGATTCCTGCCCGAGCACACCACCGCCGCCAGCATCCTCGATCGGCTGCTGCACCACGCCAGCATCGTCGTCACCTCCGGCGAGTCCTACCGGATGCGCCACGCCGACCACAAGAAGGGAGCCGCCAAGAATTAGCCAACCACCCGCAGCGGAGTGGGGACTTCTGCTGGCCACCAGCGGGGACTTCTACTTGGCCATTGACATCGACGCGCCCACGATCTCTTCTTCCGTGAGGCGCCAGCGGGGTTTGTCGGCAAGAACGGTGCGCCTTTGGGGCGCAAACGCGTTCATTGCCGCGACCGCCAAAAGAAGATCGTCCGCGTCGTCCGCATCCTTCTCGATTGCCTCGTGCGCGGCTAATGCGGTCGTCATATGAACCCCCAGGATTGCGGTCGCCAATAGGCGTTATCTCGTATCTCCACGCTAAGAGTGCGAGATCAAGATTGCGGCAACGCTCCTTAACGGTCGCAGCACAACGTCCATGCTCTAGGAGCAATGGACCATGCGCAGCGCTTGACGTCTCGCCGCCGAGTCCACGCCGCGATCAGCCGCACCGGCAGGTGCTCGTTTCGGTGAATCGCCCGTCGACTGGCCCACGCGAATCGCGTCGCCGCCAATTGTGTTGCGATGGCAGCTACGTGGTCTGCCGATAAACCGAAGTAGATCTCACCGTTTTGGGTCGGGATGGGCTCGCCGGGCATGTGTTGGGGAGCGATAGCGATCGGCACGTCGGCGGCCGACAGCAGGAACTGGATGCCGTCGATTGCCTTGTCGACCGAGCCGCTCGGTCCGTCGCCGGTGGGCAGCCGCCACAGAATGCTCCTGGCCTGTTGCGGATCAGCGATCACCTGCGCCAGCTCGGCGTCGGTCAACTTGGTAAAGGTCACCGCTGTTTGGCCTTTCTCTGGCCGGCCGGTATCCGATCAAGACTAAAGCCAGCCTCGGGCGCGGCGGCTGAGAAAAAGCAAACGCGTGCTTGGGTCACCCCTGTCCGGCACCTTCCACGACGGTGAAGTAGTCGCCGTGCTCGAGGTCTTCCAGCAGCGTGTGGTGGCTCGGGTTCCAGCCGAGCAGCGCGCGGGTGCGCGCACTGCAAGCCGGCACGTCAGCGGCGAACACCGAGCTCAGCGCCGCGCTCCCGAAATGGGCTGGCGCGTCGTCCAATTCGACCGACACGACCGGCAGATCAAGCTTTCGACCGATCTTTTCGGCGATGTCCCGCAGCGGCACACCGCTTTCCGCCGTTCCGTGCAGCGCAGTTCCGGCCGGCGCCTTCTCCAGCGCAAGCCGAAACAGGGTTGCCGCATCGAGACGGTGGACCGCGGGCCACCGGTTGGTCCCGTCCCCGATATACGCCGAGACACCCGTTTTGCGGGCGGTCGCCACCAACATCGCCACGAACCCGTAATCACCCGGGCCGTGCACAGTCGGGGCGAGCCGGATCACGCTCGAGCGCACTCCCCGCTCGGCGTATCCCAGACAAGCCCGCTCGCCGGGGATCCGGTACGCGGCGAACGCGTCGGGGTCGGGCGCGTCCGTCTCCTCGCTCACCCGTCCCGGAGCCATCACCATGGTCCCGGACGTTGACACGAACGGTTTGCCGGTCCCGGCCAACGCGGCCCCCATGGCCTCGATCGCATCGACGTCGCGTTTGGTGATGCCGGACAAATCGCCGGAGTCCCCACCGATAGCCATATGGATGACGCCGTCGGCGGCTGCCGCGCCCTCGCGCAGCCGGTCGAGATCGTCGAGCGAACCCGCGAACGGCCCTGCTCCCAGGCGAGCCAGGCGATCCGCCGAGGCGGCCGAGCGGGCCAACCCGGTGACCCGGTGCCCCGCAGACAGCAGCTCCGATACGACGGCGGGCCCGGTCAGGCCCGAGCCTCCAGTGACGAA
Organism: Mycobacterium sp. MAC_080597_8934; assembly: GCF_000523975.1. NCBI lineage: Bacteria > Bacillati > Actinomycetota > Actinomycetes > Mycobacteriales > Mycobacteriaceae > Mycobacterium > Mycobacterium sp. MAC_080597_8934. The sequence continues at coordinate 397,410 of NZ_JAOS01000004.1, read as the reverse complement.
CACGTGCACGAGATTCCCCCTCGAAGCTAAGTGGAGCGCGTTCCGATTAGCTGACGAGAGTACATAACCGGAACGTGTTCCGCTAGAGTGGCCCGCGTGGCTCAACCCGTTCGCAGCGACGCGGCGCGCAATCGCGAGGCGCTCATCGAGGTCGCGACCAGGTTGTTCGCCGCGGCCGCCGGCGGCGACGAACCCTCGCTGCGGTTGATCGCCCGCGAGGCCGGTGTCGGGGTCGGCACGTTGTTCCGCCACTTCCCCACTCGCGAGGCATTGGTCGAAGCCGTGTACCAGGACCAGGTGCGTCGCCTGACCGAAGGCGCCGATCAGCTGCTGGAGAATCATCCACCCGCGCAGGCCATGCGCCGCTGGATGGATCTGTTCACCGACTGGTTGGCCACCAAGCACGGCATGCTCGGCACCCTGCGGGCGATGATCAATAACGAGCAACTCGGCTCTGGTCACACCCGCATCGAGTTGCTGGCCGCCATCGATAAGATCCTCGCGGCCGGTCGCGCCGCGGGTGACATCGGCGACCACATCAGCTCCGAAGACGTCGCGGCCGGCCTCATCGGCATCTTCACGGTGGCCCCGACCGGCGGCAACAGCGAGCAAGCCACCCGGTTACTCGACATCTTCATGAACGGACTCTCGGCACCTCAGTCGACCGTGCACATTACGACGAGCACGACGGACAACCCGTAGCCCACGCGGGATCGAGCCCGATCGAAACGCACGCCAGCAAATGCCAGGGTTTGAAATTCCACGCTTTGGATAGACCTCGCTTCAACTGCCGCTCCCCGGATAGCGGCACATCAGGAAGGGAGCCCGACGTGGCGTTCTCACACATTGCATCGAAAACGACGGCAGCGACGGCCGCGCTGGCGGCGGCCGGACTCCTCGCCGCGACCCCGGCATTCGCCGATCCGCAAATCCTGCAATTCGGCCAGATGGCAGAGATTTCCAGCAACGGTGGCACCATCGACTACACCGTGAGCAACCTGCAACCCAGCGGCCACAACGACGGCGTGTGGTACTCCGACGTCACGGCCAAGGGTGTCAGTGGTAACGCGGTTCCCAACATTGCCGACTTCAACGCGCGGGCCGTCAACAGCTCCACGTTCGCGGTGATGAAGGGCAACCAGACCGACGGTCTTCCCGAGGGGCCACTGCCCCTGGGCACCCCCGTCACGGGACGCCTTTACTTCGACGTGCGCAACGGCACGAACCCCGACAGCGTCGTCTACCGGGACGCCGGAGGTACGGACAAGGTGGTCTGGAAGAGCTAGCCGGTCGGGTGAACGCCTGATTCGGGCTACAGCCCGGACGGCACAACCTTGCCGTTGACCGTCACCGCGACCTGGTCGGTCTTCGGGTCGTATTGGATCGTGCCGTGCTCGAAGTTCGACACGAGCACATCGCCGACGGAGCTCTGGTCGCTGACGGGCAATCCCAGCGGACCTGCCGAACCGTTGGTGCCGGTGATCTCGGGCGTGCCGTCCGCGCCGCGTGGCACATTCCAGGCCTCCCGGATCTTGCCCAGGGTGATATAGGCGGGCGTTCCGGGCGCGTCGTTCTTGGCGGTGATCACGCCGCCCTCGAACTGCTGGAACACCACGCCGCTCTCCCGTTTCCCCGCGTTGCGGTCACCCGTCAGTGGCTTGCCGAGAGCCTTCTTCTGATCGTCGGTGGCCGACGCGTACTTGGCCGCGATCGGCCCGGTCAGCGTCACCTCGACGTTGCTCTCCCCGATGAGCTTCACCTCGGTGGGCTGCGCCGGGTTCGCCGACGTGGAGGTGGCGCTCGCTGCCGCGTGGGGCGGTGCCGACGCGTCGACGCTCTTGCCATTGCTGCATCCCACGGTGATCAGCGCGACGGCGGCCAGGCCGACGACTGCCGAACGGCGGTGTGCGGTCGTTTTCACGGGGTTCCTCTCGCGTCGTCCGATGGAGTGGGTCAAGGTGCGGCCACCTCCTCGCCGGCGGTCTTCATCGCTCCGAACGAACTTACGCCGCTAGCACTGGCAGCAAGCCAGAGCACCCGAGTAAACCTCAGCGCTGCTCGCCGGGTACCCGCTGCACGAGATTCGTTTCTTCAGCCCCTGTCATGATCCTCGGCCAGCCGCCGGTGGTAGGCGGCGCGGGCGTTGGGGTCGGCGCCGCTGACGAGCTGGTCGAACCGGACGGCGTGCGCGACGGCAAAACGCGGCGTGTCTGGCAGCAGCGAGACGGACTTGAGTAGGGCGCCGAGGGTGGCCGGCACGGTCTTGCGTGGCTTGTTTTTGCTGATGGCGGCGACGATGCCGGCGGCGACGTCCTCGGGCTCGGCGGTGGCCAGTGGCCTGGCCCAGCCGGGAACCTTTGTGCCCGCGGATAATTCGGTATTGATGATGCCCGGAAGCACCAGGCTGACCCCGACGCGGTGCGGGCGCAGTTCGCGGTGCAGCGATTCGGTGAAGCCGACCACGAAATGCTTTGTGCCGCAATAGGTCGCCATTCCCGGCTCACCGGTGACGCCGGCCAGCGACGCGATGTTGACGATGTGTCCCGCTCCCCTGGGCACGAACCGCGCTGCCGCCAGCCGAGACCCGTTGAGCACCCCGTAGACGTTGACGTCGATCATGCGGCGGCTCATGGTCGGCGACTCGTCGACGAACGGGCCGGTCGGCATGATGCCGGCATTGTTGACCAGCACGTCGAGCCGACCCAGCCGGGCCTCGACGTCGTCCAGAAACGCGGCGAACGAGGCGGGATCGCTGACATCGAGCGGCAGCCCGACCACCGCCGGATCGCCGCCGAGTTCGACGGCCTGTTTCTCGGCGAGTTCGGTGTCGAGGTCACCGAGGGCGATCTTGGCGCCTTCGGCCAGAACCGCTTTCGCCGTCGCCAGCCCGATGCCGCGTGCGCCGCCGGTGATCGCGACGACCTTGTCCGTCAGATCCACCGGAACCGCCCTCCATACGCGGCCGCCAGTTCGTCGGCGCGCCGGCGGAACGCATCGGCGCCGCCCGGATAGCCCTTGACGAACTGGCGCACCCCGCCGGTCCACGGCGGGTAACCGATGCCGAAGATCGAGCCGACGTTGGCGTCCGGGTCGGAGCTGATGACGCCGTCGTCGTAGGCCTTCTGCGTTTCGATCGCCTGGATGAACAGGTAGCGGTCCTGCAGGTCGTCGAACGGAGCCGACAGTGCGCGTTTGGTGTTGAATGCCGTTCGCAGCCCGTCCCACAACCCGGCGCGGGTGCCGTCGGCGTAGTCGTAGAAACCCGCGCCGCCCTGCTTGCCGGTACGGTCGAACGTGTCCATCAGCGTGGCGAGCACCTCGGCGGCCACGCGCACCGACTCGTCGAGCGGGAGGCCGTCGGCTGCGGCCGCCTGCACCGTCTCATCCATGATCTTGCGGATGGTGCCGAAGCCGAGCTCGTCGGCTACCTGTAGCGGCCCGGCCGGGTAGCCGGCCTGAAAAGCCGCCTGCTCGATGGTGGCAGGGTCGATGCCTTCGGCGAGCATGTTGAAGGCCTCGAGCAGGTAGGTGGAAAACACCCGGGTGGTGAAAAACCCGCGGCCGTCGTTGACCACGATCGGGTACTTCTTGATGGCCAGCGTGTAGTCGATGACCCGGGCCAGGGTCTCGTCGGATGTCTTTGCGCCACGGATGATCTCGATCGGGTCCATCTTTTCCACCGGTGAGAAGAAGTGGATGCCGACGAAGTTCTCCGGCCGACTCACCCCCGCGGCCAGGTCGGTGATCGGCAGCGACGAGGTGTTGGAGCCCAGCACGGCGCCGGGTTCGACGATGTTCTCGATCTCGGCGAACACCTTGTTCTTCAGCTCGGTGTTCTCGAACACCGCCTCGATCACGAAATCCACGCCGGCGAAGTCGGCGGCATCGGCGGTCGGGATGATGCGGTCCAGCAGCGCCCGCGACTTCGCCTCGGTAGTACGGCCTTTCGCCAACGCCTTCTGCTCGAGGTGTTCCGAGTAGGCCTTGCCCTTGCGGGCCGCCTGCAGCGTGACGTCTTTGAGGACGACGTCGATGCCGGCTTTCGCTGTGACATACGCGATCCCGGCGCCCATCATGCCCGCGCCCAGGATGCCGACCTTGTGGATGGTGCGCTCGGGCACATCGGCGGGGCGCGACGTCCCGCTCTGCACTGCTTGCAGATCGAAGAAGAACGCCTGAATCATGTTCTTGGCGATCGGGCCGGTGACCAGGTTGACGAAGTAGCGCGTTTCGATGAGCTGGGCGGTGTTGAAGTCGACCTGGGCTCCCTCGAGTGCGGCCGCCATGATTGCTCGCGGCGCCGGCATCGGCGAGCCCTTGAGCTGCTTGCGCAAGTTGGCCGGGAACGCCGGCAGGTTGGCCGCAAACGCCGGTGTGGACGGGCTGCCCCCGGGAATCTCGAAACCCGGAACGTCCCACGGCTGCACATGCTTGCCCGGGTTGGCCAGGATCCACGCCTTGGCGGCCGGCACCAATTCGTCGACGGACTCGACCAGTTCGTCGACGAGGCCGACCTGTTGGGCCTTGGCGGGCTTGAATCGGTTGCCGGTCAACAACACCTGCATCAGCGCGTTTTGGATGCCGAGCAGCCGCACGCTGCGCGCCACGCCGCCGGCACCGGGCAGCACCCCCAGCATCACCTCGGGCAGGCCGATCACGCTGCCCGCCACGTTGGCCGCGATGCGGTGATGGGTGGCCAGCGCCAGCTCCAGCCCGCCGCCCAACGCGGCGCCGTTGATCGCGGCGACCACCGGTTTGCCCAGCGTCTCCAGCCGACGCAGATCACGTTTGATCGCCGTGGAGCCGTCGAACAGCTGCTGCGCGTGCTCGGGTCCGGCGCTGCGGATCTGGGTCAGATCGGCGCCGGCGAAAAACGTGGACTTACCCGAGGTGATCACCACACCGGTGGTCTCGTCGACCTCGGCCTCGAGCCGGTCGATCATCGCGCCCATCTGCTCGACGTAGGCGTCGGTGAGCATATTGGCGCCGTTGTCGGGGTCATCGATCGTCAGCGTGACGATCCCGTCGGCGTCCTTGTCCCAGCCAATAATGCTGTCACTCAATTGAACTCAAACCCTTTCGATGATGGTCGCCACGCCCATGCCGCCGGCGACGCACAGCGTGATCAGGCCGTAGCGTCCACCCCGCCGCTCCAGCTCGTCGAGGACGGTGCCCAACAACATGGCGCCGGTGGCACCGAGCGGATGACCCATCGCGATAGCACCGCCGTTGACGTTGTACTTCTCGTCGGGGATGCCGAAATATCGTTGGATCTTGATGGCGATGGCCGCGAAGGCCTCGTTCATCTCGAACAGGTCGATGGCGTCGATGGTCAGGCCGGCAAGGTCAAGTGCCTTGCGCACGGCCGGGATTGGGCCGCCGAACATCAGCACCGGGTCGGCGCCGCTGGTGGCCGCGGACACGATGCGCGCCCGCGGGGTCAGACCGGACGCCGCGCCGGCCTGCTCGCTACCGACCAGCACCAGCGAGGCGCCGTCCACAATGCCCGAGCTGTTGCCGCCGGTGTGCACGTGGTTGATCGCTTCGACCCAGTGGTAGCGCTGCATCGCGACGGCGTCGAAGCCACCGAATTCGCCGATGCCCGCGAACGCGGGCGCCAACTTGGCCAGGTCCTCCACCGTGCTGTCCGGCCGCATGTGCTCGTCGTGATCCAGGATGGTCAACCCGTTGATAGCCCGCACCGGCACAACCGATTTCGCGAAGTAGCCGCCCGACCACGCCTCGGCGGCGCGCCGCTGCGAACGCACCGCGTAGGCGTCGACGTCCTCGCGGGTGTACCCCTCGATGGTGGCCAGCAGGTCGGCGGCCACCCCCTGCGGGATGAAGTAGTTGTCGTAGGCGGTCGCCGCGTCGTAAGCCATCGCCCCTCGGTCGCTGCCCATCTCGACCCGCGACATCGACTCCACCCCACCGGCGATCACCAACTCGTCGAAACCCGAGCGCACCGCCTTGGCCGCGACGTTGACGGCGTCCAGACCCGACCCGCAGAACCGGTTGAGCTGCACCCCGCCCACGGTGTCGGGCAGCCCGGCCACGGTGACCGCCGTGCGCGCGATGTCCATGCCCTGATCGCCCACCGGGGTGACGACGCCGAGCACGACGTCGGAGATGCGGTCCTCGTCGAGGTCCGGAAAGCGGCTGCGCAGCGCGTCGATCAGCCCGACCACCAACGAGATCGGCTTCACGGAATGCAGCGCGCCGCTGGCTCTGCCCTTGCCCCGCGGGGTGCGGATTCCCTCGTAAATGTATGCCTCAGTCAATTCAACGTCCTTACAGCGAGCGGCTGATGATTTCCTTCATGATTTCGCTGGTACCGCCGTAGATCCGGTTGACCCGCGACGCGGTGTACATGTTGGCGATCGGATACTCGGTCATGTAGCCGTAGCCCCCGAAGATCTGCAGGCACTTGTCGACGATCTGGTCGCTCTTCTCGGCGGCGAACAGCTTGGCCATCGACGCGGTTGCCGGGTCGTTCTTGCCGTCGAGGTACTGCCCGACGGCGTAGTCCACCATCGTCTTGATCGCCAGCGCCTCCGTTTTGCATTCGGCCAGCACGAATTTGGTGTGCTGGAACTTGCCGATCGGCCGGCCGAACGCCTCCCGCTCCCGCGAGTACTTGATCGCCTCGAGCACCGCGACCTCGGCGAGCGCCGCGCAGATTGTCGCGATGATGAGCCGTTCGCGGGCAAGCTGCTCCATCAATTGGTAAAAGCCCAGACCCTCCTGCGCGCCGAGCAGGTTGGCCACCGGCACCCGCATGTCGGAGAAGAACAGCTCGCGGGTGTCCTGCGCGTGCTGGCCCATCTTGGCCAGCACCCGGCCACGCTCGAAACCCGCCAGGTTCTCGTCGGTTTCGGCCACGATCAACGACACCCCGGCAGCCCCCTTCGACGGGTCGGTCTTGGCCACGATCACCAACAGGTCGCAGTGAGTTCCATTGGAGATGAACGTCTTCGACCCGTTGATGACGTAGAAGTCGCCGTCGCGTCGCGCGGTGGTCTTCACCGATTGCAGATCCGACCCGGTACCTGGTTCGGTCATCGCGATGGCCAACACCGCCTCACCGCTGATGATCTTGGGCAGCCACCGCCTGCGCTGCTCGTCGCTGCCGTAGGCCCAGATGTAGTGCGCGACGATCGGCGAGTGCACGGCGAATCCGAAGCCCTGGTCGTAAGCGTAGGCCAGCTCCTCCTGCACGACGACGTTCATCGCGAAGTCGCCGCCCGCGCCGCCGTATTCCTCGGGCAGGTCCAGGCCCAGCACACCGGCATCCCCGGCTTTGTTCCAGAACTCCCGATCGACCGCGTGTTGGGCGGCCCAGCGTTCCTGGTTCGGGGTGGCCTCCTTGCGGAAGAACTCCGCGGCGTGCTTGCGCAGCTCGCGGTGCTGGTCGGTCTCCCAACGCGGACGGTAATCGGGAAACAATTCGGACATATCTACCTCACTTCGTTCAGGGGAATATCCATATGCCGCGCAAGGTCTTCCAGCTCGGCGGTGGTCTTGGCCGCGAACGCCGCACCCAGGCTTTCGTGACTCCCGTCGGCGCCGAACACCTGGCACGTGCGGGCGAAAAAGTGCGGTTCGATCGCCCCAAGGGCGACGTAGCCGTCGGCGGACGCGTAGATGCCGTATCCGGGGTAGGCGCCGCCGAGCACCGCGCCCTCCCCCATCAGCCCGTAGCGCACCGCATCGCCAGCCCGGGCGGCGGCTTCCTCCAACACGACGCGGTAGCGTTGTCCCGCACCCGCTTTCGCGGCTTGCAGCAGCGCCGCGAGCGCGCTCGACACCGCGCGTTCGGCGCCCAGCACATCTGCGATCGGCACCTTCGGCATATGCGGCGGGGTCAGCGTGCCCTGGGCCGCCTGGTAGTTCAGGTCATGGCCCGGGGTCTCGGCGTGCTCGCCGTGATGCCCGACGATCTCGATCAACGACAACCGCGGAAACTTCTGCTGCGGGCGCGCCAGGCCTGACCGATGCAGCGCCGAGGGCCGCATCGAGGTGATCAGCAGGTCGGCGCCCGCCAGCAGTTCGTCGAGCTTGGCGCGATCACCGGTGTCCTTGAGATCGAGCGTCAGCACGTTTTGGTGCTCGATCAGCCGCGCGTACCAGTCGGGCGCGGCGGCGGCGAGCGGATCCCCCGTCGCCGGCTCCACCTTCGTCACCGCGGCACCCAGTTCGGCGAGCCGGGCCGCCGCCAGCGGACCGGGCAGGTTCACGGCCAACGACACCACCGTGACACCGATCAGGGGCTGCATAGAACGTCATCCTCCATTCCCCAGCGTACGATACAGATGTATTGGAAATAGATCAAACGTAGAGCTAATTGGGTAAGGCGCTAACATAGCGGCGTGGACGAGGAGCAGTGGTGATGACCAATCCGCGGGCGACCAACGAGGACCTGACGGCCAAGGCGCGAATTCGCAACGCCGCGCTGGACCTTTACGCGCAATATGGCGAAGATCGAATTTCGCTGCGCGACATAGCCTCTGCGGCCGGCGTCACCCTGGGGTTGGTGCAACACCACTTCAAAACCAAGGCCGGCGTGCGCGATGCAGTCGACCAGCTGGTGGTGGACTACTTCGCCCACGCGCTGGCTCAGGTTCCGGCCGAGGGCAGTGCGCGGCACGTCGCGGCGGCCCGCGACGAGGCGGTCGCCCGCATGCTGCGCGACAACCCCCCGGTGGTCAACTACGTGCGGCGCGCGGTGCTCGATCCCTCCGAGGATCGGCTGCACCTGCTCGATGCGCTCATCGAGCTGACTCGCCGCGAGATCACGGCCCTGCGGGGTTCGGGAGTGGCATCCACCAAACGCCCCGAGTCCAACCAGATCCTGGGCGTCTTGATTCGCCAAATGGGCGAGCTGCTGTTGCAGCCCATGGTCGACGCGGTGTGGGACCGCGTCGCCAAGCCGACTGACGCCCGCAAGCCCCGGCTGCGCATCACCGTCGAAAACTAACGTGGCCCCGGCGCCGGTTATCAGCGGGTCGCGTCCGCCAGCTGTTCGATCTCGGCGTTAAACGCGTATGGCACTTCGATATTCGTGCAGTGCCCGGCGCGGGGAAACCGCGCGAACCGGTGCAGACTGCCCCGGACCTGTAGTGTCTCGGCGATCCGGTGTGCAACTGCCGGCGGCGTCAGCCGATCCTCGGTGCCGGTCACCACGGTGGTCGGCACCGGGAGTTTCTCCAACCCGGCGGTGACGTCCAACCCGGACAGCCCCGCTCCCCACACCGCCCGCACATCGGTGCGGCAATCGGCCAGGATCTCATAGACGAAGTCCACCGCCTGCCGATCGGCGTAGCGGGACAATGCCATCCGCTGCAGGGGCCACCGTGACCAGCGGATCGAGGGAAGCGTCATCGTCGAGCCCGCTAACGCGGTGATCAACGGTCGGCGGATGTGGCGATAGCGGTCGGCGAATGGCAGCAGCATCGTGGTGGCGCTGAAGCGCTCGGCGATGGTGTTGGCCAACAGCACCGCCGACACCGCGTGGGCGGCGAAGCGCTGTGCCCACGCCATGATGGTGATCCCACCAAAACTGTGTCCCACCAACACCGCCCGTTCCCCCGGTGCCAACACCGCGTCGAGCACGGCGGCAAGATCGCGCCCCAGCACGTCGGGGCGCACGCCGTCAGAGCCCAGCGTGCTGCGGCCCAGCCCGCGCTGGTCGTAGGCGATCACCCGATACTTGGCGGCAAGAGCGTTGATCTGCGGGTTCCAGTACTCGATGCGGCATCCGAAACCATGGATCAGCACGATCGGCTGGCCGAACGCCGAACCGTAACTGCGCACATGCAGCTGCGCGCCGTCGTGCGTCGCCACCGTCGTCGCGTCGTAGGCTACCCGCGGCTCCCGAAACAAGCCCTCAGCGCGGCTTTCGGGGTCGAAACGCGGCCCTAGCCCCCGCCGGCCACTCCCCATGGTTCCCACCTTGCGTCTGCGCGATCGCTACGTGACAATACAGCTGTACTGTAAACAACGTTGATGACTAGTTCAAGGCAGCTGATGACCCATGCACCGGCCAGCCGGCCCACCACCCTGTGCGAAGCCTTCCAGGCGACCGCAGCCAAGCACCCGGACGCGGTGGCGCTGCGCACCCTCGGCGATGCCACGACCATCACCTGGCGTCAGTACCGCGACCGGGTGCGGGCGATCGCGGCGGGGCTGGCCGGGCTCGGCGTAGGGAACGGCGACACCGTTGCGCTGATGATGAGTAACCGCCCCGAGTTCCATTTGTGCGACACTGCGGTCCTGCAAACGGGTGCCACACCGTTTTCGGTGTACAACACCAATCCACCCGAGCTGCTGGCGTATCAGTTCGACAACGCAGACAACCACGTGGTGATCTGCGAAGGCACTTTCCTGCCGCAGGTTCTCGCCGCGGCGCAGCAGGGCGGCACTGTCGAACACGTCGTGTGCGTCGACGGCGCGGCGAACGGTGCCATCGGGCTCGATCAACTCGAGGCCTCCCCCGCAGCCGGTTTCGACTTCGAGCGGTCATGGCGGGCGGTCGGGCCGGACGACGTGCTGACCATCGTCTACACCTCGGGCACCACCGGCCCTCCGAAAGGCGTTGAGCTCACCCACACCAACTTCATCGAGAACGCCCGGATCACCGAAGAGGTGGGTGGGATCACGCATGCCGACCGGGCGGTGTCCTATCTGCCCGATGCACACGCCGCGAACCGCTGGATCACTCACTATCAAAACCTGCTCTACGGCCTGCAGATCACCACCGTCGGCGATTTCAAGGCTGTGCTGCCCGCGTTGACCGAGGTGCGGCCGACGCTCTTCCTTGGCGTGCCGCGGGTGTGGATCAAGGCCAAGGCGGGTCTGGAAGCCGCGGTAGATGCGGAACCTGCCGGCAAGCGAGCGCTTGCGAAATGGGCGTTCGGGGTCGGCCGCGCGAGGGCCCGGGCCGTGTCAGATGGCCGCCCGGTCGGACTTGCCGAGAAGCTTCGGTACGCGTTCGCCGACCGGCTGGTGTTGTCAAAGGTGCGCCGGCGGCTGGGCATGGACCGGCTCCGGATCGGCGTCACCGGCGCGGCCCCGATCCCGCGGGAGGTTCACGAGTTCGTCTTGGGCTTGGGCATCCCGGTATGCGAGGGGTACGGGATGACCGAATGTGCGGCCGGTGCGACCGTGAATCGTCCGGAACGGATCAAGATCGGAACGGTTGGTATCCCGGTTCCGGGTACTGAGGTAACCGTTGCCTCCGACGGGGAGGTGCTGGTGCGGGGCAAGAACGTGATGCGCGGCTATCGCAAGGCGCCCGAGAAGACCGCGGAGGCAATCGATTCCGATGGGTGGCTGCACACCGGCGATATCGGCGAGATCGACGAAGACGGCTACCTGCGCATCGTCGACCGCAAAAAGGAACTCATCATCAACGCCGCCGGCAAGAACATGTCGCCAACCAACATCGAAAACACCATCGCCGCCAGCTGCCCGCTGGCCGGCCCCGTCGTGGTGATCGGCGATGCTCGGGCGTACAACACCGCCCTGATCACCCTGGATCCCGACTCCGTCACCGAATATGCGCACGCGCACGGTCTTTCGGGTTCGCTCCGCGAACTTGTCCGCAATCCGGCGGTGCGCGCCGAAATCGAGAAGGGAATGGCGGCCGCCAATCGCCGGCTGTCGCGGGTCGAACAGATCAAGCGCTACACGGTGTTGGCCGACGTCTGGGAACCCGGCAGCCAATACCTCACACCGACGGCCAAGCTCAAACGTAAACCGATCGCCACCGGATACGCCGCCCAGATCGACGCGATGTACACCGAGCAAGGCAAGCGATCCGCAGGACATTCAGCCGCATCGGACTGAAGCGGCGACCTTGCGGCGCGATGCTATTCGGGCCAGCCGTTGTTGAGGATCAGATCGACGAGGTTGTCCCGGGCGAACGTCGGGTCGAAGTGCTCGAGCACATCGGCGTTCATCGTGCCGAACGTGCTGTGCGGGCGGTGCTTCATCCCGTCGTTGAAGGCCTGCAGAATGCGCGTTTTGAAATCCGGGCGCGGATGGGCGGCGATCACCGCCGCGAGCGCTTCGGGAGCAAGATCGTCGCGGCCAACGCCCACTACATCGGTCTCGACACCGGCGGTCACCAAGGCGATTTCGGGATCCAGGAATTCGGGCACCCCCGGGGTGGTGTGCAAGGCGATGCCCAGCCATACCTTGCCGGCGTCTGCCTTGCTGACGCCGCGGTGCAGCAGGAACTCCCGCGCCGCATTGGCGCCGTCGACCTCGAAGCGCAGGGCGGAATCGCGGTAGCGCTCGGTCAGGCCCAGGTCGTGAAACATGGCGCCCGCGTACAGCAGTTCCAGGTCCGGTTGCAGTCCCCGGCGCCGGCCCTGCAGCGCGCCGAAGAGGAATACCCGTCGGGAATGGTGGAAAAGCAGGTCGTCCTCGGCATCCCGGATGAACTCGGTGATCTCGCGAACCAATGCGGTGTCGGGTATGGCGATGTCGGCGATGGTTTCGATCGACGAAGTGGTGGTCATGATATGTCTCCTCGGTTGAGCTGGACTGTGTTGGCCGCCTTGGCATTACGCGGCGATACTTCCGCCCCCGTCGACGCGTAGGATTTGACCGGTGATGTAGCCGGCGTCCTCGTCGAGGAGAAAACAAATCGCGTGGGCGATCTCCAGCGGCCTGGCGACCCGATGCAGCGGAATGCTTTGCAGGAAGCGGGCTTCGCGTTCCGATCCGACCGGGCTGCGTTCGCGGTACATGTCGGTTTCGGTGGGTCCCGGTGCCACGGCGTTCACCGTGATGCCGGCCGAGGCGAGCTCGCCCGCCCAGATGCGGGTGCACGCCTCGAGCGCCGCCTTGGCCGCAGCGTACGGGGTCCGCTCGGGCGTGCCGAGCGTGGTCAAGCTGGTCACATTGACGATGCGGCCCCATTCCGCGTCGAGCATGCCGGGCAGGGCCGTCTGCACGACCTGAACGGCGGCGCGCACATTCAGGTCGTAGGTGTCGAACAGGTGGTCCAGCTCGATCGAGCCGAGTCGGCCGAACCGGGCGAAACCCACGTTGTTGACCACGGCGTGCACGGCAGCGTGCCCGACGATCTTGTCCAGCGTCGCCGCGGTTGCGTACGGGTCGGCCAAGTCGACCTCGTAGAACTCCCCCGGAAAATCCTTGGGGGCGCTCCGGGCAAGGCCGATTGGTTCGTAGCCGCCCTCGGCCAGCCGATCGGCCACCGCGCGGCCGATACCCCTCGATGCCCCGGTGATCAAAACCCGTCGCGACGGCATGGACTGCTCCTTGGAATCGTGATGGCGGTGCGCCTGGAGCCAGTCTGGGCCCGGCGGGCCGTGCAGGCCCATGACTGCTGAGCCGTATATCCCACAAAAAGCGACACAAGGAATTCGTGGCTCAAGCCGATGAGCCGTCAAAGCCCATCCGAGCCGTCGCAACCTCCGTCGGCAGCCGGGTTCAGGTGCAACGGTATTGACCGTTGAGCACGCAATTCGTCGGTGGCGAATAGGTGCCGGTCAACACTCCTCGGAAACCACCCGTCGCCGAACCACCGGGTGCGATGACGCGATTCCAGTTCGCCGGCGTCAGAACGTAATGCGTGCCGGATTGGGTGAGGGTGCTGTTCCACGTGTGCAGGACGGATTGGCCCGCCGGCATGTCGAATTCGAGCTTCCAATCGGACAGTGGCACCGTGCTCGAGTTGGTGATGGCGAAGCGGGCGATGAAACCGGTCTGCCACGTATGCTCGACCGTCAACGTCGCCATGGGTGCGGCCGCATCGGCCACCGGGGCGATGGCGAGGCCGAGGACCGCCACCACGGCAACGATCACCGCCGACACGGCTCCGTGAAGCGCTGTGCGGCAGCGCTTCAGGTGATTGTCCAGTCCAGCCATGGCAGCCAAGGTAAAGCCGGACAGGCGATCTCGGCCCTCGCAGCGCGGGTAGGCTACCGGACCTTTGCCCAACCGAGACCGGCATGAAATTTCGGCCGCGATCCACCGGGAGCCAAGGTTCAACCCGCAAGCAAGGTGCCGGCCTGCGCGCTAGCGTGGCATCGTGGGTCAGGCCTGGGATTACACGACGGCGGCGCCGGGCAGCGCGCCCGGAGTCACGTCCATGGTGGGCTACCGCACCTTGGATGTGCCCGAGGGCGTGCACCGCGGCATGCCGTCGTCGATGCTGACCTTCATCGTCAGTCTCGACGATGGGGTGGAAGCCGCCGACACCGCGACCGCGCTGCCGGCTGCCCGACCCACGCCGCTGATCCTCGGCGGCCTGCACCTGCGGGCGAGTCACGTGCGGCAACGCCGCGGTCAGGCCGGCGTGCAGCTCGCGGTGCATCCGCTGGCCTCGCGCGCGCTGTTCGGTCTGCCCAGCGCCGAGCTTCCCGTCGCCGACTACGACGCGACCGCCGTATTGGGACGAGACATCGTCGACCTGCACCACCGGGTGGCCGAAGCGCACCGGTGGCCCGACGTGTTCGGGCTGGTCGCCCAGTACCTGATCGATGCGCGACGGCGTCGAGACGGCGCGACGGTGCGTCCCGAGGTGCTGCATGCCTGGCACCTGCTGCAGCGCAGCCGCGGCCTGATGCCGGTGACGGCCCTGGCCGACGCGGTCGGCGTCACCACGCGACATCTGGCCACGTTGTTCCGGCGGGAGGTCGGTCACTCGCCCAAAACGGTCGCGATGCTGATGCGGTTCCAGCACGCTACGGGGCGGATCGCCGAGTCGGCGCGCCGGCACGGTCGCGTCGACCTCGCCCGGGTCGCGGCCGACACCGGTTACAGCGACCAGGCGCACCTGAGCCGGGAATTCGTCCGGTTCGCCGGTGTGCCGCCGCAGCGGTGGCTGGCCGAAGAGTTCCGAAACATTCAAGACGGCGGGCACTCGCTCGGGTCACAGTGGGAGCATGACTGCTTCGAATCCGACCGTCTGGTTGACACTGCAAGCCCATAACGCACCCAAACTGATCGACTACTACGTCGAGACATTCGGCTTCGTTCTGACGGCCCGCTACGGCGACGGCGAGACCGTCGACCATGCGCAACTGAACTGGCCCGAGGGAAGCGGCGGCATCATGCTCGGCAGCCACAAGCCCGGCGCCGAGTGGTGTCGCGAACCCGGAACCGCCGGCGGCTACGTCGTCACCGCGGATCCGGATGCGCTCTACCGGCGCGTCCGGCAGCACAACGCCGAGATCGTCCGCCCCCTTGCCGAAACCGATTACGGTGCACGCGAATTCACCGTCCGCGATCCGGAAGGCAACCTGTGGTCGTTCGGGGACTACGGCGGAGCAAACCCGCCGAACTGACCAGTTCGGCGATCACAACCGGGCGTTTTGGCTATCCTTCACATTCGGGCTGCCGTGTACCCGCATACTGGCGGCGTCCGCACCACGCCACGATGAGGAAGGCAACGCCATGTCCCCACTTCGGTGCTTGGCCAGAGTTGCCACCCCCCTGATGATCGGCGCCGCGCTGGTCGGTGGCGCTGGGATCGCGGCTGCCACACCGCAAGACGACGCCTACCTGGCGCAACTGCGCGCGGCCGGCCTCACCTGGCCCCCGAAGACCGAAGAGGCACTCATTGCCGAGGCGCACGACGTCTGCTACGACCTCACGTGGGGTTGGACGCCGCAACAGATCGCCGACGACCTTCATGCCCGCTTGGACAACAAGGGCGTGACGTTGTTGGACGTCGGCAGCCTGGTCAACGCCGCCCACAACATCTATTGCCCCGGCAATGTGTGCGACGCCCCCAGCCTGTGCACGTGACAACGGCGTCGGGTTGGCTACTCGCGCAACCCTTTTCGGCTGCCTAGCGCGCCGGCATTGATACCGGCTAGTCGGCGGGTGGCACTACGGGCGGACGGCATTCGTTGGTGCCCGGGTCCCACCACCAGCCGTTGTCGCAGGCGAGCGGTTGCGGCCCGACCCCCAGCGGCCGGCACACGTTGGCCGTCGGGTCCCACCATTGGCCCGGGTCGCAGGCCAACGGTTGCGGCCCGACCCCGAGCGGTCGGCACACCTTGCCGGTGGGATCCCACCACTCGCCGTCCGCGCAGTCGGCCTTGCTCACCGCCGGCGTCGCTATCGTCACGGCCGCCATCGACGCGAACGCCAACATGGCGACGACCACAAGCTGGCGAACAAATGTCTTCATGGTGGGTCTCCCCTCGTTGCTACCCGTCATCGAACCGAGTCCGGGCCTGCGGGTCAAGGCCATCGGGCAAGTTGCGGGCGACGGCCCGGCGGCGAAGCCGTCCGATGAATTCGTGGCCGCCCACCGGTCAGACCTACAAGCACAAGGTCGGCAACCGGATGGACTGGTACTCGTCATCGCAGAGCACGTTCGGCGCCGACATGGACGCACCGCCCGGCGGCGGCTTCGCGGTCAACGTGTTCCTGCGCGACGGCGACACGGTATACCGCACCTGGCACACCAACGGACGCGGCACCGAGCAGCTCAGTCACTCCTTCGGGTTGATCGACATCCTGCCGTGGGGGCGCCAGGAGGACTGGCAGGACTCCCCGCAGGGCTGGCCCTCCCGGCCCACCTATTCGGGCTGGCCCGACTCCCCCGCCATCGCCCGCGCCTACGGACCCAACGACGGCTGATGACCGCGCCCGCCGGCGCGGGACGGATGTTCGTCCGGCGTTGAGCGAAAGCGTGTTTCGACACCGCCATGGGCGGGGCGCACACTGGGGCAATGGACGAATGTGAGCTCACGATCAGCGCGCCGGGCGGAGCAGCCCTGCCCCCGCCGCCATCTCGTCGCCGGAGGCCGCCCTCGACGTCGCCGGGGCGGGCGTGATGACGCACGCCGGCGAGCCCCAGCCGCGCCGCGTGCTCAACGGGCTGTCCGACATCCGCGCGTTCTTTCACACCAACTCGGTGCCGCTGTACTTCATCTCCCCCACCCCGTTCAACCTGCTCGGCATCGACCGCTGGATACGAAACTTCTTCTACCTCACCTACTTTGACTCGTTCGAGGGCATACACTCGCGCGTGTTCGTGCCCCGGCGGCGCGACCGCATCGATTTCGACTCCATGGGCGATGTCTGCAACCACCTGCTGCGCGATCCCGAGACGCTCGAGTTCATCGCGGGTCGCGGACCCGGCGGTAAGGCCTGCTTCGTGATGATGGACGAGGAGACTCAGGCCCTCGCGCGGCAGGCGGGTCTGCAGGTCATGCATCCGCCGGTGGAACTGCGCAACCGGCTGGGTTCCAAGACCGTCATGACGCGTCTGGCCGATGAGGCGGGCATCCCGAGCGTGCCGCACGTGATGGGTCGTGCCGGCTCCTACCAGGAACTGCTGACGCTTGCGCAGGACGCCGGACTGGGCGACGACCTCGTCGTCTCGATCCCCTACGGCGCCGCCGGCAGCGGGACATTCTTCGTGCGCGGCCAGCGCGATTGGGACGAGCACGCCGGTGACCTGACCGCGCAGCAGGAATTCAAAGTCATGAAGCGCATCCGCAACGTCGAGGTGTGCCTCGAGGGCGCGGTGACGCGCCACGGCACCGTGATCGGGCCCGCGATGACAAGCCTGGTCGGTTATCCGGAGCTGACTCCGCACCGAGGCGCCTGGTGCGGCAACGACATTTGGCGCGAAGTGCTGCCACCCGGCCAGACGCACGCCGCGCGGCAAATGGTGGGAAAGCTGGGCGACATCCTGAGCCGTGAAGGGTACCGCGGCTACTTCGAAGTGGACCTGCTGCACGACCTGGACTCCGACGAGCTCTACCTCGGCGAGGTGAACCCGCGTCTGTCCGGCGCCAGCCCGATGACGAACCTGACCACCGAGGCCTACGCTGACATGCCGCTGTTCCTGTTTCACTTGCTCGAGTACATGGACGTGGACTACGAGCTCGACATCGAGGGGATCAACGCCCGCTGGGAGCGGGGCTACGGCGAGGACGAGGTGTGGGGGCAGGTGATCCTCGCGGAAACCTCGCCGGACGTTGAGCTTTTCACGGCCACGCCCCGCACCGGGGTGTGGCGCATCGACGACGACGGCCGGGTCTCCTTCTCGCGCACCGCCAACGACTGGGCCACGCTGCTCGACGGGTCCGAGGCGTTCTACATGCGGGTCGCCGCGCCGGGCGACTTGCGTTCCGAGGGCGCACAACTCGGTGTGCTGGTCACCCGCGGACACCTGCAGACCGACGATTACCGGCTCACCGAGCGCTGCCAGCGCTGGGTCAAGGGCATGAAGGCGAAGTTCGCCTCCACTCCCCTGGCGCCGGCCACGCCGATCGTCTCGCGGCTCGTCGCGCGCGCGTGAACGCCCCGGCCGGCATCTCCCTGGACAACTGGCTGTCGCCGCCCTACGCGCGGTGGTCCTTCCAGCACGTCGAAGACTTCGTGCCGACCGCGGTGATCGCGCGCGGAACCGGACCCGTCGCCGCGATACCTACCGCCCCGTCCGAGCTGGCCGAAATCCGGGTGGCGGTGACCGACGGGACGGCCAGTACGGTCGGCGCCGTGATGGCCGGCACCGCGACCGACGGATGGGCCGTCGCCCACCGCGGCGCGATGATCGCCGAGCATTACCTCGAGGGCATGCGTCGCCAGACCCGGCACCTGCTGTTCTCGGTGAGCAAGTCCCTGGTGGCGGCGGTCGTCGGCGCGCTGCACGGCGCCGGCGCTATCGAGCTCGACGCGCCGGTCACCAAATACATTCCTGCCCTTGCTAATTGCGGCTATGCCGGGGCGACGGTGCGCCACCTGCTGGACATGAGATCGCGTGTCGCGTTCTCCGAGAACTACGACGACCCGGCCGCGCAGATACACCTGCTCGACCAGGCGGTCGGGTGGGCGCCCAACCACCGGCCCGACGCGCCCGCAACGCTGCGCGACTTCCTGCTGACCTTGCGACAGAAGTCGGTGCACGGCGGACCGTTCGAATACCGCTCGTGCGAGACCGATGTGCTCGGGTGGATCTGCGAGGTGGCCGCCGACCAGCCGATGCCCGCACTGATGTCGGAACTGCTGTGGAGCCGGATCGGCGCGCAGCGTGACGCCACCATCGCGGTCGACCCGGCCGGCACCGGGTTCTTCGACGGAGGGATCAGTGCCTGCCTTACCGACATGATCCGGTTCGGGTCGCTGTTCCTGCGCGAGGGTGTCTCGTTGACCGGCCGGCGCGTACTGCCGGAGGCGTGGATCGTCGACACCCTCAGGGGCGGGCCCGACTCCCGTCAGGCATTCGCCGCCAGCCCCGACGACAACGAGATGTCCGGCGGGATGTACCGCAACCAGATGTGGCTGTCCTACCCGGGCGACAACGTGCTGCTGTGCCTCGGCATGTGCGGTCAAATGATCTATGTCAACCGCGCCGCGGAGATGGTGGCCGCCAAGGTGTCCACCCAGCCACATTCCCACGAGCCGCACATGCTGGACACGCTGAGCGCATTCGACGCGATCGCACACCGGCTGGCCGGGCGCACGGATTAGCCCACCCTGGATGCCGTCGCGGCGAGCTCGACATCGGCGGCCTCAGGTCCGAAATCGAATCGCTGCATACGGTCCAGCAGGTTGCCCACCAGCGTGTCGACGCCGGCCCGGGCCTCGACCGGCAGGAGTTGGTCCACGGCGGCATGGGTGGCCACCCGGCGCGGCAGGAACAGCTGGCAGCAGTCCTGGTCGGGCAGCATGGCGATCTCGGCGGTGCCGATCCGCCGGGCCTCGGCGAGGATTTCCTGCTTGTCGAAGCCCAGCAGCGGCCGCAGCACCGGCAGGGTGGCGGCCTGTTCGGTGGCGGCCAGGTTGGGCAGCGTCTGGCTGGCCACCTGACCCAAACTGTCGCCGGTCACGACGGCCTGGGCGCCGATCCGTTCGGCAAGGCCACAGGCCAGGCGGAGATACAGCCGCCGCTGGGCGACGATCTGGGCTTCCCCGGCGCCGCTGGCCGCCAATGTCCGCTGGGCCCGGCCCACCGCGGCCACGTACAACCGGGATCGGGGCTGGAAGCGGGTGAGTTGGCGAACCAACGCATACGCCTTGTACGTCGAGGAGGCATCGGTGAACGGGGCGCCGGTGCAGTGCAGGAAATCGCAGGCCAGTCCGCGCCGCATGGCGCGGTATGCCGCCACCGGCGAATCGAACCCGCCGGAGAGCAACACCACCGCCCGGCCGCTGGACCCCACCGGCAAGCCGCCCTGTCCGGGATGCGTTCGGGTGCCGAGAAAGATCTCGCGCCGGTCGACCTCGACGGTCAATTCCAGCTCCGGGTGCGACAGGTCGACCCGCCACCCCAGGTCGGCGCGGACGCGGGCGCCGATGCGGGCGGCCAATTGCTCCGAGCTCAACCCGAACCGCTTGTCGCGGCGGTGGCAGCGCACCGCGAACGTCGGCGCCCCGTCCTGGGTGCAGTGGTCTCGGAGCAACTCCACCGCAGCGGTTTCGGCAGCCCGAGCGGACCTGGGCACCCGCCAGACCGGCTGCACCAGGCTGATGCCGATCAGGTTGCGGGCCAACGTAACCAACTCGTCCTGCAGTGCCGGGGAGGTGAACAACACCAGCACGCCGCCACGGCGCCGGACCGCGGGGCGGTGCTCGGGCGGCCACGCCGACAGTGCGTCGTCGAGATTGGTCAGCAGCCACTGCTCGAACCAGCGCCGGTTGCCGCCCTTGAGCACCATCTCCCCGTACTTGAGCAGAACACAGCATTGCATGTGCACGTCTCGTTCACCTCCGGCTACCGACTACCCCGCTACCACGCCGCCCAGACCGATGCGTGGGCCACACCCGGGCCGGGTGGATCGTCTCCGCGCAGGAATATGATGTCTACGCCATAAGTTTTCTCTTCTGAAAACAATAGATCATCGTCCTTGGCCTAAAGGAGGTGGTGAACATGCTGACGTTTGACCCGTTCTTCCGCGACATCGACCGCCTGACGCAGCAGCTGTGGGGCGCCGTGCCCTGGGGCACCGCCGCGCAACCGGCCCTGGTACCGATGGACGCCTGGCGCGACAGCGAGAAGTTCGTGGTGGAGTTCGATCTGCCCGGCGTGCTGCCCGAGTCGCTGGACGTCAACGTCGAGCACGACGTGCTCACGGTGCGTGCGGAACGACCCGCCATCGACGAGGACCGCAATGGTGTGGTGTCCGAACGCCCGCGCGGCGTGTTCAGCCGGCAGGTCTACCTGGGCCACGGCCTCGACACCGACAACATCCACGCCGACTACGTCGACGGGGTGTTGCGGTTGACGATCCCGGTGGCCGAGGCGGCCAAGCCGCGCAAGATCGAAGTGGCCGCGGGCAAGCACCAGCGCGCCATCAACGCGTGAGCGCAAATCGGCGGGGGCTGTTCCGGCAGGGACAGCCCCCGACGCGGGTCCAGGCGTTGATCAGACGGCTTCTCGCCGCGCCTCGCCACGACATTGGCGCGGCGCCGCGGCCCGTTCCGACTTTTGCCGGGTCTTGAGTTTGGCGTTGAGCAGCTCGAGCGCCGAGTAGTCGGCCTTCAGCTGATCGTTCTTGCTTTCCAGATCCAGGATGCGGGCGACCCCGACCAGGTTGACGCCCTGATCGACCAGCTGACTTATCCGCTTGAGGCGCGCCAGATCGTCGTCGCTGTAGCGGCGGGTCCCCCCATCGCTGCGCGCGGGGGTCAGCAGCCCTCGCCGCTCGTAGTGCCGCAGCGTCTGCGGGGGGATCCCGGACAGTTCGGAAGCCACCGAGATGCCGTAGACGCCGCGCGCCGAGCGGGGTGTCGGATCACCTCTCAAGTCAGTCCCCTCCAGAAAATATCTGACTACTACTTGCAGAAGTATACCAGTAGTGGTATCAAAAACATATGTCAACAGACATAGATCTTCTGCTTTGAGCTGGAGGTGAATCATGGTGTTGATGCGTACAGATCCGTTCCGCGACCTCGACCGGTGGACCCAACAGGTGCTGGGCACCGCGGCGCGGCCGGCGGTCATGCCGATGGACGCCTGGCGGGACGGCGACCAGTTCGTCGTCGAATTCGATTTGCCTGGCGTCAATGCTGATTCGCTCGACCTCGACGTGGAGCGCAACGTGCTCACCGTCCGTGCCGAACGACCCGACCTGGACCAGAACCGCGAGATGGTATCGGCCGAGCGCCCCCGCGGTGTGTTCAGCCGGCAGCTGTTCCTTGGCGACAACCTCGACACCGACAAGATCGAGGCGAACTACCACGACGGCGTGTTGCGGCTGACCATCCCGGTGGCCGAGAAGGCCAAGCCGCGGCGGATCGAGATCAACCACAACCACAAGACGGCGATCAACGCCTGAGAGCGGGGTCGCAACCGCGGTGCAGGTCGGCCGCGGTTGCGACCCGATCATTCCAACTTGTCGGTGATGACAAGGAGGTGATGCGTCGGCAGCCGAAGTTGACACGGTGAATCCCCGTGCCGCCCACCACTTACTGCTGCGTACGGACAGCGACCGACGCATGAGATTGCGCGCGCACCGCCACTTTCGTGGCCGCCATTGGTGGACCGCACGGGAGATCACCGGCGGGACCGGGGCGCGCGTGTGATCCCGGCGCGCGCCCCTCACCCGCGGTCAGGCTGTCGACCCCGGCGTAAGGCACGGTGGCTGTCCATGACGAATCCCTATCTGGTGCTTGGTGTTTCGCCGACAGCGACGCAAGCCGAAATCACCCGCGCCTACCGGCGCCACCTTCGCGCCCACCACCCCGACACGTCCCGCCGGATTCGGCGACCGAGGGCAGCGAACGGCTGAGCGAAATCCTCGCGGCCTATGCGCTACTGCGCGATCCGGCCCGGCGGGCCGACTACGACCGGGAGCATCGGGTGCACCAGCGCATCCGCCCCGCCGTCACGCGCGTCACGCGCATCGAGCCGGCCGACGAGCAACCGCCGCTGCGGGCGGGCCCGGTGCGCTGGCATCGCCGGTACTGATCCGCCGTGGCAGAGGGTGCAGCCGTGTCCGGCCCGGGTTGAGCGCGGCGAGGTCACCGAAGGACCGGGTTGGCGCCGAAGCCCGCGCCTTGCAGGCGACGGTCGGTGCGGTCGGCGGCGTTGGCGGTCGATCGGGCGGCCGACGCGTTGACCGCGGCAACGACGCGCCGGCGGTTCGGCACCGCGGCGGCACCGTGCTCCACCACCCGCAGACACATCGCCCTGACCGCCCGGATGTAGCGCTCGACCGAATCGCGGGCGACCGGATTCTGTGGGAACGCCACCGTCAAGGTGGTCTCGGTGTCGAATCGGTTGACCCACATAAGCACCTGATCGGACGACCGGCCGTCGCCGTAAATCCCGGCGTTCAGGCCGTCCCATTGCCCGCTGAACGGGATCCCCCGCGCGTCGGCGAACGAGAGCATGTGGACGTCGCCCGTCGGTTTGCTGATTCGCCCGCGGAAAGACGACAGCTCCAAAACGCGGTCGAAGGGGACGTCGGCCAGACCGATAGCGGAATCAAAGGACGCCTGCGCGGCGATCACCGCGTCACCGAACGAGGCCCCGGCGACCGGGACGGTGACCGGGATGAAGCTGGCGAACCAGCCCGGAGTCACGAATTCGGCCGGCGTGCTGCGGTGGTCATACGGCGTGATCGCGCAATACGTCTCCGCCCCGGTCAGCTCGTACTCGGCGAAGGCCGCGCAGGCGAACACGCCACCGCTGAAGCGAGCCCCCGCCTTCGTGCAGGTGGCGTCGAACCGCTCGGTCTGACTCTCGTCCATGAGCGGTGCGACCACCACACCGCTTCCGCACGGCACCGACGGATCGCCAAGTGGCAGCGGGAAACTCGGGAGGGTTCCGCCGTTGTCCTGCGCGAATCGAATCCATGCGCGCACCTGGGGGACTGCAGGGTCAGCGCCTCGGTGTGCTGGTGCTGCCGGCGGCAGTAGTCGTGGTAGCTGGCCGGCTCGGGCAGCGGCAGCGGGCGCCCGCCGCTCACCAAAGCGGCATACGTCAGATGGATTTCGAGGAAGATCACGCCAACCGACATCCCGTCGATGACCAGATGGTCCGCACTCATATAGAAGGTGAAGTGATCCGGGTGCTGGACGAGACCGAAGGTGAAGCAGTCCCACCGCAGCGGATTCGGGGTGGCCAGGATGTGGGCGCGCAGCTCGGTCGGCGTCATCTCGCCGCGCTGCAGCGCAGCGAACTCGATGTCGGCGGGATCGGCGAAGGTGTGTCGGACGATGCGGCCGTCGGTCCGATGCTCGAACCAACTGTGGTAGGTGTCGTGCCGGCGCAGATGGGCATTGATCGCTTCGGTCATGGCCGCCACGTCGCACACGCCGGAGATATCCCAGACCCCGATGTTCAGCCGCGCCATGTCCAGGCCCCGGGCGGCGTGTTCGCTGAACCGGCGAAGATGATGCAACTGCTGGTAACTGGCCGGCACGTCGCTAATCGGTGCCTGCCGGGCTTTTTCCCGCGCCGCCGGAGTCGCGTGCCAGGAAATGACCGAACCGGTTCCCGGATCCCAGTTATGCACCGTCCCGAATGTGACCACAAAACCTCCTCGGAGCTGCGGCGGAATTACCGGAAGGCTGCAGCGATAGGGGCGCCAAATCCAGGCGGATAAGTCGCCGGTTGACGGCTATTTTACTGATGTCTACTAAAGGCCATGCGACGGATGTCGGCAGCCTTATTCCACGAATGTCTACTAATGGCGGCGCATAGTCGGCCAGTTATACGCGCACGTCAGAGGGGCTTTCGCGGCTCGCGTTAGCGTACATTTGGCTAGCTGGGCAAGGCCAGAGCCGGGATGAAACTGTTAGTTACATCACACCGCGAAGCGACGTCCGAGAGCCGCACTCTCCTACCGGATAAATATCCTTACCGCCGCGCCGGAAAGGGCCAAATTCGTATTATTGTGCATTTGTCTAATTGCGAAATAGCAGGTACCGGGCAATTCACGGAAGCATGGCCACGAAAAATGTTGCCGTCAAATCTGCGAGCGACCTCCCCCGCCGACGGTATTCGCGGTCCCGCGCGCCACCCCGCCCGCCGGCCGAGGAACGGCGCCGTGCCGGTAGCGTGACGGCCGTGAACTCCGTCCGGACGTTTTCTGCCGCCGCGTTCGCGGCCTGTTTCACGGCCGCCGCTGCGATGCTCGCCGGTGCGGGCACGGCCGGCGCCGCCGACTCCTGCCCGACCGCCGCGCCGCCCAGCGGTGGCACGCCGGACTGGACGCTGACCGGGACCACCGGCAGCGTCGCGGTCACCGGATCCACCGATACCGCCGCTCCGGTGGTGAACGTAACGGCACCGTTCAGCGTGACCCAGACTCAGGTGCACACGCTGCGCGCCGGCGACGGGCCCGCCGTTCCGGGTACCGCGCGGGTGTCCGTCTGCTACATGGGCGTCAACGGGCGTGACGGCACGGTGTTCGACAGCAGCTACCAGCGGGGCGCCCCGGTCGACTTCCCCCTCGGCGGCGTCGTGCCAGGCTTCCAGAAGGCCATCGCCGGGCAAAAGGTCGGGTCCACCGTCGCGGTCGCCATGACCTCCGCCGACGGCTATCCCGACGGCCAGCCCAGCGCGGGGATCCGCCCCGGCGACACGCTGGTCTTCGCGATCAAGATCCTCGGCGCCACGACCTAGCTGTGCGCCGATTCGCCTGTGCCGCAACGCTGGTGAGGTGGTCGGGGTCAGACTTGGTTGAACCCGCCGTCGGCGGTGACCGTGGACCCGGTGCAAAAGCTGGACAGGTCGCTGGCCAAAAACACTGCGGCATGGGCGATCTCGACGGGATCGGCGAAACGGCCCAGCGGGATGGTCGCGATCCGGCCGGCGCGGAACTCCTCGACGGACACGTAGGGGTCGGTCTGCGCGGCCAGCCGGTCGCTCCCCGGAGTGGCGGTGGACCCGGCCACGAGGACATTGACCCGGATGTTGCGGTGGGCGAGTTCGTTGGCCCAGGCCCGGGCCAGCGATCGCACCGCGGCCTTGGTGGCCGCGTAGATGCTCAGCCCGGCTCGGCCGCGGTCGGCGGTGGTGGAGCCGGTCAGGATGATCGAGGCGCCGTCGTTGAGCAGCGGCAGCGCCTTCTGCACGGTGTACACGACGCCCTTCACGTTGGTGCCCAGCAGGGTGTCGAGGTCGTCGTCGGTGATCTCGCCCAGCCGCGCCACCCTCGTCGTCCCGGCGTTGGCCATCACGATGTCCAGACCCGCGCCGGCCGCCGCCACCTCGCCGTAAAGCCGGTCCAGGTCGCGCGGTGCCCCGACGTCGCCGCGCACGGCGGTGGCCCGCGCCCCCAATTGCCTTGCCGCGTCTTCGAGTTCGCGTTGCCGGCGGCCCGTGATGAACACCCGCTCGACGCCCTCGGCCAGGAACCGCTCGGCGGTGGCCAACCCGATACCGGAGTTGGCGCCGGTGATGACGGCGGTCTTGCGGTCGAGCAGTCCCATCCACACTCCTGACGTAGCCGCGGCGGCCCACCTGCCGGTGTCGCCGACTCCCGATCATGCCGCGCGGCCAGGGCGGCGCCGCCACGGCTCCCCCGCGGTCGGCCGGTCTCGTATTGTCTGCAGCGTGATTGCCGCTTGGATCGTGTCGCCGTGGTCAGTGCCCAGCGAGCCCGGGTCAGCCGGCGGGGCCGCCCGCTAGGCCGGGCACCGGCGTGGCAGCCCTGGTATTCGCGCTGGCCGGACTGGCGTTTCTGGATTCGCTCAACGTCCTCAACGTGGGAGTGGTCTCGGCGGTCATCTTCGACAGCCGGCTCAGCCGGCGATCACCCGTCCCGGGCGCCCTGAGCTTCGTGGCCGGCGTGTTCGCGGTGACCACCACCTTCGGCCTGTGCACGGTGCTGGGCATCAGCTTCATCACCACGGCGCTGGATTTCCACGTCACGCCGGCCATCCGGTTCCGCGGCGAGCTGGTGCTGGGCATCGCGCTGATCTGCCTGGCGTACTTCCCGCTGACCGCGCAGTCGTCGGCTCCCGGCTGGGCGATGGCGGCGATGCGCAAACGGCCCTGGCTGCTCGGCTTCCTCGGGCTGGCGGTGGGCAGCGGGCAGGCGCCGACGGCGGTGCCCTACCTGACCGGCTTGGCGATGCTGGCCGCGCTGGATCCGCGGCCGCCGCTGTGGCCGCTGGTCATCATCGCCTACTGCGCCATCGCCGTGTCGCCGCCGCTGGCCATCCTCGCGCTGTCGCTGCGACGCACACCGCGGGCGATGCGCATTCAGCGCGGGCTGGTCCGTGCGCTGACCCGCTACGGCCCGATGTCGGTGCGGCTGTTGTTCTTGGTCTTCGGGGTCGGGCTCATCGCCGATGCGCTGGTCAACCACAGCGCGCTGTGGTAACGCCTCTCATGTCCCGCACAGCCCGCTGGATTACCTTGTCGGCTGTGACCGATCGTCAAGAGCGCGCAATGTCTTTCGGCTCGATCGCCGAGGACTACGACGGCCTGCGCCCGCAAGCCCCGCCGGAGGCGGTCGACTGGCTGATGCCGCCCGACTGCGGGGTGGCCGTCGACGTGGGCGCCGGCACCGGCCTGTTCACCCGGGCACTCGCCGGCCGGGCCGCGCACGTCATCGCCGTCGAACCCGACGCGCGGATGCGGGCCGTGCTGGCCGACCGGTCGCCCGCTGTCCGTGTGCTCGAGGGGCGCGGCGAGGCGATACCGCTGCCCGACCGTTGCGCCGACGCGGTGTTCGTCTCGTCGGCCTGGCACTGGATGGACCCGCAGCGGGCCGTCCCGGAGATCGGCCGGGTGCTGCGCGACGGCGGGCGCTTCGGGCTGATCTGGACCAGCCGGGACCGCGACGTCGACTGGGTGCGCGACCTCGACCTGCTGCCCGGCGATGACACCAGCGAGGCGGACGCGCCCGATCGCTTCCGGCGGCGACACGAGAACGTGGTGCTCCCCGATCCGCAGATCTTTCACCACGTCGCCCGCGAGACGTTCACGTTCGTGCGGACCATGACGCTCGACGACGCGGTGGCGATGCTGGCCACCTACAGCAGGATCATCACCGCGTCCCCGGCCGACCGCGCCCGCCGGCTGGCCAAGGCCCGGGCGGTGTTGACCGAGCGCTTCCCCGGGGCCGACGCGATCGACATCCCGATGCAGTCCCGGTGCTGGCGCGCCGACCGGATCGCCCGCGCCGGCTGACCGCCCCGGGCGCCCCGCGTCAGGACTGCGGCCCCTGCGAGGGCGGCCAGTGCGTCCCCGGCGACGCGTCCCCCGGGCTTTCGTAGTCGCCGCGCGACAACGGCACCCACCGCTCGCTGGGTGCGGGCTGCTTCGAGGACGGGAAGTCGCGCAGGCTCCCCGTCGGCTTGGCGTCCCACTTGGCGAACGTCAACGGCGTCTGCAGCCACGCGTGCAACAGGTTGTAGGCGGCCTCCAGCGAATCGATGTGGGTGCGCTCCCAGCCGTGGCTGCCGTCGAGCCCGAAGCCGACCAGCGCGGCGCGGGTGTTCGCGCCCGCCTCGATCGCCGCGGCGGCGTCGGACCGGTAATAGCGAAAGATGTCGCGCGCGAACGGGATTCCGCGGTCCTGGGCCAGCCGGCACAACTTGCGGGTCAGGTGGTAGTCGAACGGGCCGTGCATATCGGCCATCGGGATCGTCACCCCATCCTCCAGCGAGTGCTGGCCGGGCGCGCACACCGCGTTGTCCACGGAGATCAGTTCGGCGACGTCCGGCGGCAGACCATGACTGGCGCCGTGACCGACCTCCTCGGTGATGGTGACCATGATCGTGGTGCGATGCGGCAACACCACCTTGTTCTCGGCGAAGTTCTTGGCCAGGGCGAGCGCGATCGCCACGCCCGCCTTGCCGTCCAGATGCCGGGAGACCACGAAGCCGTCGGCGGTCAGCTCGGGGCTGGTGATCAGGGCGACGAAATCACCGATCTGCAGACCGAGGCGGACCAGGTCGTCCCGGCACGACACCTTGCGGTCGATGCGAACCTCGACGTGCTCCCAGCCCGTGGGTTGGGTGTCGATCTCGTCGCCGAACGCGTGGCCGCTGGACTTGAGCGGCAGGATCGTGCCGGTGATGAACTCCTCGGGATCGTCGATGAAGATGCGCACCCGTGCACCCGCGGCGAATCGGGCCGAGAAGGTGCCGACCGGAACGAGTTCCAGCCGGCCGTTGTCCTTGAGCCCGCGGACCATGCAGCCGATGGTGTCGGAGTGCACCACCAGCGCGCGGTCGGTGGTCGCCGACTCCCCCGGCAGCTCGGCAGTCAGCGCCCCGCGCCGGGTCAGCGTGAAGGGCACGCCGAAGTCGTCGAGGATGTCGCCGATCACCTGCATCACCGCGTCCGTGCGCCCCGACGGGCTCGGGGTCTGCAGCAGCGCCAGCAGCGTGTCCACCATCCACGTGCGGTCGGCCTCGGCCATGGCCGCGGTCTGGCCCACCTCGTCTCCTTTCCGGTCTGGGAATCGCGTTCAACCTACCGTGTGGCCGACGCCAGTGGCCCCGGCCCGGGCTTCCGCGCTGCTAGGACGCCGCGTCCCGTTCGGAGATCAGATCGGCGAGGGCGAGGATCCGTTGCGCATCGCGCACGTGCAAACTCTCGATCATCCGGCCGTCGACGGTGATGACGCTGGTTCCCGCGGCCTGCGCCTGCTGGTAGGCCGACACCACCTTGCGGGCGTCGGCCAGCTCGTGCTGTGACGGGCCGAACACCTCGTTGGCCGGGGCGATCTGGGACGGGTGGATCAGCGTCTTGCCGTCGAATCCCATCTCCCGGCCCTGGGCCGCCTCGGCCCGGAAACCCGCGTCGTCGGTGATGTTGTTGAACACGCCGTCCAAGACGACCTTTCCGGCCGCCCGCGCCCCCAACAACGCCAGGCCCAGCGCCGGCAAGACGGGGCCGCGCCCCGCGACGTGCCGGCCGTGCAACTCGTTGACCAGGTCATTGGTGCCGACCACCAGCCCGGCCAGGCGGTCGCTGGCCGACGCGACCTCCTCGGCCCGCAGGAAGGCCCGCGGTGTTTCCATCATCACCCACAGCTGCAGCGACGCCGCGGCGCCCAACGTGTCCAGCGCCCGGTCCAGGGCTTGAACCTGTTGTGCCGTCTCGACTTTCGGCACCAGCACGCCGTCGGCGGCGGACCCGGCCACCGCCGCCAGATCGTCGTCGTGCCACTCGGTGTCCAGGCCGTTGATGCGCACCACGATCTCGCGGGGCCGGTAATCCGGCGACGAGATCGCCTCGCACACCGCGGCTCTGGATTCGCCTTTCGCGTCGGGCCCGACGGCGTCCTCGAGGTCGAATATCAGCACGTCGGCCGGCAGCGATTTGCCTTTCTCCAGCGCCCGCGGCTTGTTGCCGGGCAGGTACAGGGCCGATCGGCGCGGGCGCAGGGTCGGTGCCATCGGGCGATTCACTTCCTGTCGTCGGGCTCAGCGGGGGATCACCGGCGTGCGCGATGCGCGCGGCATAGCCAGAAAGTACCCTTCGATACCGGCGGTGTAGTCGCGGGTGGCGACCGGGCCGGGGGCCAATCGGTCCCGCGGCGGCCGGATCGCGGAAGGGGAGAACAGATGTCATCGACCGGTTCGGCACGTACCGAGGGCGACAGCTGGGATCTGGCCTCCAGCGTGGGGGCGACCGCGACCATGGTCGCGGCCTCCCGGGCGCTGGCCTCTCGCGGTCCGGACCCGCTGCTCGACGACCGGTTCGCCGAACCGTTGGTGCGCGCGGTCGGGCATCCCTTTTTCGTCCGGATGCTGGACGGCCAGATCCCGCTCGACACCGACGACATGCCGATGACGCTGCAGCAGCGGCGCGAGCAAATCACGGTGCGGACGCGGTTTTTCGACGATTTCTTCCGCTCAGCGACCGCCGTCGGCATTCGCCAGGCCGTCATCCTGGCCGCCGGACTCGACGCGCGGGCCTACCGGTTGTCCTGGCCGGCGGGCACCGTGGTGTTCGAGGTCGACCAGCCCGAGGTCATCTCCTTCAAGACCGACACCCTGGCCCGGCTGGGCGCGCAACCGACCGCCGAGCGCCGCACCGTCGCCGTCGATTTGCGCGATGACTGGTCAACAGCGTTGCGCGACAACGGCTTTGACAGCAGCGCCCGTACCGCCTGGATCGCCGAGGGGCTGCTGCCCTACCTGCCGCCGCACGCCCAGGACCGGCTGCTGGACAACATCACCGCGCTCAGCGCGCCGGGCAGCAGGCTGGCCACCGAGAACATCACCGACATGCGGGTGTTCACCGACGAACGCGCCCGGGCGATGCGCAGCACCTGGCGCCAGCACGGACTGGACATCGACGTCGCCGAACTGGTCTGGCTCGGCGAGCGCCGCCCGGCCGGCGACCACCTGGAGGCCACCGGCTGGAGCGTCACCCGCCTGCCCACCGAGCGGGTGTACGCCGACTACGGCTTCGAGTTGCCCGACAACGAAATCCTCAGGGAATTCCGCCAGGCCATCAGTTATCTCAGCGCCGAATTGGGCTGAACCGCAGCACTTCTCAGCCGCCCACTCCGGGGTAGGGTCTGGGATCGCGCCACTCGCGCTCGAACGGCAGCCGCCACGCGTTGGGCGCGATCAACTGGTGAATTGCGTTGGGGCCCCACGTCCCCGGCTGGTACAGCTTGGCCGGTGGCGGGTCGTTGAGCAGCTCTTCGGAACGCTCCCACAGTGATTCGATGCCTTCGGCGGTGGTGAACAGGGTGTGGTCGCCGCGCATCGCGTCCAGGATGAGCCGTTCGTAGGCCTCCAGCACGTCGACCGCGGTTTCGATCTCCTGGGTGGAGAATTGCATGGACAGCTTGTCCAGTTTCATGCCGGGGCCGGGCCGCTTGCCGTAGAACGACAGCGACACCCGCGAATTGTCCGCAAGATCGAACGTCAGGTGGTCGGGCCCCTGCGTGCCCACCCCCGACCCGGGCGGGAACATGGTCCGCGGTGCCTCCTTGAACGCGATCGAGATGATGCGGATGCCCTCGGCCATCCTCTTGCCGGTGCGAAGGTAGACGGGCACCCCGGCCCACCGCCAGTTGTCGATGCCGACCTTGAGGGCGATGAATGTCTCGGTGTCGGAATCCTTTGCCACTCCGTCTTCCTCGCGATAGCCGATGTACTGACCGCGAACCACGTTCGAGGGCTTGACCGGAAGCATCGACCGGAACACCTTGTTCTTTTCTTCGCTGATGGCGAACGGTTCCAGCGCCGTCGGCGGCTCCATCACCACGAAGGCCATCACCTGGAACAGGTGGGTGACCACCATGTCCTTGTAGGCGCCGGTCTCCTCGTAGAAACTCGCCCGCTGATCCAGGCCGAGGGCCTCGGGGATGTCGATTTGGATGTGGTCGATGAAGTTGCGGTTCCAGATCGGCTCGAACAACCCGTTGGCGAAGCGGAACGCCAGAATGTTCTGGGCGGCCTCCTTACCCAGGAAGTGGTCGATGCGGAAAATCTGGGATTCCTCGAAGGTTTGGTGCACGAAGTTGTTGAGCGCCACCGCGCTGGCCAGATCGGTGCCGAACGGTTTCTCCATCACCACCCGCGACCGCTCGACCAGTTTGGCGTCGCGCAGCATAGTGATCACCGCGCGCGCCGCCTTCGGCGGCACCGACAGGTAATGCAGCCGCCGCACGTTCGGCCCCAGCTTGGCCTCGGCGTCGGCCACCGCGGCGGCCAGCGCGTCGGAGCCAGCGCTCTGCGGGATGTAGGTGATGATGTCGGC
Organism: Mycobacterium sp. MAC_080597_8934; assembly: GCF_000523975.1. Taxonomy (NCBI): domain Bacteria; kingdom Bacillati; phylum Actinomycetota; class Actinomycetes; order Mycobacteriales; family Mycobacteriaceae; genus Mycobacterium; species Mycobacterium sp. MAC_080597_8934. The sequence continues at coordinate 364,778 of NZ_JAOS01000004.1, read as the reverse complement.
GAAGTTGCGCCACTGGTCGGGCGTCAGCTTGTGCGTGCCGAATGAGTCGATCGCGTTCTTGGCCAGCTCGCGGAATTCGTCGTTGCTCAGGTCCTCCAGCGACGTGGCGACGATCTGGATGTCGGGTGCCAGCTCGGACTGGTCCAGATACGCCAAACCGGGGATCAGCTTGCGTTTCGCCAAATCCCCGGTGGCGCCGAACAGGACGATCACATGAGGGTCGAGCGGGTCGGTGTGGTGACGACGCGGCCGGGCCTCGGGAGCCGGGTAGGAGATGGTCTGCGGTTTCTGGGTAGCCACCCCTGCGATACTTCCATCGCCGCGCTGCCGTGTCGCGTCTGCTCGGGTTAGCGGTCCTACGATCGGGTACTGGATACCGGCGGGCTGCCCGCGCCTGGGCCCCCACACCAAGCCCGCGCCACCCCCAATGGAATGCGCCGATGGAAAGCGATATGAGCGAACCCGACAAAGACCCGCTGAGCCGTGCTCAGGAGCTGGAGAACATCGTCGACCAACTCGAGGAGAAGGTCGCCGACGACCGCGAAGCCGAGGGTGTTCCCGGAAAGCCCAGCGACCGGGAGGATGCCGCCGTCCGCGGCTCGGACGACGAGCCGCCTGACTAGCGCGGCCGCCGGACCGCGTCGGGCCTCATCGGTCGGGCAGGTCCACGGCGTGCGCGCGGAAGGCCGCCAGCACGTCGGCCGCCGGCCACTCGTCGGCCCGGTACCGGACGGGACTGATCCCCGCGACGGGCAGCAAGCCCACCGCATCGACGACCGTCGGGAACGGCACGGTGAACGTGTCGGCAGCGTTCGACGGGTCACCGGTCGCGAACGTCACGTAATCGGTGTGCGGCAGCTCCCAGGCCGACCCCTGCGCCCACACCGTGGTGGTGCGGCGGCCCCACGGCGTGTCGATCAGCCGCGCCTCGGCCACCTGCTGCGGGAACCGTTCGCGCTCATAGTGTTCCCGCAGATATTCGGTCTGGTGCCGGTATTCCGTTGCGGCCAAAAGGCTTCGGGCGCTCAGCGCCAGCCCGCGCCCCGGGTGGGGGCCAGCCTGGTCGAACGGCACGATGATGGCGCCGGCGATCGTGTACCCCTGCGGGGAGACGGGCTGTTCGGCGGCCAGGTACAGCTGCTCGGCGACCTCGAAGAGCTCGGCCACGCCGTCGGGCGCGTCGGTGCCCAGCACCAACGACCCGTCGCCGGGAAAGAACACCAGCGGCCGGGGGCCGCCCGGGACCGCCAGCGAGCCCAGCCAACCCGTCGCCAACACCATCGAGTCGATGTAGCTGTCGCCGTCGGTGTCCCTCAGCAGGTACTTCTCCCCCGGGGTCAGAATCTGCTGACGCGCGGTCAGGTTCTCCCGGGCCACCGTGAAGGCCTGATCGCCGGTGATGCCCCAGGCACCGGTTTCGGCCGGTGTCACCATCGCCCGCACCGCGGGCAGGTCGACGACCACCATCTCGTTGATGAGCGGGAACACCGGACGCACCCAGGGCTGCGCGCCGTCGTTGACCAGCCGGTTGGCGTAGCTTTGCGGGCGTAGCACCGGCCTGAGCAGCGGTTGGGCTTCGGCCCACGTCACCGGCGGCGGCGCCGGTTGGTCGGTTGCCATGTCCACGTGCTTCCTGCTCTCGATCAGCGAACACGCACGTTACACCCTGGGGGCGCCGGCACAAGTCACCATCGGCGCGCGCTCATCCGCCGGCCGCGGGCGGCCCGCACCAGGTGGTGAGGGCGTCGTGCAGCCCCGGGTCGTTCGGGTCGCCGGCCCACGCGACGTGGCCGTCCGGCCGGATCAACACCGCCGGCGGTCCGCTCACCCGCCCGAGCACCGGAAGTTCCCAATCCGCCACACATTTCGCGTCGACGACGCGCACGCGATCCGCCCAGCCGGCGACGCTGCGGCGCCCGGCGCCGGCGAAATTGAGCAGCACCGGCCGGGCGTTTTGCAGCAGGGCGAACACCCGCGATGCGCCGTCGGCGGTGACCAGGTCGAGATCGGGCATGCGCCGGCCCAGCAGCGGATGCCCCGGACCCAGGTCGTAGTGAACGTCCAGGCCGGACATCATCGCGGCGAACCGTTTCCGCGGCTCGTCCATGCCCAGCAGCTCGGTGACGAGGTCGCGCAGCGCCCGGGTGCGCTCGTCGGGACGCAGCAGTGCCATCTGCGCTATCGCGTTGCGCAGCACGCGCTCGCCGACCGGATGCCGTTCGGCGTGGTAGGTGTCCAGCAGGGCGGGTGGCGACGCGCCGCCGACCACCAGGGCCAGCTTCCAGCCCAGATTCACCGCATCCTGCACGCCGGTGTTCAGTCCCTGCCCGCCCACCGGGTGATGGATGTGTGCGGCGTCCCCGGCCAGCAGCACCCGCCGGTCACGGTAGCGCGCGGCCTGGCGTGCCGCATCGGTGAACCGGGAAATCCAACGGGGACTGTGGATTCCGTAATCCGTGCGGTAGACCGCGATCAGCGCCTGCCTCAGGTCGTCCAGGTTCGGCTCGGCCGCGCTCTGCAGCTGCCGCTCGGTGACCAGCACCCGCACACCCCCGGCCGGCTCCGTCTCGGACAGGGCATGCACGCCGAGCGCATCGTGGTGAATCCCCCACTGCGGTGATTGCCCTGTCCGCCAATCCATTTCGGCCTCGGCGAGCAGATAGCTCGTCGTCGCCTCCCAGCCCGGGAAGTCGATACCGGCCGCTTTGCGGATCACGCTGCGGCCCCCGTCGCAGCCGACCAGATACTGCCCGCGCAGGGTTCGGCCGTCGGACGCGACGACGTCCACGCCGGTGTCGTCCTGGGTGCAGGTCGCTATCCGGTGGCCGCGGTAAATCGGCACACCGAGTTCGCCGACCCAGTCGGCCAGGATGCGCTCGATGTGGTTCTGCCACAGCGCCAGTCCGTAGGGGTGCCGGGTGGGAAAGTCGCTGATGTCCAGCCGGATTTGGGCGAAGCCGGCGACCTGCGCCACCTGCCCCTCGGCCAGGAAACGATCCACGATCCCGCGCTGGTCGAGGATTTCGAGCGTTCGGGCATGCAGACCGCCGGCGCGCGAGCCGATCAGCTGCTGGTCGGCCCGCCGCTCGACCAGCGCGACGTCGACTCCGGCCAACCCCAACTCGCCGGCCAGCATCAGCCCCGTCGGGCCGGCTCCGGCGACAAGCACCGCATGGTCGCGGACCGACCGCTCCGAGAAACGCACACCCCGCATTTCGCCCCCATTCCGAATTGTGGTTCGAGACAGCGATTTTGCGTCACCGCCCCGGTCTTGCGGCAAGCCCCGGGGTGCGCTATAGGTTGAGAGTGGGAGGCAAAGCCACGCGGTAGCGCTGCCGCGCCGCGTCGATCGCCCGGTGGATGCGTTGCTCGCTGACCGGTCGCGGCGTGCCGAGCTGCTGGGCCCACAGGCTCACCCTCAGTTCCTCGATCTGCCACGCGATGTCGCGGACGTCGGCGGCCGTCTTCGCGGCCTCGGGTAGCTCATCCACCAACTCGTCGTAGGCGTGCTGCGCGGCGTGCACCCGCCGCATCCGGTCGCGGTCGGCCTGGCCGGCCCGGGCCAGCCCGTCCAGGCGGCGACGGATCGCCGACAGGTAGCGGGTGAGATCGCCCAGCCGCGCGCCGCCGGTGGCGGTGACGAAGCCGGCCGGCAACAGCCGGTCCAGCTGGGCGCGGATGTCGGCAACCGCGTCGGCCTGGGCAGGCGGCGGCGTCGCGGGCAACGCCAGTTGCACCTGCTGGGCGGCGGCCAGCACCTGCTCGACACGGCCCACCAGCTCGATGGTGGTGGGCCCCAGCGTCTTTGCCACCCGCTGTCGTAGCGCGGTGAACTCGTCGCGGGTCCACACCGGCTGCGGCACCAGCGCGTCGGTCGCGGCGTCGGCGCAGTCTTCCAGCAGCGCCGGCAACGAGCCGTCCGGGTTGCCGCCCAGCGCCAGGCGGGTGCGTGGATCAAGTTGACGCGCAATGGCTTTGGCCGGTGACGGAATACTCAGGCGTACCAGCCGGCGGAGACCGGCGCCCATCATGCGGACCTGTTCGGCCGATGTCGCGAACACCCTCAGGTCGACCGCAGCGCCCGTGTCCACGAACGCCGGGTAGCCCCGCACCGTGCGGCCGTCGAGGCTGCGCTGCACGACGCGGGGCAGTTCGTCGAGGTCGTCGGGCCAGCCGCGCAACCCGGTGCGCTGCAGCCGGGCCCCGACCGTGTCGGCGACGGCCTGCCGCGCCGGCGTGGTGAGCCGTTCCTGCAGTGCCCGCAGATCCTTGCCGCGGGCGAGTTCGGTGCCGTCGGTGGACTCCACCGCGAACGTCATCCGCAGATGCGCCGGCAGCTTGTCCAGATCGAACGCGTCGATGGGCACCGAAACCCCGCTGCGCCGGCGCAATTCGCGCTGCAGCGCAGGCAGCAGCGGCTCGGCGGCCGGATCGATGGCGCCCAGCACCGCCCGCGCGGTGTCGGGCGCGGGAACGAAGTTGCGGCGCAGGTCTTTCGGCAGCGACCGGATGAGCGCGGTCACCAGCTCCTCGCGCAACGCCGGCACCTGCCAGGCGAACTCGTCACCGCCCAGCCGCGCCAGCACGTCGATCGGCACGTGCACGGTGACCCCGTCGTCGGCGGCGCCCGGCTGGAACCGGTAGGTCAGCGGCAACGTCACGTCGCCGGCCCGCCAGCTGTCGGGACGGTCGGCGTCGCCGGTCTCCTCGGTGCGCAGCAGGTCGGCGCGGGTGAAGGTGAGCAGATCCGGGGTCTGGTGTCGCTGCTTTTTCCACCACGCGTCGAAGTGCCGCGCGGACACCACGTCGGCGGGGATGCGGGCGTCGTAGAGCGCGTAGACGTCGTCGTCGCCGACCACCAGGTCGCGGCGGCGGGCGCGCTCCTCCAGCTCCTCGAGTTCGCCGCGCAGCCGGGCGTTGTCCGCGAAGAAGCGGTGCCGGGTGTGCCAGTCCCCCTCCACGAGCGCGTGCCGGATGAACAACTCGCGGGCCAGCACCGGATCGATGCGGGCATACCCGACCCGCCGGCGCGACACCAGCGGCAGCCCATACAGCGTCACCCGCTCGTAGGCCATCACCTCGCCGCGGTCGGGGTCCCAATGCGGTTCGCTGTGGCTGCGCTGCACCAGGTCGCCGGCCACCCGCTCGACGGCCTCGGGCTGGATGCGCGCGGCGGTGCGGCCGTAGAGGCGGGTGGTCTCGACCAGCTCCGCCACCACCACCCAGCGCGGCGGCCGTTTGCTGAGCACCGACCCGGGGGCCAGCACGAAACGGGAGTTGCGCGCACCGGCAAACTCGCGGGAGTCCTCGCGGCGCATACCCACGTGCGACAGCAGCCCGGCGAGCAGCGCCGCGTGCACCCGGGCCGGGTCGGCCGGCTCACCGGACTCTTCGGTGATGCCCAGCTCCCGGGCGATGCCGCGCAACTGCCCGACCAGATCCTGCCACTCCCGAATCCGCAGATAGTGCAGGAATTCGGCGCGACACAGCCACCGAAACTGGTTGCCGGACAACTCCTTTCGCTGCTCACGCAGATAGCGCCACAGGTTGAGATACGACATGAAGTCGGAGTGCTCGTCGGCGAACCGGGCATGCTTTTGGCGGGCCGCCTCCTCCCGGTCGCTCGGCCGTTCCCGCGGATCCGGGATGCTCAGCGCCGCAGCCAGCACCAGCATCTCGCGCACGCAACCCTCGGTCTGGGCCGCCAGGATCATCCGGCCCAACCTGGGGTCGACCGGCAGCCGGGCGAGCCGACGGCCCCGCTCGGTGATCGCGCCCTGCCGGTCGAACGCGCCGAGCTCGGTCAACAGCTGCACACCGTCGCGGACGCTGCGCCGGTCCGGCGGGTCGAGGAACGGAAAGTTCTCGATATCGCCCAGCCGCAGCGCCGCCATCTGCAACAGCACCGCGGCGAGGTTGGTGCGCAGGATCTCGGGTTCGGTGTAGCGCGGGCGGGCCGCGAAATCGGCCTCGGAGTACAGCCGGATGCACACGCCGGGCGCGACGCGGCCGCAGCGGCCGGCCCGCTGCGCGGCCGACGCCTGCGAGATCGGCTCGATCGGCAACCGCTGCACCTTCAACCGGCGGCTGTAGCGCGAGATGCGGGCGTTTCCCGGGTCGACGACGTAGCGGATGCCGGGCACGGTCAGCGACGTCTCGGCGACGTTGGTCGCCAGCACCACCCGCCGGCCGGTGTGGGGCGCGAACACCTTCTGCTGCTCGGCGGTGGGCAGCCGGGCGTACAGCGGAAGCACCTCGGTGTGCTTCAGCCCCGTCAAAGCCTCTGCGGTGTCCCGGATTTCGCGTTCCCCGGACAGAAACACCAACACGTCCCCGGGCGGCTCGGCCTCGAGCTCTGCGATCGCGTCGACGATCGCCTCGACCTCGTCGCGTGTCTCGGTGCGCACGATCTCGTGGTCGGGGTCGTCGGGATCGTCCGCGGTTGCGGAGGGCAGGGCGATCTCGAGCGGCCGGTAGCGGATCTCCACCGGGTACGTGCGTCCCGACACTTCGATGACGGGCGCGTTGGCGAAGTGTTCCGAGAACCGCCGCGGCTCGATCGTCGCCGAGGTGATGATGAGCTTCAGATCCGGCCGGCGGGGCAGCAACTCGCGCAGGTAGCCCAGCAGAAAATCGATGTTCAGGCTGCGCTCGTGCGCCTCGTCGAGGATCAACGTGTCGTAGCGCAGCAGGCGGCGGTCGCGCTGGATCTCGGCGAGCAGGATGCCGTCGGTCATCAGCTTGATCAGGGTGCGGTCGCTGACCTGGTCGGTGAACCGGACGGTGTAGCCGACCGTCTCGCCCAGCGGGCTGCCCAGCTCGTCGGCGATGCGCTGCGCGACGGTGCGCGCGGCGAGCCGGCGCGGTTGGGTGTGTCCGATGGTTCCGCGGATGCCCCGGCCGGCCTCGAGGCAGACCTTGGGCAGCTGGGTCGTCTTGCCCGATCCGGTCTCCCCGGCGATCACCACCACCTGATGCGCGCGTATTGCGTCGGCGATCTCCCGGCGCCGCTCGCTGACCGGCAGATCGGGATAGCTGACGGCCGGGACGGCGGCGTGGCGGGCGGCGACGACCGCTTCCGCGGCGGCGATCTGATCGGCCAGCTGGCGCAGCTCGTCGGGCGCGGCGCCGCGCAGCTTCTTCAGCCGCCGGCCGAGGCGCGCGGCGTCGCGAATGGTCAGACCGTCAAGCCGGCCGCGCAGCTGCGCCCCGGACACCGGGAAGGACGGTTCGGCCACTGCTGCCACGATAGGCGTCCTTCGGCGACGGCCGCGCACGGCCGTCCGGTCACGCGTCGGGGCCGACGCGGTGTCAAAATGGCAATGCCGCACGTCGCCATACCGGGGGGTGACGAGGAGATTTGACGGGATGGGCCGAAGCCTCCCCCACCCATCCGGCGATAAAGACGCCCGTCCCTATCGATTGCGGCTGCGCGCCGATGCCGGCAGCGTCTTCTACCGCACCCAACAGGCCCGCATGTTGCGAATCTTCTTGGGGGCCACCACATTCCTTTACGCCTACGGTGTGGTGTTCACCTTGTTCCCGATCCGCGCGGGGTTGACCCTGTCCAATCCGGCCGGCGGCATCGTCGCGGTCGGCCTCGGTCTGGGGGCGCTGGCCTGGCTGGCCGCCCGGCCCGACAAACCCGCGCCCGCGACGGTGACGGCGATCGTGGCCACGCCGATCGTGATGGCCTTCCACCGGGTGATCATCGCCGAGTTCGTCTGCCTGATCGCGCCGATGTTCCTGGCGATGTACCTGCGCGCGTTCTACTCGCCGCGCCGCGGCGCGGCCCTGGTCGCCGTGCTCGCCGGCCTGTCCGTGGCGGCCCTGGCGGTCGCGCCCACGCCGAAGCTGTCGATCGACTACGCGATCTTCGTGATCGCGATCATCGGAGCCGCCGAGTCGTTCGGATTGCTGACGCGCGCCCTCGTCACGGCGGCGTGCACCGATCCCCTCACCGGCCTGCTCAACCGTGCGGGGTGGGAGATCGCCACCGCGGACCTGCTGTCCCGAACCCGTTCGGCCGCAGCCACCGTCACCGTCGTCGCGCTGGACATCGACAACTTCAAGACACTCAACGACACCGAGGGCCACGTCGCCGGCGACCAGTATCTGGTGCGGTGCGCCGCCTTCTGGCGCCAGGTCGCGCCCGCCGGCGCCGTGCTGGCCAGGTTCGGCGGCGACGAGTTCGCGGTGTGCATCGCCGACCACAACCCCGCCAGTGCCAAGGCGGACAAGTTCGTGGCCAGCGTCCGCCGGCACACCCCGGACACCAGCGTCGGCACGGCGTCCGGCGCGGGCGCGAGCGCCGACATCGCGTCGCTGTACGCGGCCGCGGACGCGGAGCTGTACAGCGCCAAGCGCAGGAGGCGAGATCCCGGGCTGCGGCCCGCCCGCGGTTGACGGCGGCCGAATGCGGGTATCAGGCGGCAAGCGCATCCAATGGGAAGCCGGCTCGGGTGGGGGAAGTGATCGGCGATGGTCGGTTGGCTGGACAGGCTTCAGCGACGGAATCGGGCCGTCGGCGTGATCGTCGGTGTCGTCTACAAATACAACGACGACCAGGGCGGTTACCTCGCCGCGCTGATCACCTACTACGCGCTGGTGTCGCTGTTTCCGCTGCTGCTGCTGTTGACCACCGGCCTGGGGGTGATCCTGGCGGGCCGGCCCGATCTGCAGGCCCAGGTGCTGCACAGCACCTTGAGCGAGTTCCCGGTCATCGGAAGCCAGCTGCACCACCCCGAGGGCCTCAGCGGAGGAGCGGCCGGCGTGATCGTGGGCCTGGCCGGTGCCCTGTACGGCGGCCTGGGCGTGGGTCAGGCGGTGCAGAACGCCATGGACTCGGTGTGGGCAGTGCCGAAACACAAGCGCCCCAACCCGATTCGGTCGCGGCTGCGCAGCCTGCTGCTGCTTTTGGTGCTCGGCTCGGCGGCCATCGCGGCGACCCTGCTGGCCGCGGCGGGCCAGGCCACGGCGGGGCTCGGCTTCCTCGGCAAGGCGGGACTTGCACTCGCCTCGGTGGCCATCAACGCGCTGATCTGCCTGGTGCTGTTCCGCCTCACCACCGCGCGTGCGCTGTCCTACCGGCAGGTGTGGCCGGGAGCCGTTGCCGCAGCGCTCGTTTGGCGACTCCTGCAATGGTTCGGGGCCGGCTATGTCGCGCACGTGGTGAAGCGGGCCAGCGCCACCAACAGCGTGTTCGCGTTGGTGCTGGGCGCGTTGGCCTTTCTGTTCCTGGCGTCGACCGTGCTGGTGGTGTGCGCGGAGGTCAATGTCGTTCTGGTGGAGCGGCTGTACCCGCGCGCCCTGCTCGGCGCATTCAGCGACGACGCGGATCTCACGTCGGCCGATCGCCGGACCTACACCAAGAAGGTCAAGGCCGAACGCGTCAAGGCCTTCGAGCGGGTCAGCGTCAGGTTCGACGAAGCAAAACGCTCACCCGCTAAAACCGTTGGGCGCCTTAATATTTTCGGCGATGTGCGGCGGCCGCGCACACCGTGAGCCGGGTGGGCGGCGGCCTTGTGCGAACGCGATGGCGACGGGGAAATAGTCTCCCCTCATGAGTCTGGTCACCTATGAGCTGCACGACCACGTCGCCACCATCACCCTGAACCGCCCCGAGGCGCGCAACGCCATCAACGGCGCGCTGCGCCGGGACCTCAATGCGGCCTGGGACCGCTTCCGCGACGACCTGGACGCCTGGGTCGGGATCCTGACCGCCAACGGCGACGTGTTCTGCGCCGGCGGTGACCTCAAGGACGGCGAAGGCTCGGTCGGCACCTTCGGCGGCACCTTCTGGGAGAAGCCGACGATCAACTCCTTCGAGTCCGGCATGGAACTGTTCAAGCCGACCATCGCCGCCGTGCACGGCCCCTGCATCGGCTACGGCCTGACCGGGGTGTTGTTCTGCGACTTCGTCATCGCCAGCACCGAGGCGACGTTCTGCTATCCCGAGGTGGCGATCGGCGTGCCCACCATCGTCGGGGCGATCCGGTTGCCCCGCCGGGTGGGCTGGGCCAATGCGATGGAGCTGCTGTTGACCGGCAAGCCGATGAGCGCGGAGCGGGCCAAGGAGATCGGGCTGGTCTGGAAGCTGGTGGAGCCCGACCGGCTGCAGGCCGAGGCGCGGGCCTGGGCCCGCACCCTGACCGAGGCCGCACCCCTGGCCCAGCGGGCGACCAAAGAGGTGGCGTGGCGCACCGCGGACATGGGCTGGATCGAGTCGGTGCGCTTCGGCGAGACCATGCGCAAGGTGGCCGGGGCCACCGAGGACGTCGCCGAAGGCATCCGGGCCTGGACCGAGAAACGCAAGCCGCAATGGCGCGCCCGGTGAGGCGTGCCGGCCGGGCACCGGCACCGCCGCGCCGGGCGGTGTGTCAGGATTCCAGGATGAATGCACGCAGACTTGCCCGCTTGGTTGGTATCTCGGTTGTGACGACGTGGGCGCTGCTGAGTGCACCCGTGGGCAACCCGGTCGCCGCCGCCGACCCCTGCTCGGACGTCTCGGTGGTGTTCGCCCGGGGCACCCACCAGGAACCCGGCCTGGGCAACATCGGCCAGGCCTTCGTCGACTCGCTCACCTCGCAGCTCGGCGGGCGGTCCGTCGACGTGTACGCGGTCAACTACCCGGCCAACGACGACTACCACAACAGCGCGAACGCCGGCGCCGACGACGCGAGCGCGCACGTCCAGGACACCGTGGCCGCCTGCCCCAACTCGCGCATCGTGCTCGGCGGCTACTCGCAGGGCTCGACCGTGATCGACCTGGCCACCAACGCGATGCCACCCTCGGTGGCCGACCACGTCGCCGCGGTGGCCCTGTTCGGTGAGCCCTCGAGCGGCTTCTCCACCATGCTGTGGGGCGGCCAGCCGCTGCCGACGATCAACCCGCTCTACGGCGGCAAGACGATCAGCCTGTGCGCCCCCGACGACCCGATCTGCTCCGGCGGCGGCAACATCATGGCGCACGTGTCCTACATCGACGCGGGCATGACCGCGCAGGCCGCGACGTTCGCGGCCAACCACCTCAACCAGGGCTCGCCGCGCACCTAGCGACCGCTCACCGTGGCTGCGGCGTTGCCCCTGGTCAAGTTGTTCCGCGACACCGTCGCGGTGCGGATGTCGGTGGCCGTGCTGCTCGGCGTCGCCGTCGCGGTGGTGGTGGGCAACACCGTCGGCTGGCGGTTCGCGCTGGTCGGCTGGGTGGTGACGGCCGGGGTGTATGTGGTGTGGACGCAGCTCATCCTGTTCGGCATGGACGCCGAGCAGACCCGCGTCTGGGCGACGCGGGAGGATCCCACCCGGTGGGTTGCCGACGCGGTCATTTTGTCGGCCAGCGTCGCGAGCCTGGCCGGGGTCGGTTACGTGGTGGCCGCCGGGTCGCATGCCGGCGCTCGGGCGGTGGCCGCCGCCGTGCTGGGCATCCTGGCGGTCGCCGCGTCCTGGTTCGCCGTGCACACCCTGTTCACCGTGCACTACGCGCGGCTGTACTACTCGGGTCAGCCGGGCGGCATCAACTTCCACGACCCGGAGCCGCCCCGCTTCCGGGATTTCGCCTACGTGGCGTTCACGGTCGGCATGACCTACCAGGTGTCCGACACCGAGATCGGGCTGACCGCCATCCGGTCCACGGTGCTGCGCCACGCCCTGCTGTCCTACCTGCTCGGCGCGGTGATCCTTGCCGTCACGATCAACTTGATCGCGGGGCTGGGCGCCAAGCTCTGAGCGGCCCCGGCCGATCGGCTACCGTCGGGGCTATGTCCAAAGTCTCCGGCAACGAGTTGATCGACGACGTCACCCCGGGCGACCTCATCGCCGTCGACCGCGGTTCCGGCGAACGGCCCTACAAGGTCGTCTTCAAGGACGCCACCGACGGGGGCTATCTCGTCACCCTGGAAAGCGACGGCGGCGAGACCTTTCAACTCGACCTTCCCGCCGGCACCCGGGTGACCCGGGCACTCGAGGCGAAATGGGAATCCGCCCAAAGCCCCACGCCCAACGCCGATGACTGACGGCTCTGCGTTAAAGGTCCGACGATTCGGGTAGGCGTCTCGGTGACCGGCTCGCCGCGAGTCGGTGCCGCGACGAAGGGGGTAGGCCGCCATAACCGCACAACTGCCCGCCGCGCCGGACGCTACGATTCGATGGTGACCGGGTCGCCGACGGTGATGACACCCTCGGCCAGCACCGCCAGATAGGCCCCGGCGCACGGCTGTGGGCCGTGACCGCCTGTGTCCAAACGGTTTTCGGCCGCGGGGGTGCGAAGCGCGTGCGGGGCCCGCGGCAGCCGGCCGTGCTCGAGAGTGGGAACCACGCAGCGCGACGTGGCCGTCAGCACCCGCAACCTGGCCTCCCCGACCGTGATTTCGCTTCCCGCCCAATCGTTTTCGGCATACGGCGGGTAGCCCGGCGGGGTGGCGATCACCAGGTTGGGCCGGTAGCGCAGCGCCTCCACCCCGATGTGCTGCAGGGTGGCGGTGGTGATCGCATGCAGCGGGGCTTCGTCGGTGAACGAATGACCCGGGGTGGCCGCGGAGATCCGCAGAATGCGGCCGTCGACCTCGGCGTCGAGGCCGCGCTCGAGCAGCTGCTCCGGATCGGGGCGCACCAGCGTGGCGCCGTCGGGGCGGCGCGCGATCAGCCGGACCCGGCGTCGCGTCAACCGGGAGATCAACTCGTCGACGCCGGGGTCATCGGCGGCCACGTCCATCCCGTCGGGCAGGCTGATGCGCACCCCACTCGCATCGGCGCGCGCGGTGCACGTCAACAGGTCACGCCAGAGCCGGGGATTCTTGGCGCTGGCGACGTGTCCGGTTTCGTCGTCGACGAGCGCCAGCCGCCGGTCGCCCTGGGCGCCGTGCTCGTCGACAGCCAGCCGGTCCAGCGTTTCGCCCAGCATCGACTTCACCGGGTAACGCAGCAAGGCCTCGACCCGCATCGGCACCGCGGCGCGGGCGGCCGTCGACTCGTCCATCACACACCTTCACTCGGCGCAACTGCACACTATTGTTCGCTGTGCTCACTGTGCCCGAAACCCCGGGGCCGCACCACCGTTCAGATCGGCGCCGCGGTCACCACGATCGACTGATCACTGGTCTCCCAGGCCGTCATGAACGTGGCGACACCGACCTGTTCGTCGGCGTGGTCGATACCCGGGTCGTTGAGGTGCACGATCTGGGTGTCCGTGTCGATGCCCGTCACGACCAGGAAGTGGTCGGCTTTGGTGCGCTGGTCATCGGCGTTCAGGATGACCGAGGAGTTGACGAAGGCGATGATCTTGCGGTTCTTGGCGAGGTATTGCTCCAACGCGGGCAGGCCGGTGCGGTCCGGCTCGGTCGCCGAGACCATCTCCGACTTGATGCCGAAGTGATCGAGCAGCACGACGAGATCGGCCAACTCGATGCCGGCGTTGGGGCCCGAATGGCTGGGGTCGTTGCGCGGCGCGTAGATCGGACCGGGATTGGTGCCCGACGGGGTCGACTCGGCCAGGTCGAGCATCTGCCGTTCACTCGGTGCGGTGCCGGTGATTTCGCCCACCACGTCGGCGACGGAGACCAGTCCGCAGTTGTCCTCGAGCGACTGCGCCGCCCAGTAGCGGGCGGCGGCCGCGGGATTCCCGTACCGGCCGGGAGTAGCGGTCGTGGACGACGGATTATCTTGTGCTGCAACGGCTTTGGTCGCCGACGTGGTCACCGACGCGGTCGCCGCGGTGGTGGCCGGAGGGGCGGCGCCACACCCCGCGACGAGCGGCGCGCCGGCCAACCCGATGCACACCGCGAGCACGGCAACCCGGGCGGCGCGGCCGAGGCGGAGGGTGGGCATGCGTGCTACCGGATCTCGTCGAACGGTCGAAGGGCCAGCAAACGGTAGCACTCTGGGCGCGGCGCTAGGGCCAAATCACCGTGAACCCTGGAAATCAGCCTGGCAGCAGGCGCTTCTTCTGTTCTTCGAATTCCTGCTGCGTCAGGATCCCCGCGTCCCGCAGCGATGCCAGCTCGCGCAGCTCGGCGGCGATGCTGGTGATCGGTCCGCCCGCGCTGACGGCCGGCGCCGCCGGCTCTTGCTTCGGCGCCTTGCCCGGTTCTTGGCCCGGTTCGCGCGGCGCCTTGGCGGCCTCGGCCCGGGCCCGCTCGCGACCGAGGCCGGTGGTGCCGGCCATCGCGCGCCCGGCCAAACCCGCCGCGGCCATCTCGCCGAACAAACTCCCGTGCCAGCGGGTGCGGCGGTGGCCGCGGTTTCGGCGGCGGCGGTCACCGTGGTGGCCGGCAGCGCCAGGGCGGCCGGCCGGATCGCCGGGCCGCGGCCGTCCACGTCGGCGGCACCGACAAGGTGCCGACGGTGTTCGCCTGGCCCAGGCCCGCCGACGCCAGCGTCCCGAAACCGCCCGCCGGGTTGGTGATGACCGGGAACGGCGACGGCGGCACCGCTCCGGTGCCCGGCCAGGGCTGCACGCCGGCCCAGCCGCTGACGATGTCGTCGGTGTGGAAACCGGTCAGGGCGCCGGCGATGTCGAAGGGCAGCGCGATCGTGGCCGAGGGTGCGTCGACGCCCATCCCGACCACGCTGGCCGGCGCGTCGAGGAAGATCGCGATCAGGTCGCTCTCCAGCCCCAGCAGGTCGGTCACCGACGGGTCGCCGAGCGCGTTCGGCGACACCGCAAGGTTGTTCAGCATGTTGGGCACCGCCGAGAACGGCTGCTGCGTCACGGTGTTGCGGGTGCTGCCGGCGGCGGTGGCCGCGGCCTTCGACACCGCCTGCGACTGATCGGCGCCGGAGTTGGTGGTCGGATCCGGTTGGGTGAACGGGGTCAGCCGGGTCGCCCCGGCGGCGGCGCCGGCGTAGCCGTACATGGCGGCCGCGTCGCGCGCCCACATCTCGGCGTACTCCGCCTCGGTGCTGGCGATCGCCGGCGTGTTCTGCCCCAGGATGTTGGTCGCGACCAGCTGGGCGAGCAGCGTGCGGTTGGCCGTGACCACCGGGGGCGGCACCGTCTCGGCGAACGCCGTCTCGTAGGCGAAGGCCGCCGCCCGGGCGTTGTTGGCGGTCTCCTCGGCCTGGGCTCCGGTGGTGCGCATCCACGTCAGGTAGGGCGTGATCGCCGCGATCATCGCGGCCGCCGACGGCCCGACCCACGGCCCGGAGGTCAGGGCGGTGATCTCCGCCTGATAGGAGTCCGCCGTCGAATGCAGGGTGGCGGCCAGCTCGTCCCACGCCATCGCCGCGGCCAGCATGGGTCCCGACCCCGGACCGGCGTAATCCGCGCGGAGTTAACCTCCGGCGGTAGTACCGCGAAGTCCATGTCGTTCTCCTCCGATCGCTGCGCTGGCCGTGCCGGGACGGATGGCGTCAGCGCGGGTCATGCCGGGCGTGCGTGATGTGGGCCGTGATCTGGGGATAGCCACCTGAGCAGCAAACAAATCGCAATCCTTCTGGTACTGCCGGTACCGCATCGAAGTCCAGCCGGATGAGAGCCCCCAACTGTCCAGGATCGGTCGCACACATCTGCAACTGTCGCCCACGTTCACGAATACAGCGAAATTGTTGCGGTGGGTTAACGCTAGGTTACCGGGGCGTGACGGCTGCGATCGACAAGGGTATGACGCGTCGTGAGCAAATTGTTCTCAGTGCGGTCTCAGCCGCGCGCTTCCAGCAAAAACCGTGGTCACCTCGGCCCGCAGGCCCGCCGGAACCTTCCGGCCGGCCGGCCCGGGGGGGTTCTGCTTGGATTCGTAGCAGCATCCGTGAGTGAGGTTGGTTGATGAAGATTGTGCTGGCCGCCTACGGCAGCCGGGGCGACGTCGAACCCTGCGCCGCCGTCGCCCGGGAGTTGCAGGGCCGCGGCCACGACATCCGGATCGCGCTGTCGCCCGACCAGCTCGGCCTGGCGGAGTCGGCCGGACTGCGCGCGGTGGCCTACGGGCCGGACAGCCGCGAGCAGATCAACACCGCCACCGATTTCGTCCACACGGTGCAGAATCCGATCAGCGCGCTACCGCAGCTGACCGAGCGGGTCACCGCGGTGTGGGCCGCCAAGAGCGAAACGCTCGCCGCGCTGGCGGCAGGCGCCGATCTGCTGGTGGCCGGGATGAACGAGCAGCGGCTGGCCGCCAACGTCGCCCAGCGCGTCGGCGCCCCGCTGGCGGCGCTGCACTTCTTCCCCGCCGACACGCTGGGGCTCGGCTGGATGCAGTCACACGTCACCGCCGCCGCCGAAGCCGCCCAGCGTCAGGCGCTCGGTTTGCCCGTCGACGCCGGGCGATCGGACCGGGCGGCGCTGGAGATCCAGGCCTACGACGAGCTGTGCGTGCCCGGACTGGCAGAGCAGTGGGCGACGGCGGGGCACCGGCGGCCGTTCGTGGGGTCGCTGACCCTGGGCCTGCCGACCGGCGTCGACGACGAGGTACTGTCCTGGATCGCCGACGGGACCGCGCCCGTCTACTTCGGCTTCGGCAGCACCCCCGTCAGCTCCCCCGCCGAGACGGTCGCGGTGATCAGCGCTGCCTGCGCGCGGGTGGGCGAACGGGCGTTGATCTGCAGTGGCCCAAACGATTTCACCGGCATCCCGCCCGAGGACCACGTGAAAATCGTGCCGGCGGTCAACCACGCCGCGGTCTTTCCGGCCTGCCGCGCGGTGGTGCACCACGGCGGGTCCGGCACCACCGCCGCGGGTTTGCGGGCCGGCGTGCCGATGCTGATCCTGTGGTTGTGGCTCGATCAGCCGGTCTGGGCCGAGGCGGTCAGCGCGTTGGAAGTCGGCCTCGCGCGCGCGTTCTCGGCGTCCACCCTGGACTCATTGACCGCCGATCTTCGCTGTGTGTTGGACGGGCGCTACCACGACCGGGCCCGGGAGGTCGCCACCCGGATGACCAAACCCGGCGAAAGCGTCGCGGCCGCGGCGGATCTGCTCGAGGAGGCCGCCCGCGGGGGCTGATCGGCGCCGGGGTGCCCGAGCGGTGGTGCAAAGCCGGCCCGTCGTGTAGAAGGTTCTGGTGCAGGATCCGCCGAATCGCTCGTTCGATCCGTCGCTGCTGCGCGAGGCGGTGATCCGGCGGATCTACCGCCGCACGTCGGCCGAGGGCACCATCAGGGTGCCGGCCGTCCCGGCCATGATCGACGAATACCTCCAGTTGTGTGGCAACGTCTGCGCCACCCTGGGCGTCTGGTATGCCCCTGAGCAGTTCGCGCAGCTGCGCTCGGCGCTGGAAGTCGAACTGGCCAAGGCCTTCAAGGCCTCCCCCCGGTCGGACGTGCTCATCTCGTATCACGCCCCGTTCGGCACCGGCGTGAACTTCCACGTCCAGGCCGACTGGCGCACCATCGAGGCCGACTACGAACAGTGGGTCGCCGTGCGTCCGCCGCCGCTGTTCGGCACCGAGCCCGACGCGCGGGTGCTGACCCTGGCCGCCGAGGCCGACGACCCCGCCACCTATCGGGTGCTCGACGTCGGCGCGGGGACCGGGCGCAACGCGCTGGCGCTGGCCCGGCGCGGTCACCCGGTGGACGCGGTGGAGATGACCGCGAAGTTCGCCGAGGCGATGCGCGCCGATGCCGAGCGGGAATCCTTGGGCGTCAACGTTATTCAAAGCGACGTGTTCACGGCGATGGAGAATACCCGCGACCGCTACCAGCTGATGGTGCTCTCCGAGGTGGTGCCCGACTTCCGCACCGCCCACGAGTTGCGCGGCATGTTCGAACTCGCCGCCGAATGCCTGGCGCCCGGCGGACGGCTGGTCTTCAACACCTTCCTGGCCCACGACGGCTACGTTCCCGACGCCGCCGCGGTGCAATTCAGTCAGCAGTGCAACAGCATGGTCTTCACCCGCGACGAGGTGATGGGCGCGGCGGGCGGGCTGCCGCTCGCGCTCGTCGCCGATGACTCCGCCTACGAGTACGAGAAGACCCATTCGCCCGCCGAATCCTGGCCGCCCACCGGGTGGTTCGAGGGTTGGGCCGGTGGCCTCGACGTGTTCGACGTCGAACGGGACGACTCCCCGATCGAACTGCGCTGGATCGTCTTCGCCAAGACCCGCGCCGGATGAGTCGCTCAGCGCGACGCGGTCAGGTCCCGGGTCGCCGGTCCTTCCAGCAAGGTGCCGTCGGGTGCGAAGCGCGACCCGTGCAGCGGGCATTCCCACGCCTTGTCGGCGTCGTTCCAGTTCACGATGCCGCCCAGATGGGGACACACCGGTGACACGCGGTGCTCGGTGCCGTCGACGCGGCAGCGGGCCTGTAGGTGCCACGGCGGGCCGCTGACCACACCGCCGTCACCGTCGACCGGGCTGCGGCGCCCGATCCGCACCGCCGGAGTGATCCAGCCCTTGGTCAGGTTGAAGCCGACCTCGAGGTTGGCCTGCACGGCGGTGGCCAGACCCGACAGCTCGTGCGGGCTCCAGCTGGCGAACGCGCGCGCCCAGTCCATTCGCCCGCCCAGGATCCGGCTGGACAGCGCCAACGCCGCCGCGGCCCCGTTGGTCATCCCCCACTTGTTGAAACCCGTTGCCACGAAAATGGTTTCGCTGTTGGGCAGGATGGGGCCCACGTAGGGCAGGTGGTCGATGGGCGTGTAGTCCTGGGCCGACCAGAAGTGAGTCTGCACCGCACCCGGAAAATGCTTGCGGGTCCACGCCGACAGTTCATCCAGCGCATCGGACGGGCTCTTCTCGCGGCCCACGGTATGACCCGCGCCGCCCACGATCAGCCGCTCCCCGTCGGGCACCGGCGCGTACCGCACCGAACGGGTCGGCGAGTCGGTGGAGATCATCATCGGCCGGGTGATGTTGCCGGGGACCTTGAAGGCCAGGCAGTAGGACCGGCTGGGCTTGACCCGGGCGAAATAGCCGCCGCGATCCAGGATCGGGATGCCGGTGGCGAGCACCAGCTGGTCGGCGTGCAGTTCGACGTCGTGGCCGGCGGCATCGCTGCCCCGGTTGACGTGCACGCGCACCCCCTTGCCGCGCCAGGACACGCGCCGCACCCGGGTGTGCTCGACCAGCCGGCCGCCGCGGCCGAGCAGTTCGACGGCCAGCGAGTCGAGGAAGGGCATCGGGTCGAACTGCGCCTGGTCGGCCAGGCGCACCCCGCCGTGATAGGCGAACGGCACGTCGGCGTCGTCCTGCCACACCACCGGGAGCCCGACCGCCTGACAGGCCTCGAACTCGGCGCGCGCCGACGGCACGCCCCGGACGGACTGGGCGTAGGTGTAGGCGTCTTCGCGTTGCACCGCCACGCCGTGCGCCTCGCAGTGGCCCAACACCCATTCCTGGCCCTCGCGGTTGCCGTCCACGTACGCGCGCGTCACCTCCCGGCCGTGCCGCGGCAGCACCTTGGACAGCTGGCTGCCTTGCAGCAGGCTGATTTTCGCGGTGGTGTTGCCGGTCGCGCAGGCGCCCACCGTGCGCGCCTCCAGCACCAGCACGTCCTTGCCCGCGCGTGCCAGCAGTGCCGCCGTCATCAGGCCGGTGATGCCGGCGCCCACCACGATCACGTCGGCGGACGCCGGCCCCTGGTCAAGCTGGCTTGCGGCCCAAGGACGTTCGGTGCGCTCGCTCATCCACAAAGAAGTCACGGCTGTGCTGATACCCCGGCCCGGCCGGAAGAAACGCCGCGGGCTCAGCCCTGTCGTAGCCGGGCCCTGGCCTGCTGCAGCGTTTCCGCGGCGGCGCGGCTGGCCTTTTCCGCCGTGTCGTAGTCGCCCTCGGCGCCGCGCAGTTCCCGCTCGGCGTCCCGTAGTTCCCGGGCCGCCGCGTCGCGCCGCTGCCGGGCCGCATCGCGTCGGGCCCTGCCCTCGGACAACTCCGCGTCGGCCCGGGCTTTGGCGTCTTCGGCGGCGGCGACGGCGGCGTGCAGCCGCTGCGCGTGCCGGTTCTGCGCGGCGGCGCGCGCCGGCTTTCGGTTCGCCGGCTCGGGCTCGGGGCTCGGGGCGTCACCCACGTCAGCCAAGTCACCCAAGTCACCGAAGCCCGACCACCGCTCGGGCCGGGTGAGCCGGCCCAGGCGCGCCCGCACCTGCGGGTCGGCGACGGCGGCTTGCAGCGTGCCGGTCAGGTCTTCGCGGACGGCGGCCGACGGCGTGCGCACGTCGGCCGCCCGCAGCGCGGCGCCGGTGAGTTCGTCGATGAGCCGGTGCTGCTCGGCGGACAATTCGCGAATGCGCGCCCCGTCCAAAGCGGCGTGCGCGGCCCGCAACCGCTCACCGAGGTCGGCCAGTCGCTGTCGGGCGTCCTTGTGCCGCAAGGCCAACCGGTTGACGATCCAGGCCGCCGCGGTGGGTTTGCGGGCCGCCGAAATCCGTTGGGCCGCGGCATCGTCGCCACGCGCCGAGGCCGCCGCGGCCAGCCGGGCGCGCTCGGCGGTGAACTGCTGCGGCGGCGCCCAGTAGAGAGTGTCGAGGTCCTCGTCGGCCATGAAGCCATGCTCTCCCGCGGATGCCGGTCGGTTTAAAAACGGTACGTCCCGGGATACCTGACCTACAACATCGAGCACACCATCGTCGGCGGGTGATGAGGAAGCGGGATTCGAACAGCGTCATGGCGTCCAAGAGCAGCGATCGGCTCGTCGGCCGCATCCTCGGCGTCCGCCGGCCGCGCCGATTCCTGGCCGCGGTGTTCGTCGTCGTCGCGCTGGCCGGCGCTATCCAACTGGCGGCGGCCGCACCGTGCCCGCACGGCGGTTGCCCCGGCGGCGCCGCCCCGAAAACCACTGGGCCGGCGCGCGTGAGGATCACCCCGGGCCCCGGCGCGCGGAATGTCGACCCCGTCGCGCCGGTGCTGGTCAAGGCCGAGACGGGCACCCTGGCCGGCGTCGAAATGGTCAACGAGGGCGGCACGGCGGTGCAGGGCGTGATGACCCCCGACAACCTGGTGTGGAAACCCACCGTCGCGTTGGGCTACGGCCGCAACTACACGCTGACGATCACCAGCCGCGGCACCGATGGTGTTGAGACCAAACAGGTTTCGACGTTCTCCACGCTGCGGCCCTCGAACCAGACCAAGGTGTCGTTCACCACCACGTCGGAATCGCCGCTGCGCGACGGCGCGAGCTACGGCGTCGGGACGGTGATCGTCGCGCACTTCGACGAGCAGATCGCCGACCGGGCCGCCGCCGAGCGGCACCTGACCGTGACCACCAATCCGAAGGTCACGGGCTCGTGGTTCTGGGTGGACGGCCAAAACGCGCACTGGCGCCCCGAGCATTACTACGCGCCCGGCACCACCGTCACCGCCGAGGCGAAGATCTACGGAATTGCGTTGGGCGACGGCCTGTTCGGGCAGGACGACAGCCGGGTGTCATTCCGCATCGGCGACGCGCACGTCTCGATCGCCGACGACGCCACCCACCAGGTCAGCGTGTTCGACAACGGCGTCCTGGTGCGCACCATGCCCACGTCCATGGGGATGGGCGGCACCGAGAACATCGGCGGTCGGTCGATTTCGCTGTGGACCCCGCCGGGCGTCTACACCGTGCTCGACAAGGGCAACCCGGTCGTCATGGACTCCTCGACGTTCGGGTTGCCCAAGAATTCCCGGCTCGGGTATCGCGAAACCATCAACTACGCCACCAAGATCAGCTCGGACGGTATCTATCTGCACGAGCTCGACGCGACGGTGTGGGCGCAGGGCCACCAGGACACCTCGCACGGCTGCCTGAACCTCAACGCCGACAACGCGAAATGGTTCTACGACTTCTCGGTGCCCGGCGACGTGGTCGAGGTCCGCAACAGCGGCGGCCCGCCGCTGACGCTGGCGCAGAACGGCGATTGGACGCTGAGCTGGGATCAGTGGCGTCGGGGCTCCGCGCTCAAACCCACCTGAGGCGGGTGACGCAGCTCATTGGACATCCGCTGTTGTGCTCCACTTCACAATAAACTCTTGACTCGTTCCAAATAAGTGAGTCATTCTGGTGCGGTGTCATCGACGGCCGATTACGCGGACAGGTTGCGGATGGCCGATCTGCGGGTGACCCGGCCCCGGGTTGCCGTGCTGGAAGTCGTGGACGCCAACCCGCACGCCGACACCGAGACGATCTTCTCGGCGGTGCGAATGGCCCTGCCCGACGTGTCCCGCCAAGCCGTGTACGACGTGCTCAACGCGCTGACCGCCGTGGGCCTGGTCCGGCGCATCCAACCGCTGGGCATGGTCGCCCGCTACGAGTCGCGGGTCGGCGACAATCACCACCACGTCGTCTGCCGGTCCTGCGGGACCATCGCCGACGTCGACTGCGCGGTCGGCGAGGCTCCCTGCCTGACGCCGTCGGACGACGACAACGTTCTCGACGGCTTCGTCCTCGACGAGGCCGAAGTCATCTACTGGGGCCTGTGCGCCGATTGCTCGACGGCAGGTTCTTGATCGCAGCCCGATTCACCCACCCTCGAAAGGAATGCTGTGTCATCTGATACATCCGCCAGCCGCCCACCCCAACCAGACACCGGGACGGCCAGCAAAAGCGAAAGCGAAAACCCAGCAATCCCTTCGCCGCACCCGAAGTCGAATGCCCCCCTGACCAACCGGGACTGGTGGCCCAACCAGATCGACGTGTCCAGGCTGCACCCCCATGTCGCCGAAGCCAATCCGCTGGGCGAAGACTTCGACTACGCCGAGGAATTCGCCAAGCTCGACGTCGAGGCGCTCAAGGCCGACGTGATCTCGGTGATGACCACCTCGCAGGACTGGTGGCCCGCCGACTACGGCCACTACGGTGGCCTGTTCATCCGGATGAGCTGGCATGCCGCGGGCACCTACCGCATCCACGACGGCCGCGGCGGCGGCGGGCAGGGCATGCAGCGGTTCGCCCCGCTCAACAGCTGGCCGGATAACGTGAGCCTGGACAAGGCCCGGCGGCTGCTGTGGCCGGTCAAGAAGAAGTACGGCAACAAGATCTCCTGGGCGGACCTGATCATCTTCGCCGGCAACTGCGCGCTGGAGTCGATGGGATTCAAGACCTTCGGCTTCGCGTTCGGCCGCGAGGACGTCTGGGAGCCCGAGGAGATCCTCTGGGGTGAAGAGGACGAATGGTTGGGCACCGACAAGCGCTACCCGGGCACCGGCGAGCGCGAGCTGGCACAGCCCTACGGGGCCACCACCATGGGTCTGATCTACGTGAATCCCGAAGGGCCCGAAGGCAAGCCGGATCCGATCGCCGCGGCCATCGACATCCGTGAGACCTTCGGCCGGATGGCGATGAACGACGAGGAGACCGCAGCCCTGATCGTCGGCGGCCACAGCTTCGGCAAGACCCACGGGGCCGGCGACGCCGACCTGGTCGGCCCGGAGCCCGAGGCGGCCCCGATCGAACAGCAGGGTCTGGGCTGGAAGAGCTCGTACGGGACCGGCGTGGGCAAGGACGCCATCACCAGCGGCCTGGAGGTGGTCTGGACGCCCACCCCGACCAAGTGGGACAACACCTTCCTGGAGACCCTGTACGGCTACGAGTGGGAGCTGACCAAGAGCCCCGCCGGGGCCTGGCAGTTCACCGCCAAGGACGGCGCCGGCGCGGGCACCATTCCCGACCCGTTCGGCGGGCCGGGCCGCGCGCCCACGATGCTGGTCACCGACATCTCGTTGCGCGAGAGCCCGATCTACCGCGACATCACCCGGCGCTGGCTCGACCACCCCGAGGAGTTGGCCGACGCCTTCGCCAAGGCGTGGTACAAGCTGCTGCACCGCGACATGGGACCGGTCTCGCGGTTCCTGGGGCCGTGGGTCCCCGAACCGCAGCTGTGGCAGGACCCGGTTCCGCCCGTCGACCACCCGCTGGTCGACGACAACGACGTGGCCGCCCTGAAGGACAAGGTGCTCGCCTCCGGGCTGTCGGTGCCGCAGTTGGTCAAGACCGCGTGGTCGGCGGCCGGCAGCTACCGCAACACCGACAAGCGCGGTGGCGCGAACGGCGGACGGCTGCGCCTGCAGCCGCAGCGCAACTGGGAGGCCAACGAGCCCTCGGAGCTGGACAAGGTGCTGCCCGTGCTGGAAAAGATCCAGCAGGACTTCAACGCGTCGGCGTCCGGCGGTAAGAAGATCTCCCTGGCCGACCTGATCGTGCTGGCCGGCTCGGCCGCGGTCGAGAAGGCGGCCAAGGACGCCGGCTACGAGATCTCGGTGCACTTCGCGCCCGGGCGTACCGACGCCTCGCAGGAGAGCACCGACGTGGACTCGTTCGCGGTGCTCGAGCCGCGGGCCGACGGATTCCGCAACTTCGCGCGGCCGGGCGAGAAGGCCCCGCTCGAGCAGCTGCTGCTGGAGCGGGCCTACCTGCTGGGGCTGACGGGGCCGGAGATGACGGTGCTGGTCGGTGGGCTGCGCGCCCTCGGCGCCAACCACGGCGGCAGCAAGCACGGCGTGTTCACCGACCGGCCGGGCGCGTTGACCAACGACTTCTTCGTCAACCTGCTCGACATGGGCACCGAGTGGAAGGCGTCGGAGACCGCCGAGAACGTCTACGAGGGACACGACCGGGCCACCGGCGCGCTCAAGTGGACCGCAACCGCGAATGACCTTGTGTTCGGCTCGAACTCGGTGCTGCGGGCGCTGGCCGAGGTCTACGCCCAGGACGACAATCAGGGCAAGTTCGTCGAGGACTTCGTCGCGGCCTGGGTCAAGGTGATGAACAACGACCGCTTCGACCTGAAGTGACATCGGGCGACACCCCGCGAGTCACCGGCTCGCGGGGTGTCGTGCATTTAGGTCACCGCGCGAAGTCCCACTGCCCGTAGTCGGCGGCGAGGACGTCGTCGACGTCCACGTTGATGCCGCCCAGCAGCGGGCCCGGGCTGCCCGGGCTGTTGACCACGGCCTGGTACAGCACCGCCGCGGGCTCCCGCTCGCCATGCGACCACGACCGGGTCTGCCACGCCCACCGGTGGCCGGGAGTGCTGGACGGCCCGACGACGCCGTCACGGATCGCCCACCCGCACGCCCGGGCATGCCCGTAGATGCCGGTGCGGCCGACGCCCAGCACCGAGTTGATCCCCCGAAACCATTGCACCGCAGCGTTGCTCCACGTGTCGGCGTCGATGTCGTCGTCGACGCTGAAGAAGATGGGCGCCGAGTCCGGGCCGCCGGCCGCGGCGTGCAGCTGCGTGGCCGTGTGCGCATCGGCGACGCCGCCGTCGTAGCCGCGGGTGAAGTCCGACGGGTCCGGCCATCCGGGCTTGCCGTACTGGAAGTTGCTGACGATGTGCAGGCCCGCGGCGCGCAGCGCGTCGGCGTAGTCCCGGGTCAGCGGTTTGGCCTCGAAGTCGGCGCCCGGCCGCGACAGCGATACGTAGTTCACCACGCCGTCGTAGCCGGCCGCCTTGATCTCCTCGGGCGCGATCCTGCGCTCGGCAAAGTCGATCAGCTTCGACCCGGCGGCGCGGGCGGTCGGACCGCCCGCGCCGGCCACCGCGCCCAGGCTCAGCAGCACCGGCGCCAGGGCGCATCCGGCGGCGTAGCCGAGGACCTCGCGCCGTGACGGCGGTCGTCGATCGCCGCGTGCACCCGGTCCGGCCGAATCCCGCACCGCGCGATGGTAGCAAAACCCGCGGTCGCGGTTTCGGGTCGTCGCCGCCGGTCAGCCGGGCGCGGCCGGTGTGCCGCCGGGCGCGCCGCGCGCCGGGCTACCGACCGGTCGGACGGAGGACGCCCACGAGCCAGTGGCATGATCTTTGCGTGTCGGACATCCCGGGGGCCGCCTACGCGCGGGACGGCGGATTCCGGACTCGTTGCGCTCGCTTAGGTGATCGAACTATAGTCTGGACACATGTCCAGTTTGCTGTCGCGGAGTTCGGGAGTCCGTTGACCGCGATGGATTCGGCGCCATTCCGCGGTCATTTTCCAGCAAAGAAGAGTTGAGTATGCGAATTGCCCTGCTGTCCTACCGTAGCAAGACCCATTGCGGCGGACAGGGCGTCTACGTGCGCCATCTCAGCCACGGCCTGGTGGAGCTCGGTCACGACGTCGAGGTGTTCTCCGGGCAGCCGTATCCCGACCTGCTCGACCCGCGGGTCCGGCTCACCGAGGTGCCCAGCCTCGACCTGTATCGCGAACCCGACCCGTTCCGGGTGCCGCGGCCGAGCGAAATACGGGACTCCATCGACCTTTTGGAACTGCTGACCACCTGGACGGCGGGCTTCCCCGAACCGCGGACGTTCACGCTGCGCGCCGCGCGGTTACTTGCCGGGCGCACAGCCGATTTCGACGTCGTGCACGACAACCAGAGCCTGGGCACCGGCCTGCTCAGCATCGCCGGCGCGGGACTTCCTGTGGTGGCCACCGTGCACCATCCGATCACCCGGGATCGGGTGCTGGATCTGGCCGCCGCACGATGGTGGCGAAAACCGTTGGTGCGCCGCTGGTATGGGTTTTTGGCCATGCAGCAGGAAGTCGCCCGCCACATCCCCGACCTGTTGACGGTCTCGTCGTCGTCGGCGGCCGACATCATCTCCGATTTCGGGGTCTCCCCCGAGCAACTGCACGTGGTGCCGCTCGGGGTGAACACCGAGCTGTTCAAGCCGGGTTCGGGCCCGCGCCAGCCCGGCCGGATCATCGCCATCGCCAGCGCCGACACACCGCTCAAGGGCGTCCGCACCCTGCTGCACGCGGTCGCCCGGCTGCGCACCGTGCGGGACCTCGAGCTGCGGCTGGTGGCCAAGGTCGAACCCAACGGCCCCACCCACAAACTCATCGCCGAGCTCGGGATCTCCGACATCGTGCACATCACCAGCGGGCTGTCCGACGTCGAGCTGGCCGCCTTGTTCGCCTCCGCGGAGGTCGCCTGCATCCCCTCGCTGTACGAAGGGTTTTCGCTGCCGGCCGTGGAAGCCATGGCCAGCGGCACCCCGATCGTCGCCAGCCGGGTCGGCGCACTGCCGGAAGTACTCGGCACGGACGGCGCCTGCGCCGAGCTGGTGCCGCCGCCGACGTCGACGCCCTCACCCGCGCCCTGGGGGAGCTGCTGGATTCGCCGGAAAAGCGCCGCAGCCTGGGCCGGGCGGGCCGCACCCGCGCGGTCGACGTGTTCAGCTGGGAAGCCGTGGCGGCGCAGACCGTTCGGGTCTACGAGCGCGCGATCGCGCGCAACGCAGCGGGCCGGGCGCCATGCTGACGGTCGATTTCGACCGGCTGGGCATCGGGCCGTCGAGCAAGGTCATCGACGTGGGCTGCGGCGCGGGCCGGCACGCGTTCGAGGCCTACCGGCGCGGCGCCGACGTCGTCGCCTTCGACCAGAACGAGGCCGAATTGCGTTCGGTCGACACCGTCCTGCGCGCGATGGCCGACAGCGGCGAGGCGCCCGCCGGCGCGTCGGCCACGGTGGTCGTCGGTGACGCGCTCAAGCTGCCCTACGCCGACCAGACATTCGACTGCGTCATCGCGTCGGAGATCCTCGAGCACATCCCGCACGACGACGCCGCCATCGCCGAATTGATCAGGGTGCTCAAGGTCGGCGGCACGCTGGCGGTCAGTGTGCCCCGCTGGCTGCCGGAGCGGGTTTGCTGGCTGCTGTCCGACGAATACCACAGCAACGAAGGCGGCCACGTCCGCATCTACCGGGCCAGCGACCTGCGCGCCAAGATCCTCAGCGGGGGAATGACATTGACCCACGCGCATCACGCCCATGCCCTGCACTCCCCATTCTGGTGGCTGAAATGCGCTGTGGGCGTAAACAACACCGATCACCGCGCGGTGGCCGCCTACCACAAGCTGTTGGTCTGGGACCTGATGCGGCGACCCAAGATCACCCAGCTGGCGGAGTCGCTGCTCAACCCGCTGGTGGGCAAGAGCGTGGCGATGTACTTCGTCAAACAGCAGGACGCGAAAAGCCAAGCGAACGCGGGATATTCCATTGCATCGGTCTAGCCTGCCCGCGGTCCCCGGGGTGCTCACACCCGAGGAATGCCGGCAGACCGCGCTGTCGATCGCGGCCGCGCAGGAACCGTCGGGCGCCATCCCCTGGTTCGACGGCGGCCACACCGATCCGTGGGACCACGTGGAGTGCGCGATGGCGCTCACCACCGCCGGGCTGCTCGAGCCGGCCCGGGCGGCCTTCGACTGGAGCCGTCGGACCCAGCGGCCCGACGGCTCCTGGCCCATCCAATTCCGCGCGGGCGTCATCGAAGACGCCAACAGCGACAGCAACTTTTGCGCCTACATCGCCGCCGGGGTGTGGCATCACGTGCTGGTCACCGGTGACGACTCGTTTGCCGCCGAGATGTGGCCGGTGGTGCGCAAGGCCATCGACTTCGTCATCGACATGCAGGTCGGCTACGGCGAGATCGCTTGGGCGCGAAGCGAAGCCGGCCTGTTGCCCGAGGCTCTGCTGACCGGGTGCTCCAGCGTGTTCCACAGCATCCGGTGCGCGCTGGCGCTGGCCGGCCTGGTCGACGACCCGCAGCCGGAGTGGGAGCTGGCGCTGGGCCGGCTGGGCCACGCGATCACCGCGCATCCGGAGGCGTTCACCGAGAAGGACCGCTACTCGATGGACTGGTACTACCCGATTCTCGGTACCGCCGTGCGCGGTCCGGCGGCGGCCGCCCGGATCAAGCAGCGCTGGGACGACTTCGTGGTCGACGGCCTGGGCATCCGGTGCGTGGGCGATCGCCCGTGGGTGACCGGCGCCGAAACCTGCGAGCTGGTGATGGCGCTGGAGGCACTGGGCCGGCGCTCCGAGGCTCATCGCCAGTTCGCCGCGATGCAACACCTGCGCGAGGGCGACGGATCATATTGGACGGGACTGGTTTTCGCGGACGGAAAACGCTGGCCCGAGGAGCGCACCACGTGGACGGGCGCGGCGATGATCCTGGCGGCGGACGCCCTGTCGGATGCCACCGCCGGCGCCGGGATCTTCCGCGGCGACGCGCTGCCGGTGGGCCTGCAGACCGACTTCGATTGTGAATGCGTGGCCAGCGGCCGCTGACGCTTTAGTCCTGTTCGACCGGCTCGCCCGCCCGGCCGCCGATCCGCTCCAGCACGCGCAGCGACCCGGTGGCCGACACCTCCCTGAACTGACCGGAATCGATTGCCCGGCAATAGATGTGATACGGCGGCCGGCCGCCGTCCCTGGGGTCGGGGAAGACGTCGTGAATGGCCAGCGCACCGCCGGGCGTCACCCACTTGGCCCATCCGTCGAAGTCCTGGTTCGCGGCGGTCTCGCTGTGGCCGCCGTCGATGAACAACAGCTGCAGCGGTGATCGCCAGCCCCGGGCCACGATCGGTGACTTCCCCACGACCGCCACCACGTGGTCGTCCAGCCCGGCGGCGTCCAGGGTGCGACGAAACGTCGGCAGCGTGTCGAACAGGCCGGTCACCTCGTCCACCAACGAGGCATCGTGGTATTCCCAGCCGGCCTGGTGCTCCTCGGAGCCGTGATGGTGGTCGACCGTGTACAGCACGCTGCCGGTCTGTTGGGCCGCGGCGCCGAGGAACAGCGTGGATTTGCCGCAGTACGTGCCGATTTCGACGCCGGTGCCGCCGTCGAGGTAGCGCAGCGCGGTGTCGTAGAGCGCGCGTCCCTCCTCGGCGGGCATGAAACCCTGGACCTGTTCGGCCAGGGCGAACAAACGCTCGTCGACGTGATTCATCAGCCGAACCTATCGCCTTGCGCGACACCGCCGTCACCGTGGTCGATGTTCGTGCTGAGCGATCACCGCGGGCCGGCGCACCGGCTGTCCGGCGGGCGAAGCGACCGCGCCTTAACATCATCGGTGTGCGCGCCTCGTTGACCCGTGATCCCGGTGCCGTCCGCCCGGCCGTCGTGACCGCCGCTGTTGCCATGACGGCCGTTGCCATGGCGGCCGCCCTGCTGCTCCCGCCCGGCACCCCTGGGGCGGCGGCGCCCGCGTCCGCCGCGAACTGCACCCCGGTGCAGGTCGTGTTTGCCCGCGGCCGCAACGAGTCCCCCGGACCGGGCGTGCTGGGCAATGCGTTCATCAGCGCATTGCGGTCCAGGGTGAACAGGACCGTCGGCGTCTACGCCGTGCAGTACCCGGCCGACACCGAGGTCGCCCAGGGCGCCAACGACATGAGCCGCCACATTCAGGACATGGTCAACAGCTGCCCGGACACCCGGCTGGTGCTGGGCGGCTACTCGCTCGGCGCGGCGGTCACCGACGTGGTGCTCGCGGCACCCGTCGGCGCATTCGGATTCGACAGCCCGCTGCCGCCGGGCGTAGACCAGCACATCGCCGCCGTCGCGTTGTTCGGGAACGGAAGCCAGTGGGTGGGTCCGATCACCAACTTCAACCCGACCTACAACGACCGGACCATCGAGTTGTGCCACGGCGCCGACCCGATCTGCAACCCGGCCGACCCGAACACGTGGAAGCAGAACTGGCCGCAGCATCTCGCCGGCGCCTACATCGACGCGGGCATGGCCGACCAGGCCGCCGACTTCGTGGCCGGCAAGCTCTGATCGACGGCACCGGCGTTGCCGAGCCGATCGCCGCGGCGCCCGCAGTCGCGGCGCGGTTATCCGGGCACGTGCGGAATTCGGTGTCGGGTCGCGCGCAAATCGCGGTGGCAAGTCTTAATTCCGGGGCGCGCGAGGCTTGGCAGATCGGCGAAGCCGAATTCGGGCCCCCACAGTTCAGGGCTTCGAATTCACGCCGGAGTGTTACCGCTGGAATACAGCTTGAAGTTGCGGGTCATCGGAACGACGGGATTGCCGGTGCCCGAGGCCGCGGCGCGCTGCCGGGCGCGGTAGGACGGGTGGCGACGCATCGCTTCACTGCGTTCCCGCTCGCGGCGCTGAGCGGCGGCCCATAGCGGATGGGACTGAAGGAAAATAACCGTGCCTTCTGATGTATTCGCCACGATCGTCACTCCTCTCAGCACCACTCGCAAAAGCCGGGACAGTGGTTATCGGATCGTGATTCCAGAATGCCCGCCGAATCCTGAGACCAAACCATCCGCCAGGATGAGAATTGGCCGTGAATTCGCATATGCGCAATCCGGTGCCACTGCCCGCCGCCGTCCATGCCGGCCGGACCGAACGATAGCGACGACCACCGACACATTTGCCGTTTCGAATCCGCGCCGGCGGGCTGCTAGGGTCCCTTGCTTATGCCGGAGATCGATCGCCGCCGCATGATTGTGACCACCGGAATCGGCGTGCTCGCAGCGGCGCTGCCGAACCCGAGAGCCGGGGCCAGCCCGGCCCCGCCGCCCGCGGCGCCCAGCGGCCAATCCGGGACCTACCTCTTCCAGGATGAGTTCGACGGTCCGGCCGGCTCGGCGCCGGACGCGTCCAAATGGGCGGTGGCCAAAGCCCGCGAGACGATCAAGGATCCGACCTACTGGGAACGCCCGGAGAACATCGGGCAGTACCGCGACGACCGCCGCAACGTCTTCCTCGACGGCAAGTCCAACCTGGTGCTGCGCGCCGCCAAGGACGGCCCCACCTACTACAGCGGCAAGGTGCAGAGTCTGTGGCGCGGCGGCGTCGGCCACACCTGGGAGGCCCGGATCAAACTGGACTGCCTGACCGCCGGCGCCTGGCCGGCTTACTGGCTGGGTAATGACGACCAGGGCGAAATCGACGTCATGGAGTGGTACGGCAACGGCAACTGGCCCTCGGCCACCACCGTGCATGCCAAAGCCAACGGCGGCGAGTGGAAGACCCACAACATCGCGGTGGACAGCGCCTGGCACACCTGGCGATGCCAGTGGGACGAGGCCGGCATCCGGTTCTGGAAGGACTACGTCGACGGCGCGCAACCGTACTTCGACGTGCCCGCCAGTTCGCTGCCGGATTGGCCGTTCAACGGCCCGGGCTACACGGTTTTTCCGGTGTTCAACCTGGCGGTGGCCGGGTCCGGCGGCGGCGACCCCGGCCCGGGCAGCTATCCCGCGGACATGCTCATCGACTGGATCCGCGTCTGGTAGCAACGCCCGCCGGCGCCGTCAGTGCGTCAGCAGCGCGGCCGCGCTCCACGCCCGGCGACCCGGACGGCGCGGATCCGGCTGCGGCAGCCAGCCGAGCGGGCGCATCACCAGCGGCAAGCGCCGCAGCCGGCGGGCCGCCGAATACAGCGCCTCCACCTGGACCGTTCGCCAACCCAGGTTTTCGAAATAGGCCAACCCGTTGTCCGGGGCGAACTTGAACGGCGCGTTGGCCAGCATGCCCGCCATCTTCTTGTTCATCATCTTCTTCAGGCCGGGTCCGGCGAAGTCGAGCATCCACCAGCGGACCTCGGGCCGCTGCAGCGCCGCCGACAGCGCGGACACGTCACTGTCGTCCAGATACATCAACAGGCCCTCGGTGAGCACCAGCGCCTTGGTCGCACCGTCCAGCGCCTCGTTCAAAAACGCGTCCCGGGCCGCCGCGTCGGCCAGGTCAACGGCGGTTCGGGTCAACCGGCAGCGCGGCACCTCGTCGGCGAGAACCTGCGTCTTCTCGGCGAGCAACGCCGGCAGGTCCGCCTCCACCCAGGTGAGGTCGGGCGGCAGGTTCAACCGATACGGCCGGGTGTCCAGCCCGGCGGCCAGGTTCAGCACCCGGTCGCAGCCCTGGGCGATGGCCTCGGCGATGGCGTCGTCGATGATCTTGGTCCGCGCGACAAGCCACCACCCGTTGCGCGTCGTGCGCGGCACGTGGTCGACGATCGCGCGGCCGTGGTCACCGGCGAGACGTTCGGCCAGCGGGTCACGGAAAACCGCGTCGGGCCGCGCCGATTCGGTGGCCCGGTGCAACGCTGTCCAGCGCGCCGTGTCGGAAACATGGGTGATGGTGTGCCCTGGGCCTGACATACGTGCGTTATAGCAGTACGGCGGCGGCGCTACTGACCGGCCCTGCCGCCGGCCAGCCAGGCGGCGGTCACCGTCCGGGTCGCCGGCGGCGGCAGCACTGCGTCCGGCGCCCCGAGCCGGCCGACCTTGACGGTCCACGCCGGTGCCGAGCGGTCGATGCAGGAGCCGCGGCCCTGGCTGGGCTGCCACAGCACGGCCAGATCCGAACCGGCGCCGCCGCATCCGTAGACGCCGACGTACCCGTCGGCCCGCCCGCCCCACGCGCCGCCGTTGCGCAGCAGGCAGCGGGTGCCGTCGTCGAGGGTCAGCGCGAACGGGTCCGGGTCGGCGGCCGCGCGCACGGGTGCCAGCTGCCCGTCGAACGTCACCCGGTGCATCTGCCTGTCCCACGGATTGTCTACGCACAGAAGGGATCCCGGCGTGGACGGCCAGCAGGTGCCGGCGCCGGCGGCGCTCGGCGAACAGTAGTAGACGTTGTCGTCGACCGCCGACGGTGACGGTTGCGAACACTCGGATGCGTGCCCGACGCTGTCGGGCCCGGACGCCACCCGATAGCCGTTGATGGCTTGGCCGTCCGGCCCGACCGCCACGACGGTGATCACCTGGGTGGCTGGCGGATCGGCCGCCGCGGATCCCGCCGGCAGGATCAGCGCCCAGGCCAGGACGCCGATGGGGACCAGGGCAACTCGCGACACGTTCACCGGCGAACCCTTCCGACAGCCCCCTGCCGTGCAGGGTAGTGCGTCCCGGACGTGATTGGGATCGGTAGCCGCCGGCCGGGCTTGTACTGGGCGCAGCGACGGCGCCACTCCGGCGCCGCCCCACCGAAAGGAAGCCAGCAATGAAGATCGTGCCCGCCAGCATCGAAGAACAGATCAACCGCGTGGATCGGCAGCGCAGCCTCTACATCGGGCT
Organism: Mycobacterium sp. MAC_080597_8934; assembly: GCF_000523975.1. Classification (NCBI taxonomy): domain Bacteria; kingdom Bacillati; phylum Actinomycetota; class Actinomycetes; order Mycobacteriales; family Mycobacteriaceae; genus Mycobacterium; species Mycobacterium sp. MAC_080597_8934. The sequence continues at coordinate 331,143 of NZ_JAOS01000004.1, read as the reverse complement.
CGGCGCCGGCGCCGTGGCGGCGTGGAGCGTCTTTCGGCTGTTCTGGCTTGTCTACCTCGGGATGACATTCGGCTGGCTGTTCGGCGCGATGGTCTTCCAGGTGGTGTTGTGGGGGGTGATCGGCGTGGTCGCCGGGATTGCGGCAATCGGGTTCCTGAGCCGCTACACCAAGGGGTCGTAACCGACCAACCGGCGACGAGAGTTGGCGAATGTGCTTGCAGTTCACCAACTCTCGTCGCTGCGGCGACTGGTCTACAGCTGCGCCCAGACCGATTTCGTCTTCAGGTAGATCTCCAGGCCCTCTTTACCGAACTCGTGGCCCCAGCCGGACTGCTTGTATCCGCCGAAGGGCACGTCGTGGTCGAACACCAACTGGCAGTTCACCTGGACGCTGCCCGCCTGCAGCCGCTTGACGATCCGGTGGGCGCGGCCCAGGTTCTCCGTCCAGGCGGTGGCGGCCAGGCCGTAGGTGGTGTCGTTGGCCATCGCCACCGCCTCGTCCTCGTCGTCGAAGGGCAGGATGGCGACCACCGGACCGAAGATCTCCTGCTGGTAGAGCCGCATGCCGGGGTCGACGTTGGTGAGCACCGTGGGGTGCACGAAGTAACCCTTGCGGTCCAGCCGGTAGCCGCCGGTGACCACCTCGACGCCGTCGTTCTTACCTTCGTCGATGAAGCCCATCACGCGGTTCAGCTGCTTCTGGCTGATCAGCGGCCCGCTCACGCAGCCCTCCTCGCTGGGCGCGCCCAGCTTGAACGTGTTGGCCATCATCGCGATGCCCTCGACCACGCGGTCGTACACGCCGCGCTGCACGAAGATCCGCGACCCGCACACGCAGCCCTGGCCGGAGTGCACGAAGATGCCCAGCGACGCCATCAGGATGGCCTTGTCCAGGTCGGCGTCGTCGAAGATCAGCACCGGCGACTTGCCGCCGAGCTCGAGCGTGACCTTCTTCAGGTTGCCGGCCGACGCCCGCACGATCTCCTTGCCGACCTCGGTCGACCCGGTGAAGGCGACCTTTTCGACGTCGGGATGCGCGGTGATCGCCGCGCCCGCGGTGTGGCCGTAGCCGGTCAGCAGGTTGACCACACCCTCGGGAACCCCGGCCTCGTGCACCAGCCGGTCCAGCAGCAGCGCCGACAGCGGCGTCTCCTCGGCGGGCTTGACCAGCAGGCTGCATCCGGCGGCCAGCGCCGGCGCGAGTTTGGCGCTGGCGTTGAAGATCGGGCCGTTCCACGGAAAGATCAGCCCCACCACGCTGTAGGGCTCCTTGAGCGTGTAGGCGTGCATGTTGACGAACGTGTCGGTCGCGATGCCGTCGGTCTTCACGTCGTAGGCGGTGCCGTTGATCTTCGAGCACCAGCCGGCGTAGTAGCGGAAGAACTCCGAACACGTCGACATCTGCAGCTGCGCCTGCAGCAACGGCATACCGGTGTTCAGCGAATCCAGCTGGGCGAACTCCTCGGCGTGTTCGTCGATCAAATCCCCGATCCGCCACAGGATCTTGGCCCGCTCCCGGCCCGGCAGCTGCGACCAGACGCCCGACTCGAAGGACGCCTTCGCCCGGGCGGCGGCTTCGTCGACCGCTTCGGCGCCGCAGTCGGTGAATTCGGTGATCTTCTCCTCCGTCGCGGGATCGATGACCGCGATGACGTCACCCGTTCCGGGGCGCTTGCGAATGTCGTCCAATACCGCCTGCACCGTCATCTGATCCCTTTCCTCTGGCGAGTCCTCTGGCGAGCCGTCGTGCCCAGCGCCCACTGCGCTCAGTGCTGAGCACTTGCTTAGCATTGTGCGCGCTGCGTGGTCAAGCATCCGCCGGGGGTGGCCGGGCTCAGACGCCGACGAGCTCCGGGTGGAACTTGGCCGCCATCCGGCGCATGCCGTCGCGCCAGTCGACCGTGGTGCCGCCGATGAGCTCGTGCATCCGGTCGACGGTGGTCGGGTTGCCGCGCAGCGCGCGCTCGCTCGGCTCGAAGACCGGTTCCCTGCCCACCAGCGAGCCGAGGTAGCCGCACCACTCCTGCAGGCTGACGGTCTGGTCACCGCACCAGTTGACGGTGGTCGCCGGAACCGACGCCACGTCGAGCAGCTTGGGGATGGTGGCGATGATGTCGTCCTCGTGAATGGGGTTGTAGCGGGCGGGTTCTCCGGGTGGCACCGGGATCGGGATGCCGCTCAGCATCATCTCCATGTGGTAGAACGGCCAGCCGCCGTTGTCGCCGTAGGGGACGTTGAGCCGGGCGATCGTGGTGGGCAGCCCGACGATGCGCGCCACCGACCGGGCGACCACCTCCCCGGCGATCTTGGAGATGGAATAGGTGGGAAACAGCGGCTTGTGGTTGTCGCCCAGGGCGGAGCGCTCGCTGCGCGGCTCGTCGCCGGGCGGGTCGTAGACCGCGGCCGACGAGCAATGCAGGAAGGCTTTGGCGTTGCGGCAGTGGGCCATCAGCACACCCACCGACTCGGCGTTGGCCGCCAGGTCCTTGTCCCAGCTTCCGCTCTTGGCCACCGCGAGGTTGAGGACGAAATCGAAATCGCTTGGCAGACCGGTGAAGTCGCCGGCGGCCAGATTCACCGTCTGGCACCGGATCCCGGCCTGCTCAAGGCTTTCTCGCGCGGCGGCATCGGTGAAGCGGGCGATGCCCCACACCTCGTTGTCGGCCGCCAGCGCCCTGGCGACGGGGGTGGCGATTTGACCGGTCGGGCCGGTGATCAGGATTTTCGAGCCACGCATCCGCTGATGGTAGCGGGACACGATGTCGCCGCAGGAGCGAAAGGCGGGGACTCACAAGCCGGGCTGGTCCTCGATGATGCCCAGCCAGATCTGCGCGACGTCGATGGCCACCTTCTCGCTGATGAAGGCGTGCTGGGTTCCGGTGTAGATGTCGCGGAAGGCCCGCTCCAGCCGGCTGCCCTCGCGGATCGAGCTGGTGCCGGCGACCAGGTGCGCCCACTCGGCACAGCCGCGGGCCGTGTCGGTGGCGTAGACGGCGGCCACCCGCATGTCGGCGCGCAGCGCCGGAGTCAGCTCCTGCCCGGCCGCCACCGCCGCCTCGGCGGTCGTGAACGCATCCAGCACCAACAGCCGGGCCGCGCGCCAGGCCGCGCGGTGATGCGCCAGCCCCTTCTGGAAGGTGGGCGGCTGGCCAGCGACGCCATGTCGCTCATCCGGAACTTGGTCGCCGCCAGCTCCTGCACGTCGTCGAGCATGCTCTTGGCCACCCCCAGCGCCCACGACGCGTGCCCGGCGGCGGTGACGGGCATCAGCCCCATCCGGGTGGCCGGCGAGGCGCCGCGGAACGGCGCCCGGGCGAACAGCTCGAAGGTGCGGGCGGCGGGCACGAACACGTCCCGGGCGCTGTAGTCGTAGGAGCCGGTGCCCTTGAGGCCCTGCACGTACCAGCCGTCGTCGAAGCTGATCTGCTCGCGGGGAATGACGGCAACCCGCATCTCCGGGAAACCCTCACTGATCCAACGCATCTCGCCGTTGTCCATCGGCAGGAACCCGGCGGCGACGTACTGGGAGTGCCCGATCCCCGAGCCGAAGTTCCACGCCCCGCTCACCAGGTAACCGCCGTCGACGGCGGCGCCCTGCCCGTTGGGGAAGAACTGGCCGCCCATGGTGACGTGGTTGTCGTGCGCGGTGAACACCTCGGCGAAGCCGTCGTCGGGCAGATAGGCCGCCGCGGCGAACGACGACGGCAGGTTGGCGATGCCCACCCAGCCGAATGAGCCGTCCTGCCAAGCCATTTCGATCCACGTCTCGATCATCTCGGTGAACGACGGCTCGACCCCGCCGGCCTCGATCGGGTTGAACGCCGACATCAGCCCGCTCGCCCACATCGCGTCGACGATCGCCGGGGTCAGCGTGCGCATCCGCTCCGATTCGGCAGCTTGGTCTTGCACCAGGTCCCGCATCCCGCGGGCCAGGGCGACCACCCGGTCATCGGTGTCGGCGATCGATGTCATGTGGCCCTTCCCATCGTGGCCTCATCGCTGGGTGCGACGGCAGCAGCAGCCTTACGGTAAGCGTTGTGCGGTGGATAGTCGACGGAATGAATGTGATTGGCAGCCGCCCGGACGGTTGGTGGAAGGACCGCGACGGCGCCATGGTCGCATTGGTACAGAGCCTGGACCGATGGGCGTCGGGCCGCGACGACGACGTCACCGTGGTCTTCGAGCGGCCACCGGCGGCCGTCGTCACCTCGTCGGTGATCGGCATCGCCCACGCACCCCGGGCGGCGGCGAATTCGGCCGACGACGAGATCGTCCGGCTGGTCACGGTCGACCCCGACCCGCCCGGCATCTGCGTGGTGACCTCCGACCGCACCCTGGCCGAACGGGTGCGGAATCTGGGCGCCCGCGTGCAGGGGTCAGACAGCTTCCGTGACCTGATCGAGCCGCGGCACCGATGAGTACCGACGCCCCAGTCCCCGCTGCCAACCGGGTCTGCCGCCTGGCACACATCGACATACCGATCCTCGGCGCCCCGATGACCTACATCGCCGGCGCCCAGCTGGCGGCCGCGGTCTCCAACGCCGGCGCGCTGGGCATCATCGAGACCACGTCCGATCAGGGCCGGGCCGACCTGCGACGGGTGCGCGAGCTGACCGCCGGTGCGGTGGGCGCCAACATCGCGCTGCTGTTCAACCGTGACCCGGCGATGCTGGATTTGCTTGTCGCCAATGACATTCGGTTCGTCACCACCTCGGCCGGGGATCCGGCGCTGTTCACCGGTCGGCTGCACGACGCGGGCATCACCGTGTTCCACGTGGTGGGCACGCTGGCCGCGGCCAAGAAGGCCGTCGACGCCGGGGTGGACGGCCTGGTGGTCGAGGGCGTCGAGGGCGGCGGATTCAAGAACCGGTTCGGCGCCTCCACCATGGTGCTGCTGCCGTTGGTGGCCGCCCACGTCGACGTCCCCATCGTGGCCGCCGGCGGGATCTGCGACGCCCGATCGATGGCGGCCGCGTTCGTGCTCGGCGCCGAAGCCGTGCAGATGGGCACCCGGCTGCTCGCCTCCGCGGACTCGCCGGTGCACGTCAACCTCAAGCAGGCGGTCGTCGCGGCCGACGAGACGGCCACCGTCCTGCTCCCCCTCGACGGCAAACGCATGATGCGCGTCATTCGCACGCCCGCCGCGGAGCGGCTGGAGGCCGCGGGCGCCGCCGGCGAGGGCGCCGCGGCGCTGCAACGCGTGCAGCGGCTCTACTTCGAGGGCGACCTGGACGCCAGCGTGGCCAACACCGGCCAGGTGGCCGGGCGTATCCGCGACCTCCCCCCGGCCGCCGACATCATCAAGCAGATGTGGAAAGGCTGCCGCGAGGTGCTGGCGGCCACCTCGGCGCGACTGGACTGGGCCGACGACGCCTAGGTAGCCGTGCCGCTAGCCCGCCGCGGCCAGCGCCGCGTCGTAGTTGGGCTCCTGGGCGATCTCGGGCACCAGCTCGGTGTAGGCGACGTTGCCGTCGGCGCCGACCACCACGATGGCCCGGGCCAGCAGCCCGGCCATCGGCCCGTCGGCGATGGTGACCCCGTAGTCGTCGCCGAAGCTGTCCCGGAAGGCCGACGCGGTCTTGACGTTCTCGATGCCCTCGGCGCCGCAGAATCGCGCCTGCGCGAACGGCAGGTCTTTGGACACGTTCAGCACGGTGGCGCCGGCGCCGGCGGCCCGCTCGTTGAAGGTGCGCACGCTGGTCGCGCACACCGGCGTGTCGATGGATGGAAAGATGTTGAGCACCAACGGCTTACCGCTGAATTGATCACTGGTGACCGGGCTCAGGTCGCCGCCCGTCAGGCTGAAGGCCGGGGCCTTGGAGCCGACGGAGGGCAGCTCGCCGACGGTGTTGATCGGGTTTCCACGCAACGTTATCTGTGCCATGGGGCACAGTCTGCCAAGCCCGCCGCGGCCGCCGTGGGGCAGGTCCCGTGTCCTGATTCGTGGGGTGCATGGCGTAGACGACGCGGGCCGGGTGCCCAACACTGAGTTCATGCCGGAGTTGGTGCCGCGCCAGGTGGTGATCGTCGGGTTTCCCGGAGTGCAGGCGCTCGATGTGGTGGGACCGCACGACGTCTTCTCCGGCGCATCGTTGTTGACCGGCGGCGGGTATCAGGTGGTGCTGGCCTCGGTTGACGGGCAGCCGGTCACGACGCCTGCCGGGCTGGGGTTCGTCGCCACCGCGCTGCCGAACCCGGGCCGACCGATCGACACCGTCGTGCTGCCCGGCGGCGCCGGCGTCGACGCCGCGCGCGGCGATGCCGAGCTGATCGCCTGGATCAAGGCTGTCGCCGGGCGTGCCCGGCGGATGGTGACGGTGTGCACCGGCGCGTTCCTTGCGGCCGAGGCGGGACTGCTGGACGGGCACCGGGTGACCACCCACTGGGCCTTCGCCGATCGGTTGGCGAGCGAGTTCCCCGCCGTCGACGTCGACGCCGACCCGATCTTCGTCCGAAGCTCGGACACCTTGTGGACCGCGGCCGGGGTCACCGCGGGCATCGACCTGGCGCTGGCGCTGGTCGAGGACGACCACGGCACCGAGGTCGCACAGACGGTTGCCCGCTGGCTGGTGCTGTATCTGCGCCGGCCGGGCGGGCAGACGCAGTTCGCGGCGCCGGTGTGGATGCCGCGCGCCCGGCGGGACTCGATCCGCGAGGTGCAGGAGCTCATCGAGGCCGAGCCCGGGCGCCCGCACACCGTCGACGAGCTGGCCCGCCGGGCGGCGATGAGCCCGCGCCATTTCACCCGGGTGTTCACCGCCGAAATCGGTGAGGCGCCCGGCCAGTACGTGGAACGCATTCGCACCGAGGCGGCGCGGCGTCAATTGCAGGAGACCGACGACACCGTCGTCACCATCGCCGCCCGGTGCGGTTTCGGCACCGCGGAAACGATGCGGCGCAATTTCATTCGCCGCGTTGGCATTTCACCCGACCAATACCGCAAGGCATTCGCGTGATGCCCCGGGCTTGATGGAGAAAGGACCACCCCGATGACTCAGATCGCGTTCCTAGCCTATCCGGGATTCACCGCGCTGGACATGATCGGCCCGTACGAGGTGCTGCGCAACCTGCCCGGCGCCGAGGTCCGGTTCGTCTGGCACGAAACCGGACCGATCACCGCCGATTCCGGTGTGCTGGTCATCGGTGCTACGCATTCGCTGGCCGAAACACCTTCTCCCGACGTGATTCTGGTGCCGGGCGGCCCGGGCACCGCGGTCCATGCCCGTGACGACGCGTTGCTCGACTGGCTGCGCGCGGCGCACCGCACCGCCACCTGGACGACGTCGGTGTGCACGGGTTCGCTGATCCTGGCGGCCGCGGGCCTGCTGGACGGGCGGCGCGCGACGTCGCACTGGCTGACCATCCCCGCGCTCAAGGCGTTCGGCGTCACCGCGGTGGCCGACGAACGCATCGTGCACGAGGACGGCATCGTCACCAGTGCCGGTGTGTCCGCCGGGCTCGACCTGGCGCTGTGGCTGGCGGCGCAGATCGGCGGCGACGGCCGCGCCAAGGCCATCCAGCTCGCCCTGGAGTACGACCCGCAGCCGCCGTTCGACTCGGGTCATTTGTCCAAGGCGTCGGCGAGCACGAAAGCCGCTGCGACGGCGCTGCTTTCGCGGGACAGCCTGTCCCCCACCTACCTCAAGGCCACCGCCCTGCTGGCCTGGGATCAGGCGCTGGACAGGGTCAGGTCCCGGCGGCGCAGGCGCCAACCGGATCTGTCGCCGGCCTGATCACGGGTTGGGCTGCAGGATCTCGCTGGAGGCGAGCCGGCCGCCGGCCTGCAACCAGGCGGCGATCACCCCGGGCGCATCACGGTTGGGGTTGTAGATGTCCTCCTCGCTGCTGAACAGCCCGTCGCCGGCGTAGACCAGCCGGGTCCAGTTGGGGAACCAGAACGGCTCGCCCTGCGGGTCGGTCGGGTGATCCAGCAGGTTCTTGATCATCACCACGACCGCGTCGTTGTCCTCGTCGTAGGCGGTCCAGCCGGACGGAAATCGCATGTGCGGAAACGGCGCCATCACCGCGACGATCCAGTCCCGCACCGCCTCACGGCCGCGGAAGACCCCGTAGTGATGCTCGGTGTAGACGACGTCCTCGGTGAACAGGTCCGCGAAGGGGCGCCAGTCGCCGGACGCGCTGCATCCTTCGACCACCCGCGTGTAATTGTCGACGGCGATCTCGATTTCTGCCCTGGTGAATCGGCCCATAGCGGACACACTAGAACGTGTTCTCCCGTTTTTCGGGTCAGTTCATCGGGTCGGTCGTGGCGAATGGGGATGGCGAATGAGCGTGTTGGATCTGTTCGACCTGCGCGGCAGGCGGGCGCTGGTCACCGGGGCGTCCAGCGGGATCGGCAAGCAGGTGGCGCAGGCGTATCTGCAAGCCGGCGCTCGGGTGGCCATCGCGGCGCGCGACTTCGAGGCGCTGCAACGCACCGCGGACGCGCTCACCGCCGGCGGTACCGGCGGTGTGGTCGCGATCCGCTGCGACGTGACCCAACCCGATGAGGTGAGCGGCATGGTGGACCGGATGATCGCCGAACTCGGCGGCATCGACATCGCGGTCTGCAATGCCGGCATCATCTCGGTCTCCCCGATGCTCGAGATGCCGGCCGCGGAATTCCAGCGCATCCAGGACACCAACGTGACCGGGGTGTTTCTCACCGCCCAGGCGGCGGCCCGGGCGATGGTGCGGCAGGGCCGCGGCGGCGCCATCATCACCACCGCCTCGATGTCCGGGCACATCATCAACGTCCCGCAGCAGGTCGGCCACTACTGCGCCAGCAAGGCGGCCGTGATCCAGCTGACTAAGGCCATGGCCGTCGAATTCGCGCCGCACGACATCCGGGTCAACAGCGTCAGCCCCGGCTACATCCGCACCGAGCTCGTCGAACCGCTGCACGAATACCATCGGCAGTGGCAGCCCAAGATCCCGCTCGGCCGGATGGGCCGGCCGGACGAACTCGCCGGCATCTACCTGTATCTGGCCAGCGCGGCGTCCAGCTACATGACCGGTTCGGACATCGTTATCGACGGCGGATACAGCTGCCCGTAGCCCGGAACGAAAAGCGGTGGCGCACTCGGGTTTTCAACCCTCGATCTCCCCGGAGATCGCGCGCTCGATGTTCGCCCGGGTCGCCGGCGGCAACACCAGCAGACCCTCGAGTTCGTGACGGGCCACATCGTAGGCGCGCTGGCGTTCGTGCGCCGCCGCCGCGGGGTCCGCCGCCACCCGGAACAGGCTCTGCGCCCGGGCAATTCGTTGCTGGTCGGTGCGGGAGAAGTCGGTGCGGCGCCGGCGGGTCGCCTCGGCCTCGGCGGCGTTGAACGCCGTTACGTAGTCCTCGACCGCGGCCAGGTAGTGCGCGGCCGCGTCCGGATCGTCCAGGAGATCTTCGGCCTTGGCGGGTCGCAGGAAGTCGGCGCGCAGCTTGGCCTTGTGGAACGCGATGGTCAGCGGATCGCGCATGTCGGTCATCAGCGGGAAGTCCAGCAGCTTGGCGACGTCGAGTTCGTAGTCCAGCCACCGCTCGTCGGTGCGGCTGTGCTCGTCGAGGACCCGCCGGATCGAGCGCCACCGGGCCGCCTGATTGTCGGCGCCGGCGCGGGCCTCGGGCGGCCGGGCCCCGTCGACTTCCCGCGCCGGCTCGTCGGTGCGCCGCCGCTGCGCGCCGAACGCCCGCACCACGGCGACGGTCGCGCCGACCAGCGGCAGCACCAGGATCAACAGCTCGGCCACTCTGATCAGCAACCCCACCTGGCCAGGATGCCACCGGCGCCGGGCCGGTGCGGTGCCGTCGACCCGCCCGATTAGCGGGCGCCTAGGCTGCCGTCGAGGTATTGGGCGCGGCAGGCCCGGCGGGCCAGCTTGCCGCTGGTGGTCCGCGGGATGGCGCCGGCGGGCAGCAGCCGCACGTCGGCGACGGCCAGCTCGTGCCGCTGCGCGACGGCGGCGCGGATGGCCTCGATCGCCGGCCGCGGATCCTGACGGCTGGTGCCCGCAGCGCGCTCGGCGACCACGACCAGCCGGCCCGCTTCGGGATCGTCCACGGCGGGCACCGAGAACGCCGTCACATAACCACGCCGAACCATCGGCGACGCCTCGGCGACGGTGGCCTCGATGTCCTGCGGATAGTGGTTGCGGCCATCGATGCGCACCAGGTCCGCGATCCGGCCCGTCACGTACAGCTCGCCGTCGAGATACACACCCAAATCGCCGGTGCGCAGCCAGCTGCCGTCGGGATCGGCCCCCGCGGCGTGGCTGCCGTCCGGCAGCCGCGACCGCAGCGTGGCGCCGAACACCCGCCGGGTCTCCTCCGGCATACCCCAGTAGCTGCGGCCAATGTTGTTGCCCTGCAACCAGATTTCGCCCACCTGGCCGTCCGGCAACTCGGCCCCGTCGGCGACGATCACCGCCCATTCACTCCGCGCCACCTGGCCACAGGACACCGCGGCGACGGCATCGGGGGCGTTGGCCGGCACCCGCACCGCATGCCCGGCGCCCAACTGCCGGCGGTCCAAATACACCGCCGTCGCCTCGGCCCGCGGCGCGATGGTCGCCACGAACAGCGTCGCCTCCGCGATGCCGTAGGACGGCTTGAACGCCGTCCGCGGCAACCCGTACGGAGCGAACGCCTTGTTGAACGTCCGGATCGCATCCATGCTGACCGGTTCGGAGCCGATGATCATCACCACGTTGCGCAGGTCGATGTCCTCGCGGCCGGGCAGCCCGCGCTGCGCGGCCCACTCGTAGGCGAAGTTGGGCGCCGCGGTGACGACGTTGCCGTGCCGCGACCCGTCGGACAAGGCCTTGATCCAGCGCTGCGGCCGGCGGACGAACGCCGCGGGTGACATCAGCGTGGAGTGGCCGCCGTACACCGCGGGGAAGCCGATCATCGACAACCCCATGTCGTGGTAGAGCGGTAACCAGCTGACGCCGTGGGTGTTTCGGTCCAGCAGGTCGATGGACAGGATCATCTGCACCAGGTTGGTGCCGACCGCGCGGTGGGTGATCTCCACGCCGACCGGTGGCCGGGTGGAGCCCGACGTGTACTGCAGATGCGAGACGTCGTCCATGCCGAGTTCGGTCGGCGCGAACGACTCGGCGGCCGAGTCGGGTATCTCGTCGATGGCGATCACCCGCGGCCGGTGCAGGTGCGGGTGGCCGGCCAGGAACTGCTCGACCGCATCCCGCGCGACGGTGGTGGTGAGCAGGACGCTGGGCTGCGAATCGCGCAGCGCCGTGTCCAGCCGCTCGGTATGCCCGGGCAGTTCCGGGGCGAACAACGGGACCGCGATGGTGCCCGCCTTGACCGCCGCGTAGAACCCGGCGACGTAGTCGATGCCCTGCGGCGCCAGCACCGCAACGCGCTCACCGCGACTGGCCACCTGCTGGATGCGCGCGCCGATGGCTTCCAGCCGGACACCGAACTGGCTCCAGGTCACCTCGTGCGCGGTGCCGTCGTCCGAACCGCTGTAGTCGAGGTAGCGATACGCGACGGTGTCCCCCACGTTGGCGATGTTGCGGTCGATGAGCGAAATCAGGTTGACGCCGGGCGGCAGTGCGACCCCGCCGTCGGCGTCCAGGCAGTCCTCGATCCGCAGCAGGCCGGGCACACCATCGTCGCGCCGAAGGGCGTCATCCATACCGTGCAGTCTAGGCACGCGATGCGGCCGGCCGGGGTCGGTGACGTTCGGGCAAACCGCAAGAGCGACGGCCGTATTCGCTCATTCCGGCGGTAGCGCGGTATCTTCGTGGACAGGTCTTCGTGGGCGAGCGATCCACCCGATCCGCCGGCCGCGCGGGTTGGGCGGTAGCCTACCGGCATGCCGGGCCGGAAGTTCTCCTTCGAAGTCACCCGCACCAGCAGCGCGCCCGCCGCGACCCTGTTCCGGCTCGTGGCGGACGGCGCGAATTGGTCACGGTGGGCAAAGCCGATCGTGCTGCATTCGAGCTGGGCCCGCCAGGGCGATCCCGCGCCGGGCGGGGTGGGGGCGATCCGCAAGGTCGGCCTGTGGCCGGTGCTGGTTCAGGAGGAGACCACGGAGTACGAGCCCGATCGCCGTCACGCCTACAAGCTGGTGGGGCCGCCCAGCCCGGCCAAGGACTACACCGGCGAGGTGGTCTTCACGCCGAATCCGGCCGGCGGCACCGACATCCGCTGGACCGGCTCGTTCACCGAGGGCGTGCGCGGGACGGGCCCGCTGATGCGGGTGGCCATGGGCGGCGCGGTGAAGTTTTTCGCGGGCCGGCTGGTGAAGGCCGCCGAGCGGGAAGCCGGCCAGGCGCGCTGACCCGGTCTCGTTCAGCCCCAAGCTAATTCGTGTACCGGCGGCTACTTGGACTCGACCTCGTCTTGATACTTCTTCGTCATGTGCGCGACGGCGTCCAACTGCGACTGCGCGAGGCTGTCGCGGGCCTGGCCGGCGCGCGCGGCCGCGTCCAGCGTCGGCTGCGCCTGGCCCTGGAAATGCGGCATCACTTCGGCGGCGAACAGTTCGGCGGAGCGCTTGGTCGCGGCCGGGTTGGCCCACTCGTGACCCATCTGCAGCATGCAGCCGAACCCGCCGGATTGATCCCAGCACCGCTGCACCTGTTCGCGCGCCCGCTCGGGCGTGCCGATCACGCCCGCCCCGTTCTCGTTGATGACGTCGATCATCTCGTCGAGCTGATCGCCCGGCATCGTCATCTGCGGGAAGGCGGCCACCTTCTGGAAGTACCGGAACCACGGCTCGATGCCGAACTTGACCTCTTCGCGGGCCTGCTTCTCGGTTTCGGCCAGATGAAACAAACCGACCAGGCTCCAATTCGTGCGGTCGACCTGGGTGCCGAAGGCCGCCGCCCGCTCCTCGACGATGCCCCAGTGGTAGGACAGCGCATTGAAACCCTCGACGGTCAGCGTCGCCCCGATGGACAGCAGCCCGATGCCGTGCTTGCCCGCCAGCCGGGCGCCGGTCGGCGACGCGACGGCGGCCACCGCCAGCGGGATGCCACCGTCGGAGTACGGGGCCAGCTGCAACTTGGCGTCGAACAACTGGTGGTTGGCCGTCTTGGCGCTGACCGTCTCCCCCGCCAACAGCCGGACCACGATGTCGAGATTGGTCTCCAGCAGCTCGCGGGTGTCGGTGGGAGTCAGCCCGATCATGGACGAGTCGCTGGGCAGCGAGCCCGGACCCACCCCGCCGATGATGCGGCCGTGCGTGAGGTGGTCCAGCAGCATCAGCCGGTCCGCCACCCACAGCGGGTTGTGATACGACAGCGAGATGACGCCGGTGCCGAACCGGATGCGCTTCGCGCGCTCGGCCGCGGCGGCGATGAAGATCTCCGGGGAGCTGATGATTTCGCTGCCCGCCGAGTGGTGTTCGCCCAGCCAGACCTCGTCGAAACCGAGGGCATCGAGATGCTCGATGAATTCCAGGTCGCGTTGCAGGGCCAGCGTCGGATTGGTGCCCGCACGGTGGAACGGGGCGATGAAGTAACCAAACCTGAGCTTGCCCATGGGGTTCCCCTTGCAGTCGAGTCCCCCGAACCATAGCCGTGCCCGACGCCGAGCCGGAAGCAAAAACCCGAAAAGGTATCAGCCGGTGGGGCCAGATGAACATGGCCCCACCGGCTAGCGAAACAAGCGAGGGAGCTACAGAAAGCGCGGGGTCAACCGCGCCGACTCAACGGCGGTGGGCGATCACGGGTAGCCGCCGCAGACGTTGCCCACGCAACCGCCGCCGCCACCCGGTCCGCCGCCGCCCCCGCCGACACCGGGGATGCTGCCGCCACCGCCGCCGGGGCCGCCGCCACCGGTCGGGCCGCCGGGCACGGTGCCACCGCCGCCGGGTGTGGTGGACGGCACGACGCTCGTCGACGGCGTCGTCGTCGGGGTGGTGGTGCTGGTGGTGCTCGGGCCGCCCTTATGGCCGCCGCCGCAGCCGACCGCCAGCACGAGCATGGCCGCGCCGCCGAACACGGCGATCGTCGTCCTCGGTCCAGATCTCATCGCAACCCCAATCTCGAAGGGGCGCCGCGCCGCGACGCCCTCTGTTTCTTACCCGGGGGCGCGGGCGTGCAAACTCCGGTCCGGGCCGGCGGCTAACCCTCTTTGGTGATCAGCTTGCGCAGCGCTACCCGGTCGGGCTGCAGCAGTTCGGCGATACGGGGCCGGTTCACCTCGGCGACGATGATCTCGCCGACCTCCTGGTACACCTCGCTGAAGATGCCGTGCGACTTCATCTTCGAGGTCTGGTACAGGTTGTCCTCGGTCGGAGTCACGTAGATCACCGCGTCGGCCTTGAAGCGGTGCACCAGCCACAGGTGGATCAACGTCATCAGCCGCTTCTGCCGGAGCTTTTCGGCGAAGGTGTTCTGGTCGCGCACCTGAAGGATGCTGCGGCCGTGCCGGTCCTTGATCGGGTCGACGACGACATTGGCCAGTTGCTCGTCGCCGTCGCCGTAGATGCCGAGTTCCAGCACGTCCGAACCCGCCCGGCGGGGCCGCAACTGCACGCGGAGCTTCTCGCCGAGGTGGTAGTTCTCGCTCCACATCGCCAGCCACTCCTCGAGCAGCTTCTTGGGCACCTCGGTCTGCACCAGATGCTGATGCTGGGTCGAGCCCTCGCCCATCGCCTTGGTGGTCGCGGTGCGGCCCGACGAGGCGGCCAGTGCGGCATCGCTGCGGGGCCCACCGACGAGCGTTTGCGGTGTGCGGTAAGGGGATTCGACCAGACGCATCTTGCGCTGCAAGCGGGCCAGCGCCAACATGCCGTCCTGTTGCAGCGAGGTGGCGAACTCCTCGGCGGCCACGCCGTCGATCTGGTGTCCGCCGTAGGTGATGAAGTTGAAGACGAAGCCCATCTTGCCGAGTTCCTCGGGGAACTGCTTCATCTGCTCGTCGGTCATGCCGGTGGTGTCCCAGTTGAACGACGGCGACAGGTTGTAGGCCAGCATCTGGTCGGGGAACTCGGCGTGGATGGCGTCGGCGAACTGCTTGGCGTCGGCCAGGTCGGCGGTCTTGGTCTCCATCCACAGGATGTCGGCGAACGGCGCGGCGGCCAGCGACTTGGCGATGGCGTACGGGATGCCGCCCCGGATCTGGTAGTAGCCCTCGGGGGTCTTGGCCAGCTCGCAGTCCCAGCCCGGGTCGAAGCCCAGCTCCTTCGCCTTGGCCTTGGCGGAGTAGAGCGAGGCGCGCGCCGCGAAGGCCCGCCACTCGTCGGCGCTCATGTCGGCCGGCTCGCCCTCGCTCGCGGCGAACTCCAGCACCTCGGCGACGGCCTCGCCGTAGGTCATCAGCCCGGCGTCGTCCTCCCAGGCCGCCACGAACCGCGACTCCACCTGGTCGAACAGGTCGTCGATGGACTGTTGCCCGTTCTCGCGCCAGGTGTTGACGGCGTCGGAGATCACGCCCTGGATGCCCTGGCGCTCGAGCCAGGCGGTGGCCTCGGCGTACTCCGCCTCCGGCAGCGCGTAGAGCAGGTGGCCGTTGAGGTCCTTGACACCCAGCTCGTAGAAGCGGCGCACCATCGCCAGGAAGCACGCCTTGTACGACGGGATGTCGAGGTTGGTGGCACCCAGCAGGAACGGCTGGTCGCGCTCGTCGGCGCGGCTGTCCAGCAGGTTGGCGGCCTCGGCGTCGGTGCGGGCGACGATGATCCCGGGCACCCGCATGATGTCGAGCTGGAAGCGCGCGGCGTTGAGCCGCTTGATCTGCTCGTCGGAGGGCACCAAGACCTTGCCGCCCTGGTGGCCACACTTCTTGGTGCCGGGCCGCTGGTCCTCGATGTGGTAGCCGGGCACCCCGACCTCGACGAAACGGCGGATCAGGTTCCGCACGTGCGGGTCTCCCCCGTGGCCGGTGTCGGCGTCGGCGATGATGAACGGCCGGTAGTCGTACTCCTTGGTGGCGGCGCGCTGCTGTTCGCTCATCTGCAGCCGCAGGTACTGCTGGTTGCGGTCGGCGGTGAGCAGCGCGCGCACCAACACCGCGGCGTCGTCGGGCACCTGGCTCAGCGGGTAGCTGGCGAGGTCGGGCCCCGGGTCCTCGGTGGTGGAGCCCTTGGCCGAGGTGGCCCACCCGCCGAGGTAGATGCCCTCGATGCCCATCCGCTTCATGGTGACCGCCTGGCCGGGCGAGTACGGGCCGAAGGTGGTGATGCTCTTCTTCTGGGCGAACAGCTCGCGCAGCCGCTCGTAGAACGCGGCCGCCGCGTCGCGTGCCACGGTGTAGTCGGTGCGGATGGTGCCGCGCTGCTCGGCCACCTGCCGAGCGGTGTAGAGGCGCGTGATGCGGGCGAAGCGGGGGTCGTCGAAGTAGCGCTGCGTGGCGGCTACCTCGTCGTCGAACGATGGCCGGACTTGCGTCTCTTTGTCGATGATCGCCATGGTCTTACGCTCCTCTCGGCACGATTCCCCTGACCGCGAGTCTATCCCCGGAAAGGGCCGTTCAATCAGGAGTCGCAGGAGTTGAACCAAAACTGTTGCCGCATCCGGTACTTGCGCCCGTCGGTGCGGTCGGGTTCGGCGGCGGGTCGGTCGTTGGCGTCAACCCTTGGGACACAACACTTTTCGCCACGCCTTTCGGCATTGAACGCGGGCGCCGTTCACCGAATGGCCGCGCGGGCGCGCAACCACTCGCGCTGACGACGGACGAACGCGGCGTCGACGACCCTGCCGTGCCCGGGCACGTAACGGGCCCGGGGCCCGCCGAGCGCCAGCAGCCGGTCCAGGGTGGCCGGCCAGGCCGTCACATCGGAGTCGGCGTCGATCGCGGGGTCGGCGGATTCCTCGACCAGATCACCGGTGAACACCACCGTGGGTTCGCCGTCGCGCGCCGCGGGCACGACCACCACCAGGTCCGACGCGGTGTGGCCGGCACCCAGGTGGGTGATCGTCACCGTGCGGTCCCCCAGATCGATCCGGGCGTCGCGGACCCCCTGCTGCCCTGGCCGCAGGGCCGCGATGGCGGCATCCACCTCGGCGGCGTCGGCGCCATGGCGCAGCGCGTCGTTGCGGATTTGATCCGTCGCCGCCCCGAGATACTCGACCACCTCCGGCGCGCAGTAGACCTCGGCGTCGGTGAACAATGACGAACCCAGCACGTGGTCGAAGTGCTTGTGCGTCAAGGCAATATGGCTCACCGGCCGTCGGGCGAGCCGGTGGACGTCGGCGTCGATCGCGGCCGCTTCGGTCAGCGTGGTTCCGGTGTCGACGAGGAGGGTTCCGCTGCGGCCGCAGATCAGCCCGACGGTGACGTCGCAGAACGGCAGCCGGCAGCGATGCACACTGCCGGTCAGCCGCTCCCACGCGAAATGCACACCAGCAAGGTAGCCGCAGCAGGGCCGCCCGCGTCGGGTCCGCACCCCGCCCGCCGATGCGCCCTGCGATGTGTCGGAAAAAGTTGACATGTCGGAAATGTCCGACGTATCTTGGTGGTCGTGACCGGCGTCGATCGCGTCTTTCTCGCCCTGGCCAACCCGGTGCGCCGCGAACTGCTGCAGCTCCTCGCCCGCCATCCGCTGTCGGCCGGGGAACTCAGCGAACGGTTCGAGCTCAGCCGGCCCGCGGTCGCCGAGCACCTCAAGGTGTTGCGCGAGGCCGCCCTGGTGGCCGACGAGCGGCGCGGCCGCCAGCGCATCTACCACCTGACCGCGGAGCCGCTGGCCGAGCTGGGCGAATGGCTGCATCCATTCGAGAAGTTCTGGCGCACACGACTGCGCCGGCTCGCCGAGGTAGCAGAGGAGCTGGAATGACGGACACGTCCAGGTTCGCGACGATCCGGGTGGACCAATTCGTGGCGGCGCCACCGGCGAAGGTGTGGCGGATGCTGACCGAACCCGAGCTGATGAAACTGTGGTGGGCCGAGGGGCAGGTTGCCGCGGTGGTGGGACACCGATTCACGCTCGACATGCAGGGCTACGGCAAGCAGCCGTGCCAGGTGCTCGAGGTTGACCCGCCGCGCCGCTTCGTCTACACCTTCACCGCGGCCTGGACATTGACCTGGCGGCTGGAAGCCGAAGGCGAGGGAACCCGAGTCTTCTTGGAACACAGCGGATTTGACCTTGACGACGCCCGCATGGCCCGGGCCTTCGAACAGATGGGCCCGGGCTGGCGCGACACCGTGCTCCCCCGTCTCGCCCGGGTCGCCGTCGACTAGCTGCCGATGCCACGGGTTTCGGGCGGCACCGCACCGGCTATCTCCCGGGCATGGCTATCACCGATTCCCGCGAAGTCGTCATCGAAGCGACACCGGAGGAGATCCTGGACGTGCTGTTCGACCTCGAGTCGCTGACCGAGTGGTCGTCGGCACACCAGAAGGTCGAGGTGCTCGAGCGCGACGAGGAGAACCACCCCATCAGGTCCAGGCAGGTGGTCAAGCTCGTCGGCATCAGCGACGAACAGGAACTCGCGTACACCATTTACGACGACGGTGTGGGCTGGACGCTGGTCAGCTCCAAACAGCAACGCGCTCAACAGGGTCGCTACACCCTGACGCCCGAAGGCGACGCCACGCGCGTGCACTTCGAGCTCACCGTCGACCTGGTGATGCCGGTGCCGGGATTCCTCATCAAGAAGGGGTCCAAGAGCCTGATGGACACCGCCACCGAAGGCCTGCGCAAGCGGGTGGCGGAGGTCAAGAAGCGCGCGGCCTCATAACCGTTGCTCTTCGCTGTGGCCCGGTGCCGTCGCCCGGCCGGGAACGGATGCTTCCGCGGCGCCCACCGGGGCGTCAGACTGTGCGGTATGGAAGCGACGCTGGTGGACACCTCTCGCCGGATCGGCACGATCATCTGCGCGCTGGCGCTGCCGGCGGGCGCGGTCGGTTGCGGCGGCCACGGTCATGGCCCGACGACGACTGCGTCGACACCCAGGGTGACCACCCTGGGCCGCACGGCGCCGAACGCCCCGGCCGGCGGGCCGTTGACGATCACCAGCCCGGCATTCACCGACGGCGCCCCGATCCCGGCGCGGTACACCTGCAAGGGCGAGGGCATCGCACCGCCGCTGGCGTGGTCGGCGCCGACGGGTGCGGCCCTGGTGGTCGACGACCCCGACGCCCCGGCGGGGCCGTACGTGCACTGGGTGGTGACCGGCATCGCCCCGGGCTCCGGCAGCACGTCCGCGGGCCAAACGCCGCCCGGCACAACGACTTTGCCGAACACCGCCGGACAGGCCGGCTACCAGGGGCCGTGTCCGCCCGCCGGAACGGGCACCCACCACTACCGGTTCACCCTCTATCAGCTGCCCAACGACTATCAGCTGCCCGCCGGCCTGGCGGGGGCGCAGGCGGCGCAGACGATCGGCGCCGCCGCGACCGCGCAGGCTCAGCTCACCGGGGTGTTCGGCGGCTGATCGGGCCCGTCACGATGCGTCGTCGAGAACCTGATAGGCGGCGTTGTAACCGGGCGTGAACGTGATGCCGGGCCCGCCGTGGCATCCGGCGCCGGCGAGATAGAGACCGTCGATTTCGATGGGCATGTCGACAAAGCCCTTCGGGCCGGGCCGGTTCGGGCCCATCAGGTCGGGGTGCAGCAGCCCGTGGCAGAAGTCGCCCGAGGGCGCGCCGAACATGGTGTTCATGTGGTAGGGCGCGAAGGTGATGTGGCGGATCACGATGTCCTTGAAGTTCGGCGCCAACCGGGTGATCTTGTCGATAACCCGTTGCGCCATAGCGTTTTTGAGATGGCCATGCTGGTCGCGGGCGACTTCGACCGGGAACGCGTAAGCGAACGCGCTGGCCGCGTGCTTGCCGGGCGGAGCCATGCTGGGGTCGTGCACCGACGGAATCTGCATGCCCATCGACGGGTTGTCCGGAACGACGCCCCGGCGGCAGTTTTCCCAGTGCAGCTGTTGCTCCTCGGGTGACCCGAAAATTCCGACCGACTGTTGCATGCCTTCCTCATTGAGGAACTCGTGGGGCGGGGCGAATTCGGGCAGCCCGTCTAGTGTCCTGAGTTATTAATTCGTTTGCAGTAGTTGGCGACGGATTCCAGGATTTGGTCGGCGGTTTTTGTCCAGACGTAGGGCTTAGGGTTGTCGTTCCAGTGCTCGATCCAGGCGCGGATGTCGGTGTTGAGTTGGCGGACTGAGGTATGGGTGCCGCGGCGTAGTTTCTTGGTGGTCAGTTCGGCGAACCAGCGTTCGACGAGGTTGAGCCAGCTTGAGCTGGTCGGGGTGAAGTGCAGAACGAAGCGGGGATGGTTGGTCAGCCAACGTTTTACCGCCGGGTTTTGTGGGTGGAGGCGTTGTCGAGCACGACGTGGCAGTCCAGATCGGCGGGGACTTCGGCGTCGATCTTCTTCAGGAAAGCCAGGAACTCCTGGGCGCGATGCCGCGAATGCAGAGAGCCGATCACCTTGCCGGTGGCCAGATCCAGCGCGGCATACAGGCTTGAGGTGCCGTGACGGACGTAGTCGTGGGTGGCTCGCGCCGGGGTGCCGGGCAGCATCGGGAACACCGGTGCGGTGCGGTTAAGCGCCTGGATCTGAGTCTTCTCGTCCACGCACAAGACCATGGCCCGCTCCGGCGGGTCCAGATAGAGCCCGACGATGTCGCGGACCTTGGCCACAAACAGCGGATCCTTGGACAGTTTCCACGAATCCTGTTTGTGTGGAGCCAATCCGAACGCCCGCCACACCCGTGAGACCATCGACTGGCTCAGTCCCAGGTGCTGCGCCATCGACCGGGTTGACCAATGTGTGGCACCCGGTGGCGCTGTCTCCAACGTCGCAGTGATCAACGCCTCGATCTGCTCGTCACCCACTACCCGAGGCCGGCCCGGTCGCGGCTCGTCGAGCAGTCCGTCGCACCGCTTAGCGGCGAACCGGTTGCGCCACTTGGAAATCGTGTTCCGATCCAACTCCAGCCGGTCGGCGACCTCGACATTGCTGCCGCCATCAGCACACGCCAGCACGATCCGGGCCCGCAGCGCCAACCCCGCGGCACTATTGCGGCGCCGCACCCAACCCTCTAACTCGGCGCGTTCATCCTCGGTCAACACGATCTTCGCGGCATGCGGGGACGGCATCACCTACTATAACAAGAACCCACGAATTAATGACTCAGGACACTAGCGCGAAGTGGATCTGCACGAACGAGGCCCGGTGGTCGCGGCCGGAGACTCGCGAGACCAGTTGTGCGGGAACGTGTTCGGGCGCGATCAGCTCGGTCAGCGTGATGTCGGGCGACAGGTTGGACACCACGATCGGCGCCGAGGCCGTCGACTCGTCGCGTAGCCGCACGCCGGTCACCTGCCGCCCGGTGACCAGGATCTCCTCGACCTTGGTGCGGAACCGGATTTCGCCGCCCTGGGAGACGAAGAGCTCACGCAGGTGTTCGGTGAGCGCGCCGATGCCGCCCCGCAGCTTGGTCATCATCGCGGTGCTGTCGTCCGGTACGGCCAGCGCGAACGCCAAACATGCTGCGCTGCCCGGAGTGTATGGGCCGCGGTACGTCGAGTTGACGGCCAGGAATGCCAGCATCCCACGCATGACCGCGTGCTTGTCCCGGTCGGGCAGATAGCGGTCGATCACGTCCATGGCCGAGCCGAAAAGCATCTCGTGGATCGCCCGGCGTTCGTTGTCGTCGACCGCGCAGGCATACATCTCGTCGAGTGTCTTGGGCGGTTGGCGGACGTCGAAGCGGCCCAGCGCCTTCGCCGGTCCCCGACTCCAGCCGATCAAGTCGGCCATGCCGGTGACCGCGTTCAGCCCGTGCTTGTCGCTCAGATGCGTCATCAGCCGCACCGGGTCGCGGTAGAAGATCATCGGCTCTTCGCCGTGCTCACCGATGTTCGTCGACATCACGTCGGGCTCCACCGCCGGCAGCGTGTCCAGCCCGAGGTCTTTGGCGAGCTCGGCTGCCATGGGGAACTGCACCGAACCGGCGATCTCGTACCGGAAGCCGTCGATCAATTCGACCGTCGCCGCCATGCCGCCCGCATACGTGTTGGCTTCCAAGCAAACGGTGCGCAAGCCGGCCCGCTGCAGGATCGCCGCGGCGGTCAGGCCGTTGTGCCCGGCGCCCACCACGATCGCGTCGTAGTTCGTGTCGCTCATGTCGGGCCCTCGTTTCCATCCGGCAACCGCGTGCCAGGATATGTCAGTACTGACATAATTGGAAGATGTCAGTTCTGACCCGCTCGCCTGGGATACGATCACCGCTGATGACCGGCCCGGGCAACCGTCATGAACAACGACGACGATCGACGCACGAGGCGCTTCGCCAAGCGGCGTTGAAGAGCTTCGCGCGCAAGGGGTTTGCCAACGTCACCGTCACGGAGCTGGCCCGCGAGGCCGGTGTCACCGAACGCACCTTCTTCCGGCATTTCCCGACCAAGGAATCCGTGCTCTTCCAGGACTACGAGACCCAGTTGGAGTGGCTGGCCGAAGCGCTCGCCCAGCGCCCGCCGTCGGAATCGCTGTTCGATGCCGTGCTGGCCAGCGTCGCCGCCTTCCCGCACGACATCGAAGTGGTGCGCCAAGCCGCGACCGCCCGTGCGGAACTGATCAGCGCCGAGCGGATTGCCGGTCACCTGCGAGTCGTGCAGTCCTCGTTCGCCCGCGTGCTCACGGACTTCGTCAGGGCACGCAACCCGCAGCTAGCGAACATCGATCTGTTCGCCGAGGTTGCGGGTTCCGCGGTCGCCGCGGCACTGGTTGCCGCGGTGGAGAATTGGGGCCGCAGAGGTTGTTCCGGCGAGCTCGGCGACGACGTCACCGCGAGTCTGGCTCTGATCCGCTCCGGCCTGGCGCCGCTGGCCTGACGGCCGCCCACGCCCGAATCACTGGTTTGCCGCGGCGTCCACGGCCGCCTCGATGAAGCGCCGCAGTACGGGGCCGCTGGCCCGCTTCACAAACGCCAACGCGACGGGAATGTCGGGCGCGTCCCGCAGCGCGACGAACCGCACGCCGGGGTGGATGTTGCGCCTGATCGCCACGTCGGGAATGACCCCGATGCCGCGGTCGGCCGCGACGGATTCGATCCACTCGTCGAAATTCGTTGTCTCGACTATGGTTTTGGGCCCGTCCCCCGCCGGCCACGACCAGGGCCCGGTGGTGCCACTGGCCGTGTTGACCACCAGTGGCCAGCGCGGCACCTCGGCCCAGTCCAGCTTCGCCCGCTTGGCCAGGGGCGAATGCACCGAACACACCGCCACCCGGGGCTCATCGAAAAGATGCACGATGCGAACGGCGGTCGAGGTCACGTGCCCGCGCACCAGGGCGATGTCCACCCGGCCCTGCTGGACCGCCCCGAGCGCGTCGTCGGTGCGGATCAGGCTGACGGTGGTCCGGGTGGTCCGCTCGAACCGCGCGACGGTGTCCTGTGCCCACGGATCGGGCAGCAGCCAGCTGAATCCGAGGCGAATGCTCGCCTGTTGCCGGACCGCGTCGACGCCACGCCCCAGCTCGGTCAGGATCCGCTCGACGTGACCGAGGAAGACCCGCCCGGCCGGGGTGGTCGCCACGTGGCGCGAAGTGCGGTCCAGCAGCGACGCTTCCAGCGCGTCTTCGAGCTGTTTGATGGTTCGGCTCAGCGCGGGCTGGGTGATGCTGAGTTCCTGCGCGGCCAGCGTGAACGATTCGAGGCGCGCCACCGCTTCGAACGCGCGGAGGTGACGCAACTCGACTCGGCCGGCCTGCACCACGTCCATGCCCGATGAGCATAGATCTTTCACACAAGGCATTTCACGCGGGATTCCCGGAGACCTAACGTCGGTTGCACTGGAAGCGCAATCCGCGCTGTTGTTCGCAGGAGGACAAATGCCGCTGTTGTATATCGACCTCATCGAGGGTCGGACGCCCTCGGAGGTCAGTGCCCTGCTGGACGCGATCCACGACACGGTTGTCGATGCGTTCGGCGTCCGCCGCGGGATCGCTACCAGGTGGTGCATACCCACCCGGCACACGAAATCGTTACGCTGGACACCGGTCTGGGCATCGATCGGTCGTCTCGCCAGGTGGTCTTGCACGTGGTGAGCCGACGGCGGCCGCGTGAGCTCAAGCAGAAGTTCTATGAGCTGCTGGCGTCGCGCCTCGCCGGCCGGTGCGGGCTCGACCCCGCCGACCTGATCGTCTCGATCACCGAAAACGACGACGAGGACTGGTCTTTCGGCCACGGGAGGGCTCAGTTCCTGACCGGTGAACTCACGTGAGCGCCGCCACGGGTTTGCCGACACGCCTGACCGACCTATTCGGGATCGAGCAGCCGATCCTGCTCGCGCCGATGGCCCTGGTCTCCGGGGGCCGACTCGCGGCGGCGGTGACGCGGGCGGGCGGGCTGGGGCTCATCGGTGGGGGCTATCCCGACGCCGAATGGCTGCAGCGGCAGATCGACCGGGCCGAGGGCGCCCGGGTGGGATACGGGTTCATCACCCGGAGCCTGGCCCGCAACCCGGGGGTGCTCGACCTCGCGCTGGACCGGGGCCCGGCGGCGGTGATGCTGTCGTTCGGCGAGTTGGCGCCCTTCGCCGATCGCATCCATGCGGCCGGCGTTCCGCTGATCGCGCAGGTGCAGAACCTCGATCAGGCCCGTCGCGCCCTCGATGCCGGCGCGGAAGTCATCGTGGCGCAGGGCGGCGAGGCCGGCGGACACGGCATGAGCGTGCGGTCGACGTTCACCCTGGTGCCCGAGGTCGTCGACGTCGTGGCGGACCGCTCTCCGGCCACGTTGGTGGCGGCGGCGGGTGGGGTCGGCGATGGCCGCGGGTTGGCCGCCGCGCTGGCGTTGGGAGCCGACGGCGCCGTCGTCGGGACCCGGTTCTGGGCGACGCCGGAAGCGCTCGTCTCGCCTAAAGCGCAGCAGCGTGCCGTGGCGGCCGGCGGCGACGACACCGTGCGCACTCGGGTCTACGACGTTGTGCGCCGCCTCGATTGGCCCGCCGGATACACGGTGCGGGCCCTGAACAACGCCTTCCTGGGTACCTGGCACGGCAACGAGGCCGAGCTGTCGGCGCGGCTGCCCGAAGCGATCGATGCCTACGAAACAGCGGTAGCCGCAGAGGATTTCGATACCGCCGCCATCCTCGTCGGCGAAGGGGTGGGGCGCATCCGCGAGATCCGGCCCGTGGCGGAGATCGTCGCCGAGATGGTCGGTGACGCCAAGCGCATCCTCAACCGCGACGCCGCGCCCTAGACAGCCGGGCGACGAGTCTGGTTTGCTCAGCTGGCTAGCTGATTTCCGCCTTGTCTGCGCGGGCAGGAGTGCGCGATGGCCCATATCAACGTGCCGGATGGCACCGGTGGTGGAGCCGCCATGATCGACGACAGCGTCGCCGCATCCGTCAGTTATCCGGGATGCACTGCGCGCCAACGCCTTTGCATCGACCGGTCGGGTGCCATCGACCTCTGATCACCCATCGGAAAGGAACCCATGGACATCGCCACTGTCGACGAGCTGCTGAGCACCACACGGTCGGTTCGCAAACGCCTCGACCTGACCCGCCCGGTCGGTCGCGACGTGATCCTGGAGTGCATCCAGCTGGCGATGCAGGCGCCCACCGCGAGCAATGCGCAGGACTGGCGCTGGCTGGTCGTCACCGACGCCGACAAACGCGCCGCCATCGCCGAGGTCCAACGCATCGACAACGCCAACCTGTTGACGGCCGCGTCGGCCTGGGCGTCGATCATCCCGGCCGGCTGGAGTTTCCTGCTCGCCCTGCGCTCCCGTGGGCTCGGATCCGTATGGACCACAATGCATTTGGCCAGGGAGCAACAGGTGGCCGATATCCTCGGCATCCCGGCCACGGTCACTCAGGCGGCACTGTTCCCGGTGGCATACGCCATCGGCACCGACTTCCGGCCGGCCAAGCGGCCGCCCCCGGAGACCATCACCTTCTGGAATACCTGGGAGAACAGCCGGGGAGAACCGTGATGCGGTCGTACACCGTGCGTTTCCACGTCGAGGCGCCGCCGCAGCGGGTGTGGCGGGTGCTGCATCCGCCGGCACCGCCGAATGCGCCCCGCCCGAGGATCCTCACCTGGCCCACCGGCAGCATGGAAATTCTGAACGAGGGCAATGAGGCCGGCGAGGGGCTGGTCCGCACCTGCGTATTCGCAGTCCCCAAGTATCTGCTGTCCGGTGGCAAGGGCCGATCGTGGGAGACCGTCACCGAGGCCGAGATCAACAAGCTGTCACGCTATGTGGCCGTCGGCAAGCCGCTGTGGTCGCGCGCTGAGGGCTATCACCGACTCGACGAGCAACCCGACGGCACCACCGTGCTGACCTTCCACGAGACCTACCACGCCTACAACCCGGTGCTGCGGTTCCTGCTCGAGCGCCCCGTGCACGCGAAGATCTCCCGCGACAACCTCGAAACCTATCAGCGTGCGCTCGGCCATGCGGGGCGCGTGCGGCGCCTCGATTAGGCGCCTCGATTAGCCGGCCCCATTAGGCGCGTCGACTCGGCGGCCTCCGGCCGGCGGGCGATTTCACAGGGACATGAATTAGCTCGTCGGCCCCGGTACCCTCGACTTCTATGCGTGCAGTAGCCATCGCGGCGAGGACGGCCGCCGCCAGTCTCATGGCGGCCGGCTGGGCCGCGTCGACGGTCGTTGCCGGCGCCGACCCGGACGAGACGCACGGACCGGCGCCCGGTCCCGCCGCGACACCGTCACCAGCGCCTTCGGCCTCCCCGTCCCCCGCCGCCTCCCCGTCGCCGAGTGCCTCCCCCGCACCCGCGCCGGCGGCACCGAAGACCACCATCGACAAGGACGGCATCTACGCGGTGGGAACCGACATCGCGCCGGGCGTCTACAGTTCCGGCGGACCCGTCGGCAACGGCACCTGCTACTGGAAGCGGATGGGCAACCCGGACGGCGCCGTGATCGACAACGCGATGACCAAAAAGCCGCAGGTCGTCCAGATCGATCCGGGCGACAAATCGTTCAAGACGTCGGGTTGTCAGCCCTGGCAGCTGACCCCGGACGCGGTTCCGCCGCCCAGCGCCCCGCCCGCCGGGGTGCAGGGCACGCTCGGCATTCTCAACGGCCTGCTGGGGGAGCCGGACAGCAGGCCCCATCGGCGCCCGCCGCTCCGCCGTCCGGCGCGCAGTCGCCCGCGGCCGCACCGGCCCCGCAAGCCGCTCATCCCTGACCGGCCCGTCGCGACCCGGTGAGCCCCGCAATGGCCCGGAACCAGCAGATCGTCGTGATCGGGGCCGGCGTGAGCGGACTGACGTCGGCCATCTGTCTGGCCGAGGCGGGATGGCCGGTCCGCGTGTGGGCGGACACGATGCCGGCGGACACGACCTCGGCGGTGGCCGGCGCCGTCTGGGCACCGCCGCGGCCCGCCGAACGCGCGGCCGAGACGCTGCGCTGGACCGAGCACTCGTTGCGGGTGTTCACCGAACTCGCCCGCGACCCCGATTCGGGTGTGCAGCTGGCGCCGGCGCTGGCCGTCGGCGAGCTGACCGCCTCCGAGGCGATGTCGACGGCGGCCTCGCTGATCCCCGAGCTGCGCCCGGCCGACCCGGCCGACCTCCCGCCCGGCTATCGAACCGGATTTCACGCCACCGTGCCGATGATCGACATGCCGCACTATCTCGGCTATCTGACCCGGCGGCTGACGGCGGCCGGGTGCGAGATCGAGGAGCACCGGGTTGGCTCGCTGGACGAGGTCACCGACCACGCCGACATCGTCGTCAACTGCGCGGGCCTGCGCGCGGGCACGCTCACCGGAGACGACACCGTCCGGCCGCTGTTCGGTCAGCACGTCGTGCTCACCAATCCCGGTGTGCGCCAACTGTTTATGGAACTCAACGACGGCCCCGAGTGGACCTGCTACTTTCCGCACCCGCAGCGGGTGGTGTGCGGCGGCATCAGCATTGCCGGCCGCTGGGACACCACCGCGGACCCCGCCGTGACCGAACGGATTCTGCAGCGCTGCCGCCGAATCGAGCCACGACTGGGCGAAGCCGAGGTGATCGAGGTGATCACCGGGCTGCGGCCGGACCGTCCGTCGGTGCGCCTGCAGGCCGAACCGCTCCGACGGGCACGCTGCATCCACAATTACGGGCACAGCAGCAACGGCGTCACCCTGTCCTGGGGTTGCGCGCGTGACGTGCTGGCCCTGGTGGACGACGCTCGCTGACCTCAGCCGGCGGTGCGTCGAATCACAAGGGACAGTAGCCAACTCACTATCGACAACACGATGGCGGCCCAGATCGCGGTCCACCAGAAGTGGTCGATCTGCAGGCCCCAGTGGGTGGTGTGCTCGGTGATCCACGCGGTGATCCAGAGCATCAGGGCATTGATCACGATATGGATCAGACCCAGCGTCAGGATGTAGAGCGGGATGGACAGGATCTGGACGATCGGCTTGATGAACGCGTTGACCAGACCGAAGATCACGGCGACGACGAAAATGATGCCGACCCGCTGCAGCCTCGTGTCACCGCCGACGAACGTCAGGCCGTGCACGAACAGGGTGACGATCCACAGCGCGAATCCGGTCAATGCCGCGCGCAGCACAAAAGGGCCCATCCCGCCATCCTGTCACCCGTCGCCCGCGTGGGCACCCCGATCAGGTCAGTTCAGGTTGTAGAAGCGTTGCGCGTTCAAGCCGCCGATCTTCTCCCGGGCTTCCTCGCTGATATCGGCGCGGGTGCGCAGATGCTTGGTGCTCTCCGGCCATTCGCCGTCCCAGTGCGGGTAGTCGCTGGCGAACATGATGAAATCGGCGCCCAGCACGTCGATCACCCCGGGCAGGATCGGTTCCTCCGGCTCGCACGTCACAAAGATGTTGCCCGCCTTGAGGTATTCGTGCGGATCGCGGCGCCAGCCGCGCTCGACCCAGTCGCCGCGCTTCTCGAAGTGCTCGTGCAGGCGATCGATGAAGAACGGCACCCAGCCCGCGCCCGCCTCCAAGAAGGCGACCCGCAACTTCGGGTGCCGCTCGAAGACACCGCCGGACACCATCGCGGTCATCGCGGTCATCTGGTCGAACGGGAAGCTGATGCAGTGCACCTGAATGTAATTGGTGAAGCGGTCCACGCCGATCTTCGGCAGATGGATGCCGGGCGCGCCGTGCACGCCCAGCGGCATCTCGAGTTCGACGGCGGCGTCGTAGAACGGGTCGAGATCGGGGTGGTCGAGGTTGCGGCTCTGCAGCGCCGGCGGCACCAACGTTGCCACCAGCCCAAGGTCTTTGGCTTCCCTCATGACGTCGATCGCCAGTTGGCCGTGTTCGATCGGCGTGACCGCGACGCCGCACAGCCGTCCGCCCGACTGGGCGCAGTAGTCGGCGACCCACCGGTTGTACAGCCGGGCGAACCCGGCGGCGAACTCGGGGTCGCGCAGGCTCGGTGCGCACAAGCCCAGGCTGGGATAGAGCACCATGGTGTCGATGTGATCGCGGTCGGCGTCGCCCAGCACGCCTTCGGCGGACCGGCAGTTGATGTCGGGGGCGTCGCTGATGCCGTGCTCGGGCGGACACCCGGCGCCCGGGCCGCGGTCCTCGGGGTAGTTGCGGCCCTCGATCATCAGGCCGAGCCGCCCGTGCCGGCCGGGCTTGACGTGCTCCGGCCACCGCTGGATCGCCTCGATCGCCAGCGAGGAATTCTCGGCGACGTGACCGTCGGCGTCGATGATCCGCATGTCTGGCGAACTTACTCCCGCGCCGCGCCCGGCGGAACGGGTCGCGCCGACGGCCCGGGTAGGCCACGATGCTGACGTGACCAAACCAAGTCCCGGCCGGAAGTTGACCGCCGACCAGCGTAATTCCTTCATCGCCGCGTTGTTGGGCTGGACGATGGACGCCTTCGACTACTTCATCGTCGTGCTCGTCTACGCCGACATCGCAAAGACGTTCCACCACAGCAAGGCCGAGGTCGCCTTCGTCACCACGGCCACGCTGATCATGCGGCCGGTCGGTGCCCTGTTGTTCGGGCTGTGGGCGGACCGGGTAGGACGGCGGCTGCCGTTGATGGTCGACGTGATGTTCTACTCCGTCGTCGGGTTCCTGTGCGCGTTCGCGCCCAACTTCACCGTGCTGGTGATTCTGCGGCTGCTGTACGGCATCGGCATGGGCGGCGAGTGGGGGCTGGGCGCCGCGCTGGCCATGGAGAAAGTGCCGGTCGAGCGGCGCGGGTTCTTCTCCGGACTGCTGCAGGAGGGCTACGCGTTCGGTTACCTGTTGGCCAGTGTCGCCTCGCTGGTGGTGATGGACTGGCTGGAGTTGTCATGGCGCTGGCTGTTCGGTCTGAGCATCGTGCCCGCGCTGATCAGCCTGATCATCCGCTACCGGGTGGAAGAGTCCGAGGTGTGGGAGGCCGCGCAGGATCAGCTGCGGCTCACCAGCACCCGGATCCGCGACGTGCTGCGCAACGGCGCGATCATCCGCCGATTCGTCTACCTGGTCCTGCTGATGACGGCCTTCAACTGGATGAGCCACGGGACGCAGGACGTCTACCCGACGTTCCTGGGGGCGCACGCCAATCACGGCGCAGGTCTGTCCAGCACGACGGTCAAGTGGATCGTGGTGGTGTACAACGTCGGCGCCATCATCGGCGGACTCGTCTTCGGCACGCTGTCCCAGCGCTTCAGCCGCCGCTACACCGTGGTGTTCTGCGCCATGTTGGCGCTGCCGATCGTGCCGCTGTTCGCCTACTCGCGCACCGCGGCGATGCTGTGTCTGGGATCGTTTTTGATGCAGCTGTTCGTGCAGGGCGCCTGGGGCGTGATTCCCGCCCACCTCACCGAGATGTCGCCCGATGCGATCCGCGGCCTCTACCCCGGCGTGACCTATCAACTCGGAAACCTGTTGGCGGCGTTCAATTTACCGATTCAGGAGCGCCTCGCCGAGACCCATGGCTACCCGTTCGCGTTGGCGGCGACGATCGTGCCGGTGTTGCTCACCGTCGCGGTGCTGACGCTGATCGGCAAGGACGCCACCGGCATACGCTTCGCGACCAGCGAAAGCGCTTTCCTGCCAACCGAAATGACGTGACGGCGCACCAACCGGCCCCGAGCGTCACGCCAGCGTGACGCCGGGCCGCCGCGGCCACGCTGGCGTGACGCTCGGCCTCAGGCGTCGGTCAGCAGGCGCCGCAGCAGGTGCATGGCCACCGTCGTCGAGCGCTCGCGGGTGTCCGACCGGTTGCCCGGAAGCCGCAGGGTGCGGGTGTCCGAGCGGGCCGTGGCACCGGGTGGGCCGACCTGCACGCTGAAGCACACCGTTCCCACCGGCTTCTCCTCGGTACCCCCGCCGGGGCCGGCGATGCCCGTGATCGCCACGGCGGTGTCGGCGGCAAAGCGTTGCCGGGCGCCCGCGGCCATCGCCTGAGCAACTGGTTCGGACACGGCGCCGTGCGCCTCGATCAACGCCGGGTCGACGCCGAGCAACTCGGCCTTCGCCTCGTTCGAGTAGGCGACCACACCGCCGGCCACGTAGTCCGACGATCCGGGCCGGTCGGTCAGTCGCGCCGCCAGCAACCCCGCGGTGCACGACTCCGCCGTCGCGATCCGGCGGCCGGCCAGCAGCCGCGCCACCAGATCGTCGACCCGGGAACCGTCCTCGGAGTACAGCTGGTCACCGTGCTTGTCCCGCAGCAGCTTGGTCAGCTGCGCGTAGGCCGTCGCGGCCGTCGGCTCGTAGCGGGTGACCATTTCGATCTCGCCACGCCGCAGGCAGGTGGTGATCTCGAGTTGCCCGAACCCCGGGACGGCCGCCTCGGCCTCGCGCAGCGTTTCGGCAAGCCCGGACTCCGGCAGCCCGAACATGCGCAGCATCTCCTGCCGATACACCGTCCGGCCGGCGATCGCCTGCTGCGCCGCCGGCGTCTGGATGGCCGTGTGCCACATCGGCTGCAGCTCCCGGGGCGGCCCCGGGAGCACGATCACCGCCGGCTTGCCGGGCACCACGACGCCGGGCGCGGTGCCGACCGGGTCGAGCACCTGCGCTCCGGCCGGAACCATCGCCTGCTTGCGGTTGGCGGCCCGCAGCGACTCGAATGTGCCGGGATCCAAGGCGGATTGGAACGCGGGGTTGCGCGCCATGAGCTTCTTGAGGATGTTCGCGATCTTCTCTTCGACCTCGGCGTCCAGCACCAGCTCGCGGCCGCAGAAACGCGCCACCACTTCGACCGTCATATCGTCGGCCGTGGGCCCCAGTCCGCCGCTGGTGACGATCAGATCCACGCCTTGGTCGGCGAGGAAGCGCAGCTGGGCTTCGATGTCGTGCGGGCGGTCGCCGCAGATGGTGATGTGCGCCAGCTCGACGCCGAGCTCCAAAAGCCGATCGGCGATCCAGGGGCCGTTGGCGTCCTGGACACGGCCGGTGAGGACCTCGGTTCCGGTGACAACGATGCCTGCGCGTGCGCTCACCGGCACGAGCCTACTGATGGGTCTGCCGACGGGGTGTGCGGGCGTTTCGCGCGGCGGTGTCAGGCTAGCCGTCGGACAGGTAGCGCTCGACCGAGGCGACCTTGTGCGTCATCGCGTCGCTGACCCCGGCGCGCCAGTCGGCCTTGATCACCGTGCTGACCCGCGGCGCCCGGGCGGCCACCGCCTCCACCGCGCGCTGCACGACCGCCATCACCTCTTCCCATGTCTCGCCTTCGATCACGGTGAACATGGAGTCGGTCTTGTTGGGCAGACCGGAATCGCGAACCACCCGAACCGCTTCGGCGACGATCTCGCCGACACCCTCACCCACGCCCAGCGGGGTGACGGAGAACGCGACGAGCACGGACACCCGACCGAGCGTACCCAACGACGGGAGGTCTGGGTCGCCAAAGGTCTGAGGGTGGTGGCCCGGTCTGGCACCATCGAAACCCATGCGGGTGTTGGTGCAACGGGTCTCGTCGGCGGCGGTGACGGTCGAGGGCGCGGTGGTCGGCGCCCTCCGGCCCGATGCCCAGGGTTTGTTGGCGCTCGTCGGCGTCACGCATTCCGACGACCGCGACAAGGCGCGAAGGCTCGCCGAAAAGCTCTGGAAGCTGCGGATTCTCGCCGATGAGCGATCCGCGTCCGACGTCGGTGCGCCGATTCTGGTGGTCAGTCAGTTCACCCTGTACGCCGACACCGCCAAAGGCCGCCGCCCGTCCTGGAATGCGGCCGCGCCCGCGGCGATCGCCGAGCCGCTGGTGACCGAGTTCGCGGCGGCCCTGCGGGGACTGGGCGCCGACGTGCAGACCGGGGTGTTCGGGGCGAACATGCAGGTCGAGCTGGTGAACGACGGTCCGGTCACCGTGCTTCTCGAGCTGTGAGCGCCCCGGCCGCGGGGTAGGTTTGACTGCTATGACCACACCGCAGTTCGGCTCCCAACGTTCCGACGATGACAACTGGGACATCGTGAGCAGCGTCGGATACACCGCGCTGCTCGTGGCGGGATGGCGCGCCCTGCACACGGTGAGCCCGCGGCCGTTGGTGCGCGACGACTACGCGAAGACCTTCATCGCCGCGTCAGGGGATCCGTATTTGACTGGGGTGCTTGCCAATCCGGGGACGTCGGAGGACGAGCTGGCCTTCCCGCGCCTGTACGGCGTGCAGACCCGGTTCTTCGACGACTTCTTCGACGCCGCGGGCGCGGCGGGCATACGACAGGCGGTGATCATCGCCGCCGGACTGGATTCGCGGGCCTACCGTCTCGAATGGCCACCAGCGACAACGGTTTTCGAAGTCGATTTAGCCAAGGTCCTCGAGTTCAAGGCGCGGGTGCTCGGCGAGCAGGGCGCCGTGCCGAAGGCGCGCAGGGTCGAGGTCGCCGCCGACTTGCGCGCCGACTGGTCCCGGCCGCTGGAAGCGGCCGGGTTCGACGTGGAGAGCCCGAGCGCCTGGTCGGTGGAGGGGCTGCTGCCCTACCTGACCGACGAAGCCCAACACGCGCTGTTCACCCGAATCAGCGGGCTCAGCGCGCCGGGCAGCCGAATCGCCATCGGCGCGCTGGGGTCGCGCCTCGACCACGACCAGTTGCACGCCCTGGAGGAAAGTCACCCCGGGGTCGACGTGTCCGGGAATGTCGATTTCTCGGCGTTGACGTACGAACCGCAGTCCGACCCCGCGGAATGGCTGGCCGCGCATGGCTGGGTGGTCGACCCCGTCCGCAACACGCTTGATCTGCAAGCCGGTTACGGCATGACGCCGCCGGAGGTGGACGTCAAGATCGACGGCTTCATGCGGTCGCAGTACATCACCGCGGCCCGGTGAACACCGCTACGGTTTCAGCAGGATCTTGACGTCGTCGCCCGACCGCGACCCCGCGGTCGCATACCCGGTGGCCGCCTCGTCCAAAGGCATTGTCGTGGTGAAGATTCCGTCGACGTCCAGCCGGCCCGACTGCAACAGCGGAATCAATTCCGGCCAGGTGCGCTGCACCGGCGCCGTGGTCATCCGCAGCGTGATGCTGCGAATCAGGCAGCCCAGCGCGTTGAGCGGGAACGGGTTCATGTCGTGCACGCCGACCACCGAGACCGTGCCGCCCGGCCGCACCGCGTTGAGCGCCTCGGTCAGGGAGGCGTCCGTGGCGACGGCGTCGATCACCGCGTCGGCGCCACGGCCGCCGGTGGCCGCGAGGATCGCCTCGAGCGCCGGCGCCTTGACGGGCGTCGCCCCCCACCGGGCGGCACGCGCCAGCCGGCCGTCAACCTGATCGACCGCGAAAACCGTTGCCGCGCCCTGGAACAGCGCGCTGCGCAGTGCGCACAAGCCGACCGCACCCAGCCCGATGACCGCCACCGTGCCACCGAAGGGAATGTCGGCCCGCTGCGCGGCGGCCCAGCCGGTGGCCAGATTGTCGGTGAGCAGCAGCGCCTGCTCGGTGCTGATGCCCTCGGGGATCTTCAGCAGCTGGAAGTCGGCCGCGGGCACCGCCAGCAGATCGGCCTGCGCGCCGCCCAGCACACCACCCCCGAAGATCTGGAAACCGGAGTGGCACAGCACCGGATCCCGGGTGGCGCAGCCAGCGCAGCTGCCGCAGCCGGCGACCGAGGACACCATGACCTGATCGCCGACCTTGACGTTGCGCACCTGCGGCCCGGCCTCCACAACGGTGCCGATCGCCTCGTGGCCCAGCGCAATCGGGTCCGGCATCGGGAAGTCGGCCTCGTAGAAGTGCAGGTCGGATCCGCAGATACCGGCCGCGCTCACCTCGATGATCGCCCCGTCGGGCCCGGGAAGCACGGGATCGGGGCGGGTGTCCACCCGGATGCTGCGGGGCCCGTCGACGACTACGGTGCGCATAGTGTCGTGCTCACTTTCCTTATTGCTGTCCCTGTCGATTCCCTTGTGGCACAGCATCTTTCATCCGCACCACGAACTGCGACCAATCGGGCTCGCGCACCGCGGACCAGTACTCGTTGAGACGCCATGGACTCACCGTATGGATCTCGCCGTCGGCGTTCTTGAAATAGGAGTGCTTGACCGCCGGGTGTGACCACACCATCTTCTTGATCTGGGCCTGGGTGCGCCGGTGCCAATCGATGGCGGCGTCGGGTTTCGGTTCGATGGAATGCACACCGGGCTCGCACAGCCGCGCCAGGCATTGGTCGATGTAGCGCATCTGCAGCTCGGACTGGAAGATCAGGCTGCCGCCGTGAGCGAGGTGGGTTCCCGGGCCGTAGATGATGAAGAAGTTCGGAAATTCCGGCACGGTGATGCCCAGGTAGGCATACGGCCGGCTCCCCCACATTTGGTGCAGGTCGACCCCGTTGCGGCCGGTCACCTTCAGGGGCCACAGCACATCGGTGTGCCGGAATCCGGTGGCGTACACGATGACATCGGCGTCGTACGCCGCCCCGTCGACGGTGACGATGCCGTGCGGCGTGATCTTGTCGATGGGCGTGCGCACCAGTTCGACGTTGTCGCGCTGCAGGGTGCGCAGCCAGCTGCCGTTGTCCTGCAGGGTTCGTTTGCCGCAGGCGGGATAGTCGGGCATCACCTTGGCCAGCAACTCCGAATCCTCGCCGACCTGGCTGGTGATCCATTGCGAGAACATCATGTGGGCGGCGGCGTTGACGTCGCTGACGGCGTGCTCCTGGTCGGCGTAGTTCGGGTCGGCCTCGGCAGCGTCCAGGCCCTTGTCGGAGCCGGGCCACAACACCAGGAAGCGATACCACCGGCCGTAGAACGGCAGATGGCGCATCGCCCAGCGCACTCCGTCGCCGACCTCGTCGTGATACATCGGGTTGGGGAACATCCACTGCGCGGTGCGCTGGAACACGGTGAGCCGCTTGACGTCCGCGGCGATCGCCGGTGCGATCTGAAATCCGCTGGCGCCGGCGCCGACGAGAGCAACCCGCTTGCCCTTCAGCTCCACCGAGTGATCCCAGGCCGCCGAATGGAACGACGGGCCCCGGAAGGTCTGCGCGCCGTCGAAGGCCGGGATGTTGGGCCGGTTCAGCTGTCCCACCGCGGTGATGAGCGCCCGCGCCCGCATTGTTTCGGTGTGGCCGTCGGCCGAGCGCAGCGACACCGTCCAGGTGCCGTCGCCGTCGTCCCATTCGGCCGCGAGCACCTCGGTCTGCCAGCGCACCTGGCCGGCCAGGTCGTGTTGGTCGATGACCTTGGTGAAGTAGTCCTGCAGCTCGTATTGCTCGGCGAAGAAATGGGTCCAGTCGTTGTTGGGTTCGAAGCTGTAGCAATAGAAATGGTTGGCCACGTCCACCCGGGCGCCGGGATAGCTGTTCTCCCACCATGTTCCGCCCGGGCCGGCGTTCTTCTCGACGATGGTGAACGGAATGTTGGCCTGCTTGAGGCGGACGCCGGCCAGGATGCCGGACTCGCCGCAGCCGACGACGAGCACCGGGAGCCCGGCCGCGCGTTCGGCCGGCAAGGCGGCGGGGCGGCGCGGGTCGACGCCGTCGAGGTCCAGCTCTTCGCAGATCAGCGGTAGGTAGTCGTCGGGCACGTGTTCGCAGGCGGCCCAGTCCATCATTTCCCGGATGAGCTCGGGGCTGAGCGGCTCGGGTTCGGGGCAACCGCGGTCGCGGTAGTCGGTGATGACCGAGAGCGCCTCTGCGCGGGCCCGGGCCTTGTCCTCCTCGGACATGAACCCCTGGACCTCGTTGAGGAAGATGCCCATCTGCTTGAAGTCGCGGATGAAGCGTGGGTCGCCGGTGATGTGGACGAGCGAGAGCAACAGCGTCGGGATGCTGACATCCTCGAGGGCGGCGGCGATCTCGGCCGTGGAGGTGGTAAACGGTTCGCCGGCGTAGCGGCTGCGCATCAAGCCGATGTCCTCTCGATGGTCGGATAGGTAATGGTCGGATACGTGATGGTCCCGTAGCCCCAATTACGCTACGCATCGTTTCGTAATTGCAGCACTACGCTACCCGGTCGCTCGGCGCCGGATCAAGGGATCGGCGGCTGCGGGGTCGTCGGGGGCGTCGGACGTGTTGTCGCCGGTGTCGTTATCGCTGTCCGCGACCAGCTTCTCGGGGTGATGGAAGGCGTTGGTCCGCGGCCGGCCGTGGTCGAGATGCGGTGGTGGGATCCATTCGGTCTCGCCTCGGCCGTTCTTGCGGGTGATCCAGCCCTGCTCGGCCAGCGGGTGATGGCCGCCGCAGGCGAAGGTCAGTTGGTCGATGTCGGTGCGGCCGCATTTGGCGTAACCGGTGACATGATGGACTTCGCAGTAATAGCCCGAAACGTCGCAGCCCGGGTGCGAACAGCCACGGTCCTTGGCGTACAAGACGATTCGTTGCCCCGGCGAGGCCAGGCGTTTTGTGTGGTACAGCGCCAGCGGTTTGCCGTTGCCGAAGACGGCGAGGTAGTGGTGGGCGTGGCGGGCCAGGCGGATCACATCGGACATCGGCAACAGGGTGCCGCCGCCCGTCAGCCCCTTACCGGCCGCGGACTCGAGGTCCCGCAGCGTGGTGGTGACGACGATGCTGGCGGGTAACCCGTTGTGCTGCCCCAGCTTTCCGCCGGCCAGCAGCGCACGAAGGGCCGCGTTGAGGCCGTCGTGGTTGCGCTGGGCCGCGCTGCGGCTGTCGCGCTGGATCGCCTCCTGGCCGGGCGGGCCGTCGACGACGGGTGCTGGATCGTCGGGGTTGCACATGCCCGGCGCGGCCAGTTTGGCCAGCACGGCCTCGATGGTCGCCCGGGCCTCGGGCGTCAACCAGCCGCGCAGTTGCGACATGCCGTCGGGTTGTTGGGCGCCCAGGGTCAGTCCGCGGTGACGCAACCGATCCTCGTCGTGGAACACGCCGTCGGGATTGAGGTAGCAGGCGATCCGGTCGGCCACCTTGCGCAGGCTCTCGGGGCGGTGCTCGCCGGCCCAGCGCGCCAGGTCGGCCTCGGCGGCGTCCCGGGTGGGAACGTCCACCCAGCATGGCAACTGGTCGAAGAAGCGGCGAATGACCGCGACGTGCGAGGTGCCGATGCGCCCGTCCCGCTGGGCGGCGGCGGTGGCCGCATACCGTGGCGGCAACGGCTCGCCGGTCAGGGTGCGCCGGACGCCGAGATCTCGGGCGTCGTCGATGCGGCGGGCAGCCTCAGCGCGGGTGATGAGCAATCGGTCGGCCAGCACGTGGGCGAGTTTGCCGCCGATCTCGGCCGGCGTGGCGTCCTGCTCGATCTGGTTGATCAGTTGGTGACCGGGAACTTGAAGTCGGCGCGTCTGGTGTTCGAGGACCTCGAGCAGCCGGATGCGTTCCGGGTTGGTCAGCGCATCGTAGGAATGCCGCTGGATGCGTGCGACCACGGCGCGCAGGACGTCATAGTCGTCCTGGATGTCCTCGCGGGCGATGATCGAACGCATGTGCGAATGGTAGCTCGACCGGCCGACAAGCAAGCCGATGGCGACGGGCCGTAGTACCAAAACGCAGGTCAGGACCCGCTGGCCACGTCAGTGCGCTCCGTACTAAACTAGAACACGTTTCAATTCCGCCACCGCCCAGGGAGTAGGCATGCACACCGCTATCTGCGATGAGCTCGGTATCGAGTTTCCGATCTTCGCGTTCACCCACTGCCGCGACGTCGTGGTGGCGGTGAGCAAGGCCGGCGGGTTCGGCGTGCTCGGCGCCGTCGGTTTCACCCCCGAGCAGCTGGAGATCGAGCTGAAGTGGATCGACGAGAACATCGGCGACCACCCGTACGGGGTCGACATCGTGATCCCGAACAAATACGAGGGCATGGACTCCCACCTGTCCGCCGAAGAGTTGGCCGAGACGCTGCGCAAGATGGTGCCCCAGGAGCACCTGGACTTCGGGAAGAAGATCCTGGCCGACCACGGCGTGCCGATCGAGGACAGCGACAGCGACAGCCTGCAGCTGCTCGGCTGGACGGAGGCGACGGCCACGCCCCAGGTGGAGGTGGCGCTCAAGCACCCCAAGGTCAAGATGATCGCCAACGCGCTCGGCACCCCGCCGGCCGACATGATCAAGCACATCCACGACGCCGGGCTCAAGGTGGCGGCGCTGTGCGGCTCCCCCTCGCAGGCGCGCAAGCACGCCGACGCCGGCGTGGACATCATCATCGCGCAGGGCGGCGAGGCCGGCGGGCACTGCGGCGAGGTGGGCTCGATCGTGCTGTGGCCGCAGGTGGTCAAGGAGGTCGCCCCGCTGCCGGTGCTGGCTGCCGGCGGCATCGGCAGCGGCCAGCAGATCGCCGCGGCCCTGGCATTGGGCGCGCAGGGCGCGTGGACCGGCTCGCAGTGGCTGATGGTCGAGGAGTCCTCGAACACCCCGGTCCAGCAGGCGGCCTACGCCAAGGCGGGCAGCCGCGACACCGTGCGCAGCCGTTCGTTCACGGGGAAGCCGGCCCGCATGCTGCGCAACGACTGGACCGAGGCCTGGGAGGCGCCGGGCAACCCCAAGCCGCTCGGGATGCCGTTGCAGTACATGGTTTCCGGCATGGCGGTGCGGGCCACCAACAAGTACCCGAACGAATCGGTCGACGTGGCGTTCAACCCGGTCGGTCAGGTGGTCGGGCAGTTCACCAAGGTGGAGAAGACGGCGACCGTCATCGAGCGCTGGGTGCAGGAGTACCTGGAAGCGACCAACCGGCTGGACGAGCTGAACGAGGCCGCGTCCGTCTGACCGACGGGGCTAGACCTCGTCGACGTCGTCGACGTCGTGCCGGCCGGTGAAGACTTCCTTCGTCCGGTCCACCGCGTAGGTGCCGATGTCGATGGAGTTCTGCACGATGCCGCTGGCGCCGCCGGCGATGTCGCCGCGGATGATGTCGCTGGCGTGCTCGACGATGTCGGAGGCTTTCTCCACCGCGTTGGTCGCGATGTCCCGCGCCGCGTCGACCGCATCCTTGGGGTTGAAGGCCATCTCGAGTCTCCTTTTGTCACAGGACTTATCGCAGGGCCGTTGCCCTGACCCTAGACGGAACTCTAGACGGGTCGGGGGGTCATTTCTCGCCGGCGCCGGAGGGCCCGTCGGTAAGGGCAACGGGCCGACAGTGGGCCTAGTAGTGCACCAGGGAGCGCCAGTAGTCCTCGGGGATTTCGGCCCCGGAGCGCATTATCCGGGCCAGCCCGACGGCCATCGCGATGCCCAGCAGTCCCAGCCACAGCCCGGCCAGGGCAATGACACCCCACAGCACAGCGGTGACGACGGGCCAGGGCGAGAGCACCGCCAGCACCGGCGCGAAGAAGAAGCCGGTGCCGATGTACCAGGCCGACCCGGCGCGATCCGAGGCCAGCACGAACCGCAGCCAGCGAGGCACCAGCGGTTTGCCGGACTCGGCGGTCCGACTGCGCTCACAGGGGGCCGGGCTCATGGCGGCGCCGATCATCCGCTGGGCGGGAAGAACCCTGCCCCGGTGAACCATCCTTCCTGCCACCCGCGGTCACCCAGGCACAGCATGGGCAGCCCGGCCTCCGATTGCGCGGCGGCCTGCGGACCGGGGCACTTCGCGCCGGCCTGCTGGACGCCGTACAGCGGGTAGGACATGACCCAGTATCCGGTGGTGGCCGCCGGGAACTGGTTGGGCGGCGGGAAGTGGCACGCCTCGGCCTGCCCGCTGGGCCCTCGACCGAAGATGAACCGCTCGTAGTTGTCGCACGGCGCGCCCAAGGACGCCTGATAATTCATGCCCGGCACGTCGCCGTCGTATCCGGCTGCCGCAACCGGCGCCACGCCGACCGCGATGCCCGCTACCGAAACCGCAGTGAGCAGTTCCCGAATCATCTTCCACCCCGCCTGTGCTCGCCGGTGACCTGCACCAAAGCATATCCGCCGAACCCCGCGCCACAAGGGCCGATCGGCCGGATCCGCCCGGGACAGAGAACACGTTCCAATTCGCGCCCGGCGATCTTGCGCCAATGCTTCCCAACGGTGGCGTGGCAGTGGTTTCCTTGCACAAAGACGACTAGACCACTTCGTCCTCGAGGAGCGGGCCCATGGCAACCGTCGAGCCAACCACCAAGCCGGTCCCCAATCTGCCGCCTGGATTCGACTTCACCGATCCCGACATCTACGCCGAGCGGCTGCCGGTGGAAGAACTGGCCGAAATGCGTCGCGTCGCGCCGATCTGGTGGAACGAGCAGCCGATCGGCGCGGGCGGGTTCGACGACGGCGGCTTCTGGGTGGTGACCAAGCACAAGGATGTCAAGGAGGTCTCGCTGCGCAGCGACGTCTTCTCCAGCCTGCAGAAGACCGCCCTGCCCCGCTACAAGGACGGCACCGTCGCCGAGCAGGTCGAACGGGGCAAGTTCGTGCTGCTGAACATGGATGCGCCGCAACACACCCGGCTGCGCAAGATCATCTCCCGGGCCTTCACGCCGCGCGCGGTCGAGCGCCTGCGCGACGACCTGCGCGAGCGCGCTCGCCGCATCGTCGAGGCCGCGGCCGCCGAGGGTTCCGGCGACTTCGTCGAACAGGTGTCCTGCGAGCTGCCGCTGCAGGCCATCGCGAGTCTGATGGGTGTGCCGCAGGAGGACCGCAAGAAACTGTTCCACTGGTCCAACGAGATGGTCGGTGACCAGGACCCCGAGTTCGCGAGCAACGACGCCATCACCGCTTCCGTCGAGCTGATCATGTACGGCATGCAGATGGCCGCCGACCGGGCCAAGAACCCGGGCGAGGACCTGGTCACCAAGCTGGTTCAGGCCGACATCGACGGCCACAAGCTCTCCGACGACGAGTTCGGGTTCTTCGTCATCCTGCTGGCCGTGGCCGGCAACGAGACCACCCGCAATTCCATCACCCAAGGCATGATGGCCTTCACCGACTTCCCCGACCAGTGGGAGCTTTTCAAAAGGGAGCGGCCCGCCACCGCGGCCGACGAGATCGTGCGGTGGGCCACGCCGGTGACGTCGTTCCAGCGGACGGCGCTGCAAGACTACGAACTGTCCGGGGTGAAGATCAAAAAAGGTCAGCGCGTCGTAATGTTCTACCGCTCAGCCAATTTCGACGAGGACGTGTTCGACGACCCGTTCACCTTCAACATCCTGCGTGACCCCAACCCGCACGTCGGGTTCGGCGGCACGGGCGCACACTACTGCATCGGGGCCAACCTGGCGCGAATGACGATCGATCTGATGTTCAACGCGATCGCCGACGCCATGCCCGATCTCGAATCGATCGGCAAACCCGAACGCCTGCGGTCGGGCTGGCTCAACGGAATCAAGCACTGGCAGGTCGACTATCACACCAACGGGTCGTCGAAATGCCCTGTCGCGCATTAGGCTAAGGCCATCTAGGCTGGACCGATGCCAACACATCAAGCCGTCCAGATTCAATCCGCCGGCGCAGCGTTGGAACTGGTCGACACCGAAACCCGGCCGCCGGGCCGGGACGAGGTACGGCTGACGGTCGGTGCCTGCGGCATCTGCGGCACCGACGCTCACTTCGTCAACGGTGCATTCCCCGGCCTGTCGTGGCCGTTGACGCCGGGGCATGAAATCGCCGGCCGGATCGCCGAGCTGGGCGAGGGTGTCGAAGGGTTCGCGGTCGGCCAGCGGGTCGCGGTCGGCTGGTTCGGCGGGTGTTGCTACCGGTGCGACCCTTGCCGCGCAGGCCTTTTCATCCACTGCGTGAACGGGAAGGTACCCAGCTGGCACTATCCCGGCGGATACGCGGAATCGGTGACGGTCCCGACCAGCGCGCTGGCCCGCATCCCCGAGGAGCTCACCGACGCCGAAGCCGCCCCGATGGGCTGCGCCGGGGTCACCACCTACAACGCCCTGCGGCACACCAAGGCGCTGCCCGGCGATCGTGTGGCGATCCTGGGGGTCGGCGGCCTGGGTCATCTCGGCGTGCAATTCGCCGCCGCAATGGGTTTCGAGACCATCGCGATCAACCGCGGTACCGGTAAAGCCGATGACGCCCGGAAACTGGGCGCCCATCACTACATCGACTCCACGGCCGAAGACCCCGCCGACGCGCTGCGGGCGTTGGGCGGCGCGGCGGTGGTGCTGGCCACCGCCGGCAATTCGCAGGCCATGGCCGCCACGGTCGGCGGTCTTGCGCCGCAGGGCGAGCTTGTCACCATCGGCGTCACGCCCGAGCCGCTGCCGATCAGTCCCCTGCAGCTGATAACGCCGGGCCTCAGCATCGTCGGTCATCCCTCCGGCACCGCCAAGGACGTCGAGGACACCATGCAGTTCGCGGTCCTGTCCGGGGTGCGCGCCTGGATCGAGGAGCTGCCGTTGTCCCGGGCGGCCGACGGCTACGCCGCCCTGGAAGGCGGGCGAGCGCATTACCGCACCGTTTTGACCATGTGACTTTGACGTGTGACTTTGACGTGTGACTTTGACGTGTGACTTTGACGTGTGACTTTGACGTGTGACTTTGACACAGTCGATCCGTGGCATCCGACGACGCGTGGACCATCGGCCCTGCCGACGGTGAACTGCTGCTGCACACCGGTGTCAGCGGTCGGGCGGCGCGCATGGGCCATCGCCTCACCATCGCGATGACCCGGTGGCGCGGCGGCGTCAGCTGGGCCGGCTCGCGGCCCGTGCGGGCCGAGCTGGCCGTCGAGGTGGACTCGTTCGAGGTGCTGCGCGGTGAGGGCGGCGTGAAGGGGCTGTCCACGGCCGAGAAAGCGCTGGTGCGGTCGAATGCCTTGAAGTCCTTGAACGCCAGCCGTTTTCCCGAGATTCGTTACACCTCCGACGTCATCGAGCGCGCCGGCGACGGGTACCGGCTGACCGGCAAGCTACAGATCCGGGGCGCTGCCCGAGACCATGTAATCGATCTAGGCACAGAGGATCTCGGCGAGGCCTGGCGGTTGTCGGTGGAAACGACCGTCCGGCAATCCGATTACGGCATCAAGCCCTTCTCGCTGCTGATGGGGTCGGTCCAGGTCGCCGACGACGTGTCACTGTCGTTCACCGCGGTGCACGCCAAGGATCGGGCGGAGTACCGGTGAGCCGCTGGGGGTGAAATCAGGGCTGCGGGTCCAGCGTGGGACGCGGCGCCGAATCGGCCGCCGGCTCACCGGTGTCACCGGGGATGTGCTCGAGTACCCGGGTCAGATACGGCTGCCGGTTGCCGGACTCCATTTGCCGGTCGTCGCCGATGCCGGGCTGTTCATCGGGAGCGGCCGGTTCGCCGGCGGGCGCGGGGGCCGGCCCGCTCGGCGGCTTGGTCTGCGGTTTGGTCTGCGGTACCGCCGGCAGC
The DNA here is from genome assembly GCF_000523975.1 of Mycobacterium sp. MAC_080597_8934. Taxonomy (NCBI): domain Bacteria; kingdom Bacillati; phylum Actinomycetota; class Actinomycetes; order Mycobacteriales; family Mycobacteriaceae; genus Mycobacterium; species Mycobacterium sp. MAC_080597_8934. The sequence goes on along the minus strand of NZ_JAOS01000004.1, from coordinate 286,640 downwards.
GGTGTGACGGCCTTGACCGCCTCGGCGACCTGCGGCGCGGGCGGATGGGTGGCGTGCTTGGCGGACGCGGTCGCACTCGCCGGACCGACGTGAATGCCCACCGCGAGCGACACCGAGCCGACGAAGGAGATCGCCCCGGCGGTCAGCGCGGTCATGGCTCCGGCGTAGGACAACCGCCGGTGCCGGACGGGTGCCGGGGTCACCGGCTCGCTGCGGCGCGCCACGAGTTGTTCGTCGGTGAACTCGGTGCTGCGCGCCGCCGAGAGGGCCGCGCCCCGCGCGATCGTCACCTGGGCCATTGATTGCACGAAAACCGGTACCGGCAAAGCCTTTTCGAGTTGCCAGGACAAGCCGTCGATGTCGCTGTGGGCGCCGACGACGACGATGCCGCCCGGCTGCCAGCCGTCGCGCTCGAACATGCCGGTCAGCCAGCGGGTCAGGCCGTCGAAACCGCCGCGCACCTGCTTGGTGGCGGTTTGGGTCTGCCCGTCGTGGGAGTCGACCATGACGACCGTCGTCCAGTCGTGCTCGAGAACGCAGACGGCGGTCTGCTCGTACCCGATGACGGGGGCGATGGCCTGGGCGAGCGTCTCGACGGCTTGCAGGAACCGGACCGGCACCACGTTGTGCAAGCCCGCGTCGGTCAGCGCCTCGAGCACCAGCGCTGCCGGTACGGACGCATCGTCGTTCCAGGTCACGCCGATGACACGCAGCCGCCGATCGCTGCCGGCCGCCGCCGCCTCGACCCTCAACACCTCGTCGACCACCTGCTCCGCGGCACTGGCGGCACGCACAGCGCCGCCCGAGCGCAACGCCAATTCCTGGTGATCCAGGATGGTGCCGTCCGCGCCATGTCCTTCAGCGAGAACCCACCCAACGGTGGTCGGTGTCACCGACAGGCCAAGTACCGTGTCCAAATCTGTGCCCCAATCGGTCCCGCGCTCCGCTCCCAGACACGCTGACGCGCACCATGAAACCGCTGGTACACGGGTTCGTGAGAGCCGGAACAGACGCGGGATAGCGTGGTCTTCATCGGCTTGCTCCGAGAGAGCCTACGCGGTCCGCGAAAGGCCGGCAGCGCCCGGTCAGCCGTCGGGAACAAACCGGTGGCCGAATCACCTGATAACCCACCGGAAAACGGGTCGCATGGCAGGGCGGAGTGCATCGATTCCCCGATCGCGAATTGCACGCGAAAGGAAACCGGCGACCGGATGGCGCGCTGACCAACGCGCAGAAATCCGCGCCGACCCGGATGTTTTGCCGCACGCCGGTTGGACAACTGGTTGGACCGGCGCCGACCGGGTATCCCCGCACCCGTCGCCGCCCGGCGCTGCGGGCGGCGAAATTGCGAGGTGAAAACCTGCGAGACGAAAAGAGATGCGAAACCGAGACTCGTTCGCGTCCCAATCGACATTTGACGGACTCACACGGTAAATTCCTGTGAGACCACGATCACATGCGACCACATCCGACAAGGGGCAGGTATGACAGATCTGAGCGAGAAGGTCCGGGCCTGGGGGCGCCGGCTTTTGGTCGGCGCAGCGGCAGCTGTAACCCTGCCGGGCCTGATCGGTCTTGCCGGCGGCGCGGCGACCGCGAATGCGTTTTCGCGTCCGGGCCTGCCCGTCGAGTACCTGCAGGTGCCCTCCGCCGGAATGGGCCGCGACATCAAGGTCCAGTTCCAGAGCGGCGGCAACGGCTCCCCCGCGGTGTATCTGCTGGACGGCCTGCGGGCGCAGGACGACTACAACGGCTGGGACATCAACACCCCCGCCTTCGAGTGGTACTACCAGTCCGGCCTGTCGGTGATCATGCCCGTCGGCGGACAGTCCAGCTTCTACGCGGACTGGTACCAGCCCGCGTGCGGCAAGGCCGGTTGCTCCACCTATAAGTGGGAGACCTTCCTGACCAGCGAGCTGCCGTCGTACCTGGCCTCGAACAAGGGTGTGAAGCGCACCGGCAGCGCCGCGGTCGGCATCTCGATGTCCGGATCCTCGGCGATGATCCTGGCCGTCAACCACCCCGACCAATTCATCTATGCCGGATCGCTCTCGGCGCTGCTCGACCCGTCCCAGGGCATGGGGCCGTCGCTGATCGGTCTGGCGATGGGTGACGCCGGCGGCTACAAGGCCGACGCCATGTGGGGCCCGTCCAGCGACCCGGCCTGGCAGCGCAACGACCCGAGCCTGCACATCCCCGAGCTGGTCGGCCACAACACCCGGCTGTGGGTGTACTGCGGTAACGGGACACCGTCGGAGCTGGGTGGCGCCAACATGCCCGCCGAGTTCCTGGAGAACTTCGTGCGCAGCAGCAACCTGAAGTTCCAGGACGCCTACAACGGCGCCGGCGGCCACAACGCCGTGTTCAACTTCAACGCCAACGGAACGCACAGCTGGGAGTACTGGGGAGCCCAGCTCAACGCCATGAAGCCCGACCTGCAGGGCACCCTGGGCGCGTCCCCGGGTGGCGGCGGATAACCCCTCGACCGCTCGCGGCCACTACTGCGCTCGACGATGACACCGTCGGGCGCAGTAGTGCTGTTGCGGCCCCGACCGGGCGCCGCGGCGCCAGGGGTCGGGCCGCCCGTGTGGTCGTGGCGGGCTGTCTGGTGACCGGGGCCCTCGCCGGGGCCTTCGCGGTGCCAGCGGCGAAGGCCCGAGCCGACACCGCCGATCCGCTCACCGAGCTGGTCGACACCGCCGTCCAGCGGCTGCAGCTCGCCGAGCCGGTGGCCGCCTACAAATGGAACAGCCACGGTGCCGTCGAAGACCCGGCACGCGTCGCCCAACAGCTGGCCCTACTCGGCGACCAGGCCGCCGCCGAGAACATCGACCGCGACTACGTCACCCGGGTTTTCGGCGACCAGATCCGCGCCACCGAGGCCATCGAATACAGCCGGTTCGCGAGCTGGAAGCTGAATCCGGGCGAGGCCCCGGCCGACGCGCCCGACCTGACGGCCTCGCGGGCGGCGATCGACGACCTCAGCCGGACCATGCTGACTGCGCTGGCGGCCGATTGGCCGCTGCTGCATTCGCCGGCATGCGCGGCGCTGCTGGCCGACGCGCGGCGCGCCGTCGTCGGCGACCGTCGGCTCGACACCCTTTACCAACGGGCCCTGACCTCGGCCACGCAGTCGTATTGCCAGCAATAATTTAATTTTTCCTCACCAATTTCTAACGCCTTGTTTTCGCCTGCCGAAATGGCGGTTTTCGCAGATAGAAGGCATATCTCGCGGCATTTTCGAATAGGTAACGCTTTGGCCACACGGGCCGAAATCCTGGACATGACAAATCTCTGCAAGCTTCTCGTCAAGTCCGTAGTGGTCGGCGGGTTCGTTGCAGCGTCGATGGCTTCGTCCACGGGTGTGGTGAGCGCCGAGCCCACGCCCAACTGGGACGCGATCGCTCAATGCGAATCCGGTGGCAACTGGCACGCCAACACCGGAAACGGCGAATACGGTGGACTGCAATTCAAACCGGCCACCTGGGCCCGCTACGGCGGCGTCGGCAACCCCGCGGCCGCCTCCCGCGAACAGCAGATCGCCGTGGCCAACCGGGTTTTCGCCGAAGAGGGCGTGGAGCCGTGGCCGAAGTGCGGCGCCCAGTCCGGCCTGCCGATCGGCTGGTACTCGCACCCCGCGCAGGGCATCAAGCAGATCATCAACGGCCTGATCCAGGCGGCGGTCCCGCGCTGATCAAACGCCGCCGAGGTCTATGAGCCGGCCGCAAGCTGTGTTTGGATCAGCCCATGGAAGGTTCGGCGACGGTGCACATGGCGGCGCCCGCGGCCAAGATCTGGGACCTCATCGCGGACGTGCGCAACATGGGGCGGTTCTCCCCCGAGGTGTTCGAGGCCGAGTGGCTGGGCGGCGCGACCGGCCCGGCCCTCGGCGCGAAATTCCGCGGTCACGTCCGGCGCAACGAGATCGGACCGGTGTATTGGACGACGTGCAAGGTGACCGCCTGCGAACCGGGTCGCGAGTTCGGCTTCACCGTGCTCCTGGGTGACCGCGAGGTCAACAACTGGCACTACCGCTTGGCGCCCAGCGGTGGCGGCACCGACGTGACCGAGTCGTTTCGGCTCAATCCGGCGCCCTGGCTCCCGGTGTACTGGGTATTCGGCGGCTTTCTGCGCAAGCGCCGCAACATCCGCGATATGACCAAGACGCTGAACAGGATCAAAGACGTGGTCGAGGCCGACGCGCCGTGAAATCGATCTTCATCACCGGCGCGGGCAGCGGCATGGGTCGCGAGGGCGCAAAGCTGTTCCACGCCAAGGGTTGGCGGGTCGGCGCCGTGGACCGCAACGACGACGGCCTGGCCACGCTGCAGCAGCAGCTGGGTGACCATCGACTGTGGACCCGCGCCGTCGATGTGACGGACAAGGCGGCGCTGGACGGCGCCCTGGCCGATTTCTGCGCCGGCAACACCGGCGGCGGGCTCGACATGATGTGGAACAACGCCGGCATCGGGGAATCCGGCTGGTTCGAGGACGTGCCGTACGACGCCGCGATGCGCGTGGTCGACGTCAACTACAAGGCGGTACTGACCGGGGCGTACGGCGCGCTGCCCTACCTCAAGAAGTCGGCCGGCAGCCTGATGTTCTCCACGTCGTCGTCCTCGGCCACCTACGGGATGCCGCGGCTGGCCGTCTATTCGTCGACCAAGCACGCCGTCAAGGGGTTGACGGAGGCGCTGAGCGTGGAGTGGCAGCGGCACGGGGTGCGGGTGGCCGACGTGCTGCCCGGTCTGATCGACACCGCCATCCTCACCACCACGACCAACCATTCCAACGACGGCGCCGCGCCGATGACCGCCGAGGAGCTTCGCGCCACCGCGCCCAAGAAGGGCATGCTGCGGTTGATGCCGGCCAGCAGCGTGGCCGAGGTGGCGTGGCGGGCCTACCACCATCCGCGGCGGCTGCATTGGTACGTGCCCAGGAGCATTCGCCTGATCGACGTGTTCAAGGGTCTGAGTCCGGAATTCGTGCGGCGTAGCATCGTCAAGTCGTTGCCCGCGCTGATGCCGAAGCGGCAGTAAGGAGTTCGGCTGGTGCAAAAACGCTTGCCCACAGTCGTTTTGGTGCTGACGGCCGTTGTAGCCGGCATCGCCGGGTGCAGCGCGGCGCAGACCGTGCCGCGCAAGGCCGCCCGGCTGACCATCGACGGCGCCACCCACACGACCCGCCCGCCGTCCTGCCGGCAGGACCAGATGTATCGGACCATCAATATCCCCGACCACGACGGTGGAATCGAAGCGGTGGTGCTGCTCAGCGGTTACCGGGTGATGCCGCAGTGGGTGAAGATCCGCAACGTCGACGGCTTCACCGGCAGCTACTGGCAGGGCGGAGTGGGCGACGCGCACGTCGATCTCACCAACGACGCATACACCATCACCGGCAGCGCGTACGGCATCAACAGCGCCAACCCCAACAAAGTGGTGACCACCGACTTCAAAATCGTTGCCGAGTGCTGATTCTCGTGTCGGCCGGGGCATACGCTGGTGACGACGGCTGAACGAGGGAGGGGCCGGTGAAGGAACGCTTGCACTGGTTCGCGATGCACGGCTTCATCCGCGGCGCCGCCGCGCTGGGCGCCCGCCGCGGTGACGTGCACGCCCGGTTGATCGCCGATCCGGCGGTGGCCGCCGATCCGGCGCGCTTCTACGACGAAGCTCGGGCCCGCGGCACGCTGGTGAAGGGTCGCGTCGCCTATCTGACGGCGGACCACGCGCTCGCCCACGAGCTGCTGCGCTCCGAGGACTTCCGGGTGCTGGTCTTCGGATCGAACCTGCCGGCGCCGTTGCGGTGGCTGGAGCGTCGCACCCGCGACGACCTGCTGCACCCGCTGCGCGCCCCGTCGTTGCTGGCCGTCGAGCCGCCCGAGCACACCCGCTACCGCAAGACCGTGTCGGCGGTGTTCACGCCCCGCGCGGTCGTCGCGCTGCGCGACCGGGTGGAGCGCACCGCGGCCGAGCTGTTGGACCAGCTGACCGGCGGGCCGGGCGTCGTCGACATCGTGGGACGGTACTGTTCGCAACTCCCGGTCGCGATCATCAGCGAGATCCTCGGCGTCCCCGAGCAGGACCGCAGCCGGGTGCTCGAATTCGGCGAACTGGCCGCCCCGAGCCTGGACATCGGATTGCCGTGGCGCCAATACCGCAGCGTGCAGCGTGGCATCGCCGGCTTCAGCTCCTGGCTGGCCGGGCATCTGCAGCAGCTGCGCAGCAACCCCAGCGACAATTTGATGAGCCAGCTGATCCAGACCGCCGAAAGCGGTTCGGCCGAAACCTATCTCGACGAGACCGAGCTTGCGGCGATCGCCGGGCTGGTGCTGGCCGCCGGCTTCGAGACCACGGTGAACCTGCTCGGCAACGGCATCCGCATGCTGCTGGACGCGCCGGAGCACCTCGACACGCTGCGGCGCCGGCCCGAGTTGTGGCCCAACGCCGTCGAGGAGATCCTGCGGCTGGAATCGCCGGTGCAGCTGACCGCGCGGATGGCGCTCGACGACGTCGAAGTGGCGGGCCGGCAGCTGCACCGCGGCGATCTGGTACTGGTGTATCTGGCGGCCGCCAATCGCGATCCGGCGGTATTCGGCGATCCGCACCGCTTCGACATCGAAAGGCCAAACGCCGGAAGGCATCTCGCGTTCTCCGGCGGACGGCATTTCTGCCTGGGCGCGGCCCTGGCCCGCGCCGAGGGCGAGGTAGGGCTGCGCACCTTCTTCGAGCGCTTCCCCGAGGCGCGTGCCGCGGGGGCGGGGAGCCGGCGCGAGACCCGGGTGCTGCGGGGATGGTCGTCGCTGCCGGTGCGGCTGGGCCCGGCCCGCTCGCTGGCCGCCGCGGAAGCGCCGACCGGATGAGCCGACCGCCGGGTGAACCGGGCGGTTGACACCGCCGCGCCGACGGAGTTTCATTTGCCGCTATGACAGAGGTTTCTATGATCGCGGTGGAGGATGTCGTGCGCGGGCTGTGGCAGGCCCTGTCGCGGCGTGATTGGGATGCGGTCAAGACCTTCCTGTCCGACGACTGCCTGTATGTCGACATGCCCGTTCCGGCGTTGTCGGCCCGTGGCCCGGAGGACATCGTCAAGCGGCTCAAGATGGGGCTCGAGCAGTTGGCCGGCTACCAGAACCACCCCGGCGTGCTGGTGTCCAACGGCTCCGACGTGCTCTACGAGCACTCCGAGACATGGACGTTCGCCACCGGCGAGCAGGGCGTGCTGCGATTCGTCACCGTCCACAAGGTGATCGATGGCAAAGTGACCGTCTGGAAAGACTATTGGGACATGCAAAGCCTCGTCGCCTTCGCTCCCCCGAACCACTTCGAGGGCTTGGCAAATGGGGACACTAGCTGGGTCTTTGACGCTTCAGCATTGGTCTGACCGAGACGTCAGAGCGCCGAAAGGATCTGCGATCTCGACGGCGTCATCAGCTGGTCGAGCACCTTGCCCCGCTGCTCGGGCTTGAGGTCGGGCGCCAGCCCCTGGGTCACCTTGAGCAGGTCGACCTGGCGGTCTTTGCGCAGGTTCAACCAGGCGTAGTTGAATGCGCTGGCTTCGGCCCCGCCCCGCAGCCACTGCTGTTGCATGAACAACGTGGTGAAGAACTCCTTGCTGCGCCTGGGTTCGTTGTCGAAGAAGCCCGCGAAGGCGTCCTCGTAATGGGTTTCGGTCGAGTTGTGCCGGATGAACCGCGTCGTCCCCAGCGGTGTCGCGGCCGTGACGACCAACTGCGGGCGACCGTGCAACGGAAACAGGCGGCCCCGCAACGACTTTCGTTTCAGCCACTTCGCCACGTTGGCGCGTTCGTTCGACGGCCAATCCTTACACAGCGTGCTGGGTTCGAAAATCGCCGCCCACGCCAGGTTCCGGAAGTCCAGCACGGGCTGGGCGAGGATTTGGAAGTCGGCCAGCGGGCGCTTCGGCCTGAACGGCGACCTCAGCCGATGAAATTGGTAGTGCCAGGTGGCAATTCGCAGAATCCGCTCCAGGCCGGTGGCCACCAGCGAGATCTGGGCTCGCGGCGTGTTCCAGTAACCGAGCAGCGTGAAGATCTCCATCTGACTCAGGATCGCTTTCAGCGCACGCTCGTACAGCGTCCAGTGATTCTCGTTGGCGCACCGATTTGCCCGGAATCCGAACTCGCGCGGCACCAGCCAGGCGAGCGCGGTCGCGGTGACCGCGGCCAGGGCGTCGGCCTGGTAGTCCACGTCCAGCAGCACCCGCGGGGCATGGCGGCTGAGCTCGGAGTGGTTGCCGCCGGACATCCCCTGGGAGTTGTGCAGCAGCTCGTGGATGAAGTAATTGTCGATCATCCAATCGGTGTCCTGGTTGTCGAGCCCCAGATTCGATTGCACCCGGGCCATGGCTTCCCGGGTCCGCCGGCTGATGCGATACACCGGCTGCCGCAGCGACGTGTCGATTTCCATCGACTGCTCGCGCGGGCCGGAGGCTGTCGGGTCGGCGTTCCGGTCGAACTTGAGGTTGCGCAGGTCCCCGTCGGAAACCAGCGCGGACAGGAATTTGATCGGCGCGAGCCGAAGCTTCTTGACCGAATCCTTCGTCAGCACCTTGCGCAGGGTTTCCAGGCGCCCTTCGATGCGGTCGTCGAAAGCCGATTGCGTGGCCGCCGCCGGTTGCGTGGTCGCTGCCGTTTGTATGGTCGCCAACATGGTCTGACCCCCAGCTCGGGCGTGGGACGGGTCGTCCGTGCGGTAGAACGTTACGCGCGCGCGGCCAGCGGCGACCGGTTTTGAGCGATTACGAGTGTGCCCGCGCGAATTGCCGGTGATCGCGACCAGTCCGGCCGTCGGCCGGGCGGGGCCGGACTGGTCGAGCGATCTCTTGCCGGGACTCGGGAAAATGGCCACCCCTCATTGGCCATTCCGGCGATGCCCCGGCGCAGACTGGGGCAGGGCGTGACTAGCTGGCCCGGGCGGGTGACGAGTCGGCCGGCGGCGCGACGGTGGCCGGACCGGCGAGAACTGCGGTGACGGCCGCCGTGAAGAAGGCAGCACGGGACAACATCTGCCCAAACCTCCTTGCTTCCTCGTGAGTTGGGTGACGTTGCCCGATTCGTCGATGGCAGCCTAGCTGACGGCGTTGTCAATAACAGGCGGAATCGGGAAAATTCGCGCGCGGCGGCGCACGGCGCGGCCCCGGCCCATCGGGGCCCGGCGGGCTGTTACGGCGCCAGGCCGTAGAGGCGCGCGGCGTTCTCGCGGGCGATCAGATTAACCACCCGGATGGCGTCGGTGCGGCTCCAGTCACCGGCTTCCACGAACTCGCGCAGCACGCGGTGAATACCCCTGCGCCACAGCACCGCTCCCAAAAAATGCAGTTCGGCGGGACCGAATCCGTCGGAGGAATAGAGGATCTTGGAAAACGGCGCCAGCTCCAGCAGGCGCGCCAAGAACGCCGGCGACCGCGCCCCCAAGTGGTTCACGCTCAACCCGCCGTCGACGTAGACGTTGTTGAAGGCCTGCGCCAGGTAGCCGGCCTCCCGCTCGTAGGGATAGCAGTGCAGCAACACGATCGGCACATCTCCGCTGTGGTGCAGGAAGTCAAGCAGCAGCAGCGGATTGGCCTTGTGCAGATCGCAATCACGATCGCCGAACCCGACGTGCAATTGCAGCGGCTTGCCCAACCGCAGCGCCCGGTGCAGCCCGAATCGCAGCAGCACCCGATCGCGCAACCGGGTGCCGCCGAGCTCGCGCCACCGGGCCGCCGCCCGGGCGACCTCGGTCGCCGACGGCTCGCTCAGGTCTCCGTCGAACCCGCCCCGGTAGGCCAGGATCGATTTGGTGCCGGCCGCGCCGGCCGCCCGCGCGGCCAGGATCTCGTCGAACGCCGCCGCGTAGTCGCCCGGCGCTTGCGCCGCCTGCTCGGCGACCTCCTCGAGACGCACCAGCTCGGCCGCGGGGCCGGCCGCCAGCTCGGCCATCTCGGCGACACCGGCGACCACGCCGTGCCCGATTCCGGTGTCCACCAACCAGTTGCTGACCCCGGCGGCCGGCAGGAACAGCCGCGCCAGTTCGTGTTCGCTGAGTTGGCAACGGCGCTCCCAATAGGATTGCGGGTCGGCGTGTCTGGGCAGCCCCAGGATGGGAGCGCAGTGGGCGCGCACGGCGAACCCGAGCTGCGAGTCGAAACCCGAACCGGTGATCGGCTCGGTGTTGGCCTCGTTCAGCGCGTTCTCGAATCGTCGCCGCCCGCCGGTCGTCAGCCAGCAGCCGTGGACGTGCTGGTCGATCAGCGACACGGCGCCGATGTGTTCGGCCAGGGCATCGGTGTCGGAGACCATGGCGGCGTCGTCACAGGCTCCAGGCCATGCGGAACCGGTCCGCCAGTTGCGTGGGGTCCAGGTCGCCGTAGCGTTCCTGCTCCAGGCGGCGCACCGCCACCACCATGTCGACCACCGGGTCGCCCAGGATGTGCCGCATCAGCTCCGAATCATCAAGGGCCGCAATCGCTTCTGCGGCCGAATCGGTCAGCAGCACCACACCGTCGCGGTCACGGTCGGCGTCGGACAGCGCCGCCGGGTCGACCGTCACCTCGGGAGGCAGCGCCGCCTGCGACTTGATTCCGTCCAGGGCGAGCCCGAGGATGGCCGCCGACGCCAGGTAGGGATTCGCCGACGGATCGACGATCTTCACCTCGACGTTCCCGCCGCGCGGGCTGCCGGGGCCGTCGACGATGAACCGCACTGCGGCTTCCCGGTTTTCGGTCCCCCAGCAGGCGTAGGCGCCGGCCCAATTGCCCGGGCGCATCCGCAGGCCGGAGACGATCGACCCGCACAGCACACCCTGCGCCTCGGGCAGCCCGCGGATCACGCCCGCCACCGCGTTCTCCCCCGCCGGGGTCATGCCCGCCGTGCCTGCGCCGCCGGAGAACAGCGGCCCTTCCGCCATGGACAGCGAAAAGTGTTGGTGGGCACCGGATCCCACATCACCGGCGTACGGTGCGGGTGACAGGCTGATGCGGAACCCGTGCCGGCGGGCCGCGCGGCCGATGATCAGCCGCATCAAGATCAGCTGGTCGGCGGCGGCCACCGGGGGTTGCGGCGCCAGCGAGAGCTCGAACTGGTTGGCGCCGTACTCGGGGTGCAGCTGTTCGATCGCGATGCCGGCCCGGGTCGCCGAACCGATCACATCGCGGACGAACGCCTCGTGCTCCAGCACCCCGGCAAGGCCGTACTGCGCCCACAACGTCGACGGCAACCGCTGCCCGTCCGGGGCGACCAGAACGAATTCGACCTCGTGCCCGATGGCCGCGTCGATGCCGGCGTCGGCGAGCGCGGCCTCGACCCGCTTCAGCGTTCCGCGGGCGCAGCTGGGTATGGGCGTGCCGTCCTGGGCGAAAAACGCGGCCGGCGCCCAGGCCAGGCCGTCGCCGACGATGCGCAACGCGGACAGGTCGATCCGAAGACGTTGGTCCCCCACCACGCCGACCTCGGCGGTGAACGCGATGCCGGTTTGGTCGACGGCGAAGGCATGCCAGGACGGGCTGGCGCCCAGACCGGGATCGGCGAAGGTGTTCGTCCGCCGGATCGGAACCGTCTTGGCCAGGGTGAGCCCGGCGGGATTGACGACCGTCCCGATCACGGTGTCGACGCCCTCGGCCTCCAGCTGGGCGATCGCCGCGGCGGCAAGCGGTGTCCGGTCATGGCAGTCATTGTGCAGGGTCGCGGGCGCGGCGCCCGCGATTTCAGTTCTGGCGGCCGACCAACTCGGTGACGAACCGATCGAGAAAGCCGTCCAACGGCGCCGTGCCCGCCGGCCGGATGACGAATTTCGTCAGTCCCGCATCGAGGTAGGCGTCGAGTTTGCGGTGCAGCTGATCCCATCCGCTCGCGATCAGTTCGTCGGGGTCCAGGTCGGGGCGGCGGCGCCGCACCGCCGCGATCGCCGGCGGCGGCAGTTCGCCGTCGGCGACGGCCAGCGAGATCCCGAAGTGGTCGGGTTCGATGTGCCGTCCGGCGGCCGCCGCGGCCCGCTCGATCGCCTCGCGCCCGGCCCGGGCCTCCGCCGGGGTGAGGAAGCTGCCCAGCCAGCCGTCGGCCAGCGCACCGATCCGCCGCAACGCCGCGGGCGCCGAACCGCCCAGCCAAATATCCAGTGGCGGTGCGGGTTTGGGCGTGACCGCCGCACCGGTCACGCTGAAATACCGCCCGGTGAACGTCGCCGAATCCTCCACCAGCGCCGCGCGCAGCAGCCGCAGCGACTCGTCGAACACCGCCGCCCGCTCGCCGTCGGGAACCACGAACACCTCGCGTTCGGCCGGAATCGCCGAGCGCAGCCCGAACACCGGAAGGACCCGCTTGGGCGCGACCGCCGCCAGCGACGCCAACTGCTTGGCCACCAGCACCGGGTGCCGCCCCGGCAGCACGGCGACCGACGTGCCCACCTTCAACCGGTGCGTCCGCGCCAGCGCAAACGCCATCCCGACCACCGGATCGACCGCCGGGGAGTACACCAGCTCGGAGAACCACAGCGAATCCACCCCGGTCGACTCGAGATGGTCGACGATGGCGCCCAGCTCGGCGGGGGCGTTGTCGGCGCCCAGCCCGACGCCGAAGCGGATCTTCATCGGCGCCTCCCCCGTCGGCGTCGCACGCCGGGCTATCCGCGGCTGGGGATGGTCAGCTTGCAGGCCTGCCCGATGTCGAGGGTCCGCAGCACCCGGCCCATGCCGACCCACAGCGCGCAGGACAGGGCCAGATCGGCGAGCAACTCGTCGGAGAAGTGCTCGGCGCAGCGGCTCCAAAAGTCTTCGTCGTCGCGCAGACCGGTGTGATCGGTCGCGAAGCGGTCCGCGAATTCGGCTGCCAGCCGCTCCTGTTCGCTGTAGCCGGGCCAGGTGCGCCACTCATGGACGTGGTCGTACAGCTCCTCGTCGACGCCCGCCGCCGGGCCGTCCTCGTCGCGGGTGTTGACGCACACGACGCACTCGTTGCGGTGGGCGATCACGGCGCGGGCCAGCTCCCGGGTGCGCAACGGCAACCGGTTCTTGGTGTAGACCGCCTGGCTGAACGCGCCCAGCGCGGCGCCGATGTCCGGAGATTTCACGAACCAGCCGGCCAGGTCGTCGTCAGCAAATGTTCCGATTCGGCTCATGGCGTGATGGTACGCCCGGGTTCGCCGGCCGCCGGCGACGAGTGCTCGGCCCGGCTAGCGGGCCGCCGCCGTGATCGCCGCGGTCGGCTGCTCGTCATGCCAATCACGTTGGGCGAGAACGCGATACGCAACGCGTTCCAGGGCGGCCTGCACCGCTTGGCGGTCCGGGCGCCCCTCGAAGCCGGGCGACCGCCCGAGTTTGTCGACCAGCCAGGCCAACAGCAGCGAATGCACGTAGCCGACCTGCTGGGCCCCGGCCGGCGTGAGCCACAGCCGGTCGCCGTCGCTGCCCGCGTAACCGGCGGTGACCAGGCGCGAGAAGGTCGGCTCGAGCACCTCGAACGGAATCCGCAGATACTCCGCCATGTCGGTGAGTCGCGCGGTGCCGTACATCTGGGTGTAGCGGTTGATGCGCAACACTCCCCACAACCCGGCGACGTCGAGCCGGCAATCGGGTCGCATCGCGATGCTGCGCAACCGCATCCCGGTCTCGCCGCGCAACATCCGGGCGATCGCGTTCTCCAGCATCTGGTCGGGTGTCTCGGTGGTCGGCATGCCGAATGCGTCACCGAGATCGACTGTGCTGTCGTGGATGTCGCGCAGCGGGATTTCGCGCAGGAACAGCGCCAGCACGAAACCCACCAGCGCGACCGGGGCCGCCCAGAAGAACACCTCGGTGAGCGATTCCGCATAGGCCGCCACGATGGGCGCGGCCACCTCATGAGGCTGGCGGTGTAGGGCGCCCGGCGAGCTGACCGCGCCGGGCGGCGCGCCGCTGGCCGCCAGCGCCGGACCGATCCGGCGGTTCAGGAAGTTCACGAATAACGAGCCGAATATCGCTGCGCCGAAGGAACTTCCGATGGTCCGAAAGAACGTCACCCCGGACGTGGCGACGCCGAGATCTTCGAAGTCCGACGTGTTCTGCACGATCAGGATCAGCACCTGCATGGACAGCCCGATGCCGGCGCCCAGGATGAACAGATACAGCGACTGGATCACCGCCGGGGTCGACGGCTGCATCCGCGACATCAGCAGGAACGCCAACGCCATCAGCGCGGTGCCGGCCACGGGGAAGATCTTGTACCGGCCGGTGCGCCCGACGATGGTGCCGCTGCCGGTCGAGGTGAACAGCATGCCCACCACCATGGGCAGGGTGCGCAACCCCGACGTGGTGGCCGAGACCCCGTCGACGTATTGCATGTAGGTGGGCAGGAACGTCATCGCGCCCAACATGGCGAAACCCACCACGAAGGACAGCACGCAGCACACGGTGAACACCGGGCTGGCGAACAAGCGGACCGGCAGAATGGGCTCGGCGGCGCGGCGTTCCACCACCACGAAAACGCCGAGCGCCACCGCGGCGGCGGCGAACAGGCCGATGATCGTCGGCGAGCCCCACGGATAGCGGCTGCCGCCCCAGCTGGTGGCCAGCGTCAGGCCGGCCGCGCCCAGGCCGACGAAAACGATTCCGGCGTAGTCGATCACCGGTTTGGCCGATGCGGCCAGCGCGGGAATCGCCGCGGCGGCAACGAAAATGACGATCACCGAGACCGGCACGTTCACCCAGAACGCCCAGCGCCAGCTCAGGTAATCGGTGAAATAGCCGCCCAACAGCGGGCCGATGACCGTGGTGACGCCGAACACCGCCCCGAGGATGCCCTGGTACCGGCCCCGCTCCCGCAGCGGAACGACCTCACCGATCAGCGCGCTGGCGGTGACGGTGATCCCGCCGCCGCCGATGCCCTGCAGCGCACGCGCTCCCACCAACATGGCCATCGACTGGGCCAGTCCGCACAGGACCGAGCCGGCCACGAAGAACAGGACTGCGGCCTGGAAGACGCGCTTGCGGCCGTATAGATCGCCGAGCTTGCCCACCAGCGCGGTGACAATGGTCGAGGCGAGCAAATAGCTGGTCACGACCCAGGACTGATGGCCGGCATCGCCCAGGTTGGCGACGATGGTCGGCAGCGCGGTCGCCACGATGGTCTGGTCCAACGCCGCGAGCAGCATGCCGAGCACGATCGCGACGAAGATCAGGTTGCGCCGCTGCGGGCTGATCCGCTCGCCGCCGGATCCGGTATCGGCGCGGGCCGGTGCACTCACTGCTGCTCTCGGGGTCGTCATGGCTGCCTTCCGTCGCATCGGCGTCGGCTATGAGTACCCAGCTGTCGGCGTGGATTTGTCAGCCCGCTGACCCCGAGGGCGTGCCGTGCCGCTCCGGCATCAGCTCGGTGGCCGCGACACGCACTGCGCCGAGTAGAGCTCCACGCCCAGCTTGTCCATCAACTCCAGCTGCGTCTCCAGGTAGTCGATGTGCTTTTCCTCGTCAGCGACGATCTGCTCGAAAAGCGTGGCGGTGGTGGAGTCCTGCTTCTCCCGGCACAGGATGATGGCCGGCTTGAGCCGGTCCATCACCTCGTATTCGATGGCCAGGTCGGCCTCGAACTGCTCGCGCAGCGTCTGGCCGATGCGCAGCGAGAACAGGCGCTGATAGTTCGGCAACCCGTCGAGCAGCAGGATGCGGTCGGTGATCGCCTCGGCGTGGCGCATCTCGTCGAAGGACTCGGCCCGGGTGTGCTCAGCTAACTCGGTGAACCCCCAGTTGTCCTGCATCTTGGAGTGCAGGAAGTATTGGTTGATCGCGGTGAGTTCGCTGGTCAGCTGCTCGTTGAGCAGACGCAAAACTTCCGGATCCCCTTGCATTTTCACTCCTACGGTGTGAGCGGCTGGCTGTTCGGCCGCGGTCGGTGCGCCGGGCTGGAGCGCACGAACCTGGGCTGTAGCAGCACTTTGCCACGGCCACAGCGAATCTTCCAGCAAGGTTTGGCTGCGCTCAGTGCGTGTTACGGGTGAGCTAGATCGCTTCTTGTTAGGTTAGACTCCACTAACTGACTTAGGTTAGACTCCACTAATATGCGGCGGGATATGCGGCAGCTGTGTCCGGTGGTTTCGCGTGGGCGATCGACGCCCCCGGCGGCCACCGGCCGAGGCGGCGCGGCGTCGCCCGTCCGAGCGTTCGACGAAGGGGATGCCTACGTGCGAGGGGTGCGCTGATGTACGTGTGCCTTTGTGTCGGGGCCACCAACCAGACCGTGTCCGAGGTGGTGGCGCGGGGCGCCACCACCTCCAAGGAGATCGCCGCGGCGTGCGGGGCCGGCGGCGACTGCGGCCGGTGCCGGCGCACGCTGCGGGCGATTCTGGCCGCTTCGGCGGAGCTGGAGACCGCCCCGTCGGTCTGAGGCCGCTCCCCCGCCTCAGCTGGGCCGCTTAGTGCTGTTTGCCTGGTGCCTGCCGCTCAGCGCTTGTTGAAGTCGGCCAGCGCGGCCGCGTTGGCCTGGGCGCCCATCAGCTCCGCGAAGTGCGCGTTCTCCCGCGCGGTGGCCGCCGCGATCTGCGGCCGGACCGGTTCCATCATCGTGTGCTTGACCGCCATCAAACTCGAAATCGGGCGGGAGGCAAGGATTTCCGCGTGATGACGGGCCTGCGGCAGCAGCTCGTCGGGCGCGCAGACCCGCCAGACCAGGCCCATCCGCAGCGCCTCGTCGGCGTCGACCCATTCCGAGGACATCAACAGCCAGGCGGCGTTCTGCCGGCCGACCAGTTGCGGCAGCAGGTAGGACGAGGCCGCCTCGGGGGCCACCCCCAGGCTGGTGAACGGGCACTTCAGCCGGGCCGTCGACGACATGAACGCCAGATCGGCGTAGCCCAGGATGGTGGCACCGATCCCCACGCCGACGCCGTTCACCGCGCAGATCAGCGGCTTGGGAAATGCGCTGAGCGCGTTGATGAGTCCGATGAAGCCATGCTTGCCCGGGGTGAAGTCCGGGTCGGTGATGCGGGCCTGCATCTCGCCCAGGTCGGTGCCGGCGCTGAACCCGCGCCCCGCCCCGGTCAGCAGCACGACCGCCACCTCGGGATCCTCGGCCGCGGCCAGCAACGCCTCGGCGGTGGCGTCGTAGAGGGCTTCGTTGAACGCGTTCAGCGCCTCCGGGCGGTTCAGCGTGAGGGTGCGTACCCGCTTGTCGTCGTCGATCTGCAGCGTCACGCCAGCAGCTTAGGTCAGCCGTTGCTGTAGACGCGGGTCGGGGCGATCAGCACGACGGCCCGCCGCTCCCGGGCCATCACCCGGTCGTACTCGTCCCAGTCGTCGTGACTGCCGCCGGCGGCGGTGAACACTTCGCGCAGCAGCAGTCGCAGCCGGTCGGCGTCGGTCAGCCACGGCTGGGCGTCGTCCGGGCCGACCAATTCGGCGCGGCCCTCGACGGTCGCCCACTGCCAGCCGTTGCGGAAGGTGATGGCCAGCTGCGGCCGGGCCCGCAGGTTGGCCAGTTTGACCTTGCCGTAGGTGGTAAAGCCCAGCACCGGTTGACCGTTCGCCGGGTGCGCCAACCGGCCGACGTTGACCAGCGAGGCCTGCACGGTCTGGTCGGCGCGGACGGTGGATATCACCGCCAGACCGTTTTCCGCGGCGGCCAGGGCGACGGCGTCGTCGAGTGTGGTCATCTCCGGTACCTCATTGCGCGAACGGTGTCTTGACGACGTAGCGGCTGGTCGGCACCGTGTCGATGTTCTCGTTGGCGCCAAAAGCCGTGGTGCTGGCCACCATTCGGCCCAGCCGGTGCTGCAGGTCCTGTTCGTCGGCCGCCCCGAAGAACGCCTGCAGATCGGTGATCGCCTCGGCGGGGAACAATTCCTCGACGATGCCGGCGATCTCCGGTGCGCCCGGGGTGAGGGTGCGCACCACCCAGTTCTGGGTGTAGCCGAACGTCGATTGGGTCTCGATGGCCACCGGGGTGTGGTCGCGCTGCCAGCGGGTCAGCCAGGTCTCCTGGTCCATGCCGGCCGGCCGGCGCAGTAACGCGATGTTGGCCAAACCCGGTGTGCGAGAGGCTGGTTCGGTTTGCGGCGCCGGCAGCGGCACCGACTCGGTCACCAGATAGGCGGCCAGCTGCTCGCACTCGGCGGCGAGCAGGCGCAGCGCGGCCGCCACTTGCTCGCCGTAGCACTGCTGGGTCCACATGCTGACCACCGCGGCCACCGGCGGGTCCAGCGTGGTCAACGTCATCAACGACCGGCGCACCGCATCGTCGCGGACATTGACCGCCAGCCCGGGCAGGCCCAACTCGAGCAGCGCATCGGCGACCACGCCGCGCTGGCGGGCGCACCAGTCCTCCTCCGAATCGGCACGCATAAGCACGGCGATCACTTTTTCCATGAGCCGAAACCTACCCCCGCCGGGCCGCCGACAGGGTTACTTCACCAGCCGTACCTGGTGCTGGCTGCTGATCAGCTCGCCGATCAGCCCGGCCAGCTCGCGGTAGGAGTCGTCGCGCCCGCTCGACGAGCGGAACACCAGACCGATGCGCCGGCCCGGGCGCGGCGCGGCGAACTGGGCCAGGCCCAGCCGGCTGCGCGACGCCTCCACCGGGACCGCGCTCTGTGGGATGAGCGTCACCCCCAGGCCGCCGGTCACGCACTGCACCGCGGTGGCCAGCGAGGCGGCCCGGGTGTTGGCCAGCTCCGCCCGCACACCCGCCTTGTGGCAGACGTCCAGCGCCTGGTCGCGCAGGCAGTGCCCCTCGTCCAGCAGCAGCAGCGGCAGGTCGGCCAGCGCCGTCGCCGGCACCCGGCGCTTGCCCGCCAGCGGGTGGCCCGGCGGAAGCGCGAGCACGAAATCCTCGTCGTAGATCGGGATCGCGGTGACGCCCGCCGTCTCGGCGGGCAGCGCGATCAGCGCCGCGTCGAGCGCGCCCTCGCGCAGCACCGCCAGCAGCCGTTCGGTCTGGTCCTCGGTGACCCGCAGGGTCAGGCCGGGCCGCCGTTCGGCGATTCCGGCCAGCACGGTCGGCAGCACGTAGGGCGCCACCGTGGGGATCAGCCCCAGCCGCATGCCGGCCCGCAACGGGTCCGCCGAACCCGCCGCCGCCGCGGTGAAGGCGTCGGCCGCCTCGACCACGGCCTGGGCGTGCGGCAGCAGCTCGGCGCCCTGGGGTGTCAAGAAGACACGCCGGGTGGAGCGCTCCACCAACTGCGTGCCCAGCCCCGCCTCCAGCGCCGCCAACGCCTGCGACAGCGTCGACTGGCTGACTCCCAAAGCCGTTGCGGCACCGCTGAATTGGCGCTTCTCGGCGACCGCGACGAAGGCGCGCAGACCGGCGATCGTGGGCTGATAAGTCTTATCGGGCATACCTATAAGTGTAGTGGGAAATATCACCTTTACTTCATTGAGGGTACGCGGCAACATGGTGGACGAAAGCTAATCTTGAGTTGATCCAGATAAGTAGATCCAGATAGGAGCGACATGCCTCTGCTGACCATCGGCGACCAGTTCCCCGCCTACGAGCTGACCGCGTTGATCGCGGGCGACCTGTCCAAGGTCGACGCCAAGCAGCCCGGTGACTACTTCACCACCATCACCAGCGAGGACCACGCCGGCAAGTGGCGCGTGGTGTTCTTCTGGCCCAAGGACTTCACCTTCGTCTGCCCCACCGAGATCGCCACCTTCGGCAAGCTCAACGACGAGTTCGAGGACCGCGACGCCCAGGTGCTCGGCGTCTCGATCGACAGCGAGTTCGTCCACTTCAACTGGCGCGCCCAGCACGAGGACCTCAAGAACCTGCCGTTCCCGATGCTCTCGGACATCAAGCGCGAACTGAGCCTGGCCACGGGTGTTCTCAACGCCGACGGCGTGGCCGACCGGGCCACCTTCATCGTCGACCCGAACAACGAGATCCAGTTCGTCTCGGTCACCGCGGGTTCGGTGGGCCGCAACGTCGAGGAAGTACTGCGGGTGCTGGACGCGCTGCAGTCCGACGAGCTGTGCGCGTGCAACTGGCGCAAGGGTGACCCGACGCTGAACGCCACCGAACTGCTCAAGGCCTCTGCTTAATCCGGGCCCGGCTGGGTACAAGCCTGATCAGGAGGCGAGATGAGCGTCGAGAATCTCAAGGAAGCACTGCCGGAGTACGCCAAGGATCTCAAGCTGAACCTGGGCTCGGTCACGCGCACCACCGAGCTCAACGAGGAGCAGCTCTGGGGCACGCTGTTGGCCAGCGCCGCGGCGACCCGAAACACGCAGGTGCTCACCGAGATTGGCGCCGAGGCGGCCGACACCCTGTCCGCCGAGGCGTACCACGCGGCGCTGGGCGCCGCATCGGTGATGGCGATGAACAACGTGTTCTACCGGGGCCGCGGCTTCTTGGACGGCAAGTACGACGACCTGCGTGCGGGATTGCGGATGAACATCATCGGCAATCCCGGCGTGGAGAAGGCGAACTTCGAGCTGTGGTGCTTCGCCGTTTCGGCCATCAACGGATGCCCGGACTGCGTGGCCTCGCACGAGCACACGCTGCGCGAGGCCGGCGTCAGCCGGGAGACCATCCAGGAGGCGCTCAAGGCCGCCGCGATCATTTCCGGTGTGGCCCAAGCGATCGTCACCTCCCAGACGCTGGCGACCGCCGGCTGACCGTGCCGTCGTGGCCAGTGTCGTGACCGGACCCGACTGGGTCCAGCACGTCATCTGGTGGCAGGTCTACCCGCTGGGGTTCGTCGGCGCGTACCCGCTACCGCAGTCCAGCGAGCCGCCGCAACCGGAACAACACCGGTTGCGGCGGCTCGTCGACTGGTTCGACCACGCGATCGAACTCGGCGCCTCCGGCATCGCGCTGGGCCCGATCTTCACCTCGCGCACCCATGGCTACGACACCACCGACCACTACCGCATCGATCCCCGGCTCGGCGACGACGCCGACTTCGACCACCTCATCGCGCAAGCGCACCGGCGCGGCCTGCGGGTGCTGCTCGACGGCGTGTTCAACCACGTCGGTGTGGATTTCCCGCGGTATCGCGCCGCCATCGACTCTGACGATCACGCCGCCGCCCGCTGGTTTCGCGGTAGTCGCGGGCGTTTTCACACCTTCGAGGGCCACGACGGCCTGATCACCCTCAACCACGACAATCCCGAGGTCGTCGACTACACCGTCGACGTCATGGCGCACTGGCTGGGACGCGGCGCCGACGGCTGGCGGCTGGACGCGGCTTACGCTGTGCCGGAAACGTTTTGGGCGGCCACCCTGCCCCGGGTGCGCGACCGCTACCCGCAGGCCTGGTTCGTCGGCGAATTGATCCACGGCGACTACGCCGCGGTGGTGCGGGCCACCGGCTTCGACTCGGCCACCCAATACGAGCTGTGGAAGGCGATCTGGAGCAGCCTCAACGACGGCAACTTCTATGAACTGGACTGGGCGCTGCAGCGGCACAACGCATTTCTGGGCCGGTTCTCGCCGCTGACCTTCATCGGCAACCACGACGTCACCCGGATCGCCAGCCAGCTGAACAACCCCGCGCACCTGGCGCACGCCCTGGTGCTGCTGCTGACGGTCGGCGGGGTGCCCAGCGTGTACGCCGGCGACGAGCTCGGCTTTCGCGGGGTCAAGGAGGAACGGTTCGGCGGCGACGACGCGGTACGGCCCGAGTTCTGCTCTCCCCCAATACCATTGGATGACTTCGGCACCGAGGTGTGGAGGCTGCACCAGTACCTGATCGGGCTGCGCCGCCGCCATCCCTGGCTGCACGCGGCCACCACCACCGCGCTGCTGCTGCAAAACCGGCACTACGTGTACGAGACCCGCAGCGGCGATGAGGCCCTGTTGATCGTGCTCAACATCGGCGATGAGCCGCTGCGGGTTTCGCTCGACGAGCTGGGCGGCCGGCGCGGGCGGGTGATCGGCGGCTCGGCAGCCCCACCGCCGGAGGTGCTCGACACGGTGGTCGTCGAGCCGCAGGGCTGGCGGATCCTGAGCCCGATCTAGGAGTCCGCCAGGCGGGCCAGCGTCACCGGGTCCTGCCGGCCGTCGTAGTACTTCTGCAGGACCGCCAGGAAGTCAGCGTTGTCGTCGGTCGCGTGCGCGAACAGCGTCATCGACGAGCACAGCTTCAGGTCGTCGGGCGAGCCGAAGATCTGCCCGACGGATCGGCCCTGCACCCGCTCGACCAGTCGGGCGCATTCGCGCAGACGCGGCCCGAGCAGCTCGTGGCGCAGGTAGGCGCGGGCCTCCGGCAGCGACGAGATGCCGTACCGGTCCGCCATCGCGCTGCCACCCAGGCCGCGCAGCTGCGGAAAGACGAACCACATCCAATGGCGGCGTTTTCGCCCGGCACGCAACTCGTCGACGACGTCGGCGTAGACCGGCTCCTGGGCGTCCACGAAGCGTTCGAGATCGAACGGGTCGGCGGCCGAGTCCATATGACTACGGTGGCACATGTGGGAGTCCAACGGCGAGTGCCCAGGGTGCGCGACCTCGCGCCACTGATGCAGTTCAAGCGGCCCGAGTTCAACGCGACCAAACGCCGCCTGCGATCCGCCCACACCATCGAGGACCTGCGCCGCATCGCCAAACGCCGCACCCCGAAGGCGGCCTTCGACTACACCGACGGCGCCGCCGAGGACGAGCTGTCCATCCAGCGCGCCCGACAAGCCTTCCGCGACATCGAGTTTCACCCGACGATCCTGCGTGACGTCAGCACCGTGACCGCGGGATGGGATGTGCTGGGCGGGCCCGTGGCGCTGCCGTTCGGGATCGCCCCGACCGGCTTCACCCGGCTGATGCACACCGAGGGCGAGATCGCCGGTGCGCGGGCGGCGGCGCGGGCGGGCATCCCGTTCTCGCTGTCCACCCTGGGCACCTGCGCGATCGAGGACCTGGCGGCCGCAGTTCCCCAGTCGCGCAAGTGGTTTCAGCTGTACATGTGGAAAGACCGGGAACGCTCGATGGCGCTGGTGCGCCGGGCCGCCGACGCAGGTTTCGACACCCTGCTGGCCACCGTCGACGTCCCGGTGTCCGGGGCGCGGCTGCGGGACAACCGCAACGGCATGACGATCCCGCCGACGCTGACGCTGCGCACCGTGCTGGACGCGGTGCCGCACCCGAAATGGTGGTTCGACCTGTTGACCACCGAGCCGCTGGCGTTCGCGTCGCTGGATCGCTGGCCCGGCACCGTCGCCGAGTATCTGAGCACCATGTTCGACCCCAGCCTCACCTTCGACGACCTGGAGTGGATCAAGGCGCGGTGGCCGGGAAAGCTGGTGGTGAAGGGGATTCAGACGCTGGACGACGCCCGCGCCGTCGTCGACCGCGGCGCCGACGGCATCGTGTTGTCGAATCATGGTGGGCGCCAACTGGATCGGGCCCCGGTGCCGTTCCACCTGCTGCCCACCGTGGCGCGCGAGCTGGGCAAGCACACCGAGATCCTGCTGGACACCGGGATCATGTCGGGCGCCGACATCGTCGCGGCGATCGCGCTGGGGGCCCGCTGCACCCTGGTCGGGAGGGCCTATCTGTACGGGCTGATGGCCGGGGGTGAGGCCGGCGTGACCCGGGCGATCGAGATCCTGGCCGAAGGCGTGATCCGGACGATGCGGCTGCTGGGCGTCACCTGTCTCGAGGAGCTGTCGCCGCGGCATGTGACGCCGCTGCGGCGGCTGGCGCCGCTGCCGCCCGTCGAGCCGCCAGTGACGCCGGCGTGACGCTCGCCGGCCGACGGTGCGCGGGCGTGACGCTGGTAGCGAAACCGTCCTCGGGAACAAACCGGCGCCGGGCTGGGTTAAGCGCATCAGACTCAACTTTTGGAGGATTTGATGGCTGAGGCCTACTCGGTGCCGGTGCTGTTCGTCACCGACACCATCGTGTTGCCCGGGATGGTGGTGCCGATCGCGCTGGACGACGCGGCCCGCGCGGCGATCGACGCCGCTCAGGCGAGCGAATCCGGTCAGCTGCTGATCGCCCCCCGGCTCGAGGACCGCTACCCGTCGCACGGCGTGATCGCCAAGATCGTGCAGGTCGGGCGCATCGCCGGGGGCGGCACCGCCGCGGTGGTGCGCGGCGAGCGCCGGGCCCAGATCGGGGCCGGCGCGTCCGGGCCCGGCGCGGCGCTGTGGGTGCAGGCGACCCCGGTCCCCGACGCCGCGATCACCGACGAGATCAAGACGCTGGCCGCGGAGTACAAGAAGCTGCTGCTGGCCATGCTGCAACGCCGCGAGGCCTGGGAGATCATCGACTACGTCAACCGGCTGACCGACCCGTCGGCGCTGGCCGACACCTCCGGCTACGCGTCCTACCTGACCAGCGCGCAGAAGCGCCAGCTGCTGGAAACGGTCGATGTGGCCGAGCGGCTGCGGGTGCTGATCGACTGGACCAGCTCGCATCTGGCCGAGGTCGAGGTCAGCGACAAGATCGCCGAGGACGTGCGCGAGGGCATGGAGAAGACGCAGAAGGAATTCCTGCTGCGCCAGCAGCTGGCCGCGATCCGCAAGGAGCTGGGCGAGGGCGAACCGGACGGGTCCGATGAGTACCGGGCCCGCGTCGAGGCCGCCGACCTGCCCGAGAAGGTCCGCGAGGCCGCGCTGCGCGAGGTCGGCAAGCTGGAACGCGCCAGCGACCAGAGCCCGGAATCCGGCTGGATCCGCACCTGGCTGGACACCGTGCTGGAGCTGCCGTGGAACGTGCGCACCGACGACTCCACCGACCTGAAGGCGGCCCGGGACATCCTGGACGCCGACCACCACGGCCTCGACGACGTCAAGGACCGCATCGTCGAGTACCTGGCCGTGCGCACCCGCCGCGCCCAGCGTGGGCTGCAGGTGGTCGGCGGCCGCGGCTCGGGTGCGGTGATGGTGCTGGCCGGCCCGCCCGGCGTCGGCAAGACGTCGCTGGGCGAGAGCGTGGCGCGGGCGCTGGGCCGCAAGTTCGTGCGCGTCGCCCTGGGCGGGGTGCGCGACGAGGCCGAGATCCGTGGCCACCGGCGCACCTACGTGGGCGCGCTGCCGGGCCGAATCGTGCGTGCGATCGGCGAGGCGGGATCGATGAATCCCGTTGTGCTGCTGGACGAAATCGACAAGGTCGGCTCCGACTACCGGGGCGACCCGAGCGCGGCGCTGCTCGAGGTGCTCGACCCGGCGCAGAACCACACGTTCCGCGACCACTACCTGGATCTGGACCTCGACCTGTCCGACGTGGTGTTCCTGGCCACCGCCAACGTCGTCGAGAACATCCCGTCGGCCCTGCTGGACCGGATGGAGCTGGTGACCATCGACGGCTACACCGAGGACGACAAGGTCGCCATCGCCCGGGACTACCTGCTACCCCGGCAGCGGGAGCGGGCGGCGCTGACCGAGGACGAGGTGACGGTGACCGATGCGGCGCTGCGCAAGATCGCCGCCGACTACACCCGCGAGCCGGGCGTGCGACAGTTCGAACGGCTGCTGGCCAGGGCGCTGCGCAAGGTGACGACCAAGCTGGCAGAGCAGCCTGGGCCGGTCACCATCGACGAGCCCGATCTCGTCGACTACCTGGGCCGGCCCCGGTTCACGCCCGAGTCGGCCGAACGCACCGCGGTGCCCGGGGTGGCGACCGGCCTGGCCGTCACCGGCCTGGGCGGCGATGTGCTCTACATCGAGGCCGGGGCGACCGACGGGGAGCCGGGGTTGCAGCTGACCGGTCAGCTGGGTGACGTGATGAAGGAGTCGGCGCAGATCGCGCTGTCCTACGTGCGCTCCCACGCCGCCGCGCTCGGGGTCGACCCGAAGGCGCTGGACCGGCGCATCCACGTGCACGTGCCCGCCGGGGCGGTGCCTAAGGACGGCCCGTCGGCCGGTGTCACGATGGTGACCGCGCTGGTGTCGATGGCCACCGGGCGCCAGGTGCGCTCCGACGTCGGCATGACCGGCGAGGTCACGCTGAACGGTCGGGTGTTACCGATCGGCGGCGTGAAGCAAAAGCTGCTGGCGGCCCAACGTGCCGGGCTGTCAACGGTTTTCATCCCGGCGCGCAACGAGCCGGATCTCGATGACGTGCCTGCCGAGGTGCT
Organism: Mycobacterium sp. MAC_080597_8934; assembly: GCF_000523975.1. Classification (NCBI taxonomy): domain Bacteria; kingdom Bacillati; phylum Actinomycetota; class Actinomycetes; order Mycobacteriales; family Mycobacteriaceae; genus Mycobacterium; species Mycobacterium sp. MAC_080597_8934. Next base: position 260,661 of record NZ_JAOS01000004.1, on the reverse strand, counting down.
CGAGGCGCTGACGGTCACGCCCATGACCGACGTGGCCGACATCGTCGCGCAGGCGCTGGAACCCGTCACCGCGCCGGCCGCCGCCGCGGCATGACCGCGCCTCCAGCGTCACGCCGGCGTGGCTCTCGGCGCCGAACGCCACGCTGGCGTGACGCCGGGTGTCGCGGTTGAATGACCGCGTGAGTCTCAAACGGCGAGTGGTACACCGAGTTCAACGCCTGCTGGTCAACCCGGTGGGCCGGCAATTGCCGATGACCATGCTCGAAACCACCGGACGCAAGAGCGGCAAGCCGCGGCGGACCGCGGTGGGCGGACGCGTGGTGGACAACCAGTTCTGGATGGTTTCCGAACACGGCGAACACTCCGACTATGTGCGCAACATCAAGGCCAATCCGGCCGTCCGCGTGCGGGTCGGCGGCCGCTGGCGCACCGGCACCGCGCACTTGTTGCCGGACGACGACCCCGTGCAGCGGCTGGGCAACCTGCCCCGCCTCAACAGCGCGATGGTGCGCCTGATGGGCAGTGACCTGCTGACCATCCGGGTGGACCTGGACTGACCTCGACGCCCGTGTCGGCGGCCGGCATTAAGGTCGGCGCATGCCCTACGACGAGGACCTGGCCAACCGGATCCGCGAGCTGCTCGGCGGTCAACCGGGCATCGAGGAGAAGCGCATGTTCGGCGGGCTGGCGTTTCTGCTCAACGGCAACATGTCGGTGGCGGCCAGCGGCCAGGGCGGGCTGCTGGTGCGGGTGCCGCCCGAGGACACCGACAAACTCGCCGCGCGCGCCCATGTCGGCCCGGTGGTGATGGCCGGGCGGGAGACCCGTGGCTGGTTACGAGTCGACGCCGCCGGGGTGCGGACCAAACGCCAGCTTGCGGGTTGGGTCGCCCGCGGCGTCGGATACGCCGAAAGCCTGCCGCCCAAGTAGCGGCGCCGTTTGCCCGCGCACGCCGGGGGTACGCGAACCGGTATGAGCAACCGCGACCAGCGAGTGCGACGACTGCTCGACGTCGCCGGCCAGACGTACGCCGCGCAGGCGCGCATCAAGCTGAGCGACAAGCCCATGCCGCTGTTTCAGCTTCTGGTGCTGTGCATGCTGGCCAGCAAGCCGATCGACGCGGCCATCGCCGTGGGCGCGGCGGCCGAACTGTTCAAGGCGGGTCTGCGAACCCCCAAGGCCGTGCTGGACGCGGATCGGCAGACCATGATCGATGCGTTCGGGCGCGCCCACTACGTGCGTTACGACGAGAGCTCGGCCACCCGGCTCACCGACATGGCCGAGCGCGTGCGCGACGACTACTCCGGTGATCTGCGCGAACTGGCCGCTCGCAGCGAGCACGACACGGCGTCGGCGAAACGGATGCTGAAGAAATTCAAGGGCATCGGCGACACCGGCGCCGACATCTTTCTGCGCGAAGTCCAAGACGTGTGGACCTGGGTGCAGCCCTACTTCGATGACCGGGCCACCGGAGCCGCCAAGAAACTGGGGCTGCCCGCCGAGCCGGGACAGCTGGGAAGCCTTGCGCCGCAAGCCAATGCGCGGCTGGCCGCCGCCCTGGTGCGGGCGTCGCTGGACGACGACGTGCGCCGGCAGGTCAGCGGCTGACCGCCCCGTGACCGTGCGCATCGGTACCTCCGGGTGGTCGTATGACCACTGGGCGGATGTGCTGTACCCGCCGGGAACGCCGTCGGCGCGCCGGCTGGCCCGCTACATCGAGGTGTTCGACACCGTCGAGTTGAACGCCAGTTTCTACCGCTGGCCCAAGGATTCGACGTTCGCGGGGTGGCGCGAGCAGTTGCCGGACGGCTTCACCATGTCGGTCAAGGCGCACCGCGGACTCACCCACTACCGCCGGCTGGCCTCCCCCGAACCGTGGATCGAACGGTTCGAGCGGTGCTGGGAGTTGCTGGGCGATCGGCGCGGCGTGCTGCTGGTGCAGTTGCATCCCGAGCAGCAGCGCGACGACGCCCGCCTGGATTCCTTCTTGGAGCGCATGCCCGCGTCCATCCGCGTCGCCGTCGAACTGCGCCACCCGTCGTGGAACGACCCCGCGGTGTATGCGCTGCTGGAGCGCCGCCGTGCGGCGTACGTGGTGACGAGCGGCCTTGGACTGGCGTGCATCCCGCGTGCGACGACCGACCTGGTCTACATCCGGATGCACGGACCGGACCCGGCCGCCAACTATGCCGGCTCGTACTCCGACGACGACTTGCGGTGCTGGGCCGAGCGGATCACCGCCTGGGACGGTGACGGAAAGGACGTGTGGATGTATTTCAACAACGACCTGGGCGGCCACGCGGTACGCAACGCGCTCGCGCTGCGCGAGCTGGTGGGTTGAGCGCCCGCGAGTAGGCTGAAACTTCGACAGAACGGAGCAACCCATCATGGCCAGCGCGACCGGCTTCGTCATCATCGGCGGCGGACTTGCGGCGGCAAAAGCCGTGGAAGCATTGCGGGACAACAACTTCGACGGGCGCATCATCGTGTTCGCCGACGAGGAGCACCTGCCCTACGAACGGCCGCCGCTGTCCAAGGAGTTTCTGGCCGGCAAGAAGTCACTGACCGACTTCACCGTGCAGAACTCGGACTGGTACCGGGACAACGACGTCGACCTGCGGCTCAACACCCGGGTGTGCGCGCTGGACGCCGCCGGCCACACCGTCGGGCTCCCCGACGGCACCACCGTGGCCTACGACAAGCTGCTGCTGGCCACCGGATCGGCCGCGCGGCGCCCGCCGATACCGGGATCGGATTGCGCCGGCGTGCATTACCTGCGCACGTATGAAGACGCGGTGGCGTTGAATTCCTTTCTGGGCGAAGGGAAGTCGCTGGCCGTGGTGGGTGCGGGGTGGATCGGGCTGGAAGTGGCCGCGGCCGCGCGCCAGCGCGGTGTCGAGGTCACGGTGGTGGAGGCGGCCCGACAACCCCTGACCGCGGCGCTGGGGGAAACCGTCGGCGAGGTGTTCGCCACGCTGCATCGCGAGCACGGCGTGGATCTGCGGCTCGAGACGCAGGTGCGAGAGATCACCCGGGCCGACGGCTCGGCGACCGGCCTGCGCACCACGGACGGGTCGGCGATCCCCGCGGACGCGGTGCTGGTGGCCGTCGGCGCCCGACCCAACATCGAACTCGCCGAGGCGGCCGGGCTGTCCCTGGCCGATGGTGGTGTGCTGGTCGACGCGTCGTTGCGCACCAGCGATCCCGACATCTACGCCGTCGGCGACATCGCCGCCGCCGAACATCCGCTGCTGCGCACCCGGATCCGCACCGAGCACTGGGCCAACGCGCTCAAACAGCCCGCGATCGCCGTGGCCGGGATGCTGGGCAGGCCGGGCGAATACGACGAACTGCCCTACTTCTTCACCGATCAGTACGACCTGGGCATGGAGTACGTCGGGCATGCGCCCCGGTTCGAGCGGGTGGTGTTCCGCGGCGACGTCGCAGCCCGCGAATTCGTCGCGTTCTGGCTCGACGCCGACGACCGGGTGCTGGCCGGGATGAACGTCAACATCTGGGATGTGCTCGACGACGTCAAGGCCCTGATCCGGTCCCGGGCGCCCATCGACGCCGACCGGCTCGGTGATCCCGGCGCACCGCTGGGCGAGCTGCTCGGTTGACGGGTCAGCCCGCGGGGCGCTGGGCCGGCGATCCCTCGGCGCAGTGCTGCGGCGGCGTCCACCGGCCGTCGATGACCTCGGGTGGGCATTGCACCTGCAACCGCTCCCGCTCGGTGCGGCGGCGCTTGATCCGCAGCCGGGCATCGCCGGGCATGGTCACCAGCTCGTTGCAGGTCAGGTAGTACACGTCGTCGACGGCGTCGATCAGATCCGCCTCCACCCGCAGAGATCCCAAGGCGCGCAACGTCATTCGGAGCTCGTGGGTGAACCGCATGGTGGCGTCGTGGGCCAGCTCCTTAGAGCCGCGGGCGTTGGCCGCCAGCCGCTCGGCCAGCGTCGCCGGCGCGGCGGGCTCGGCGGGCGCCGCGGCGGCAGCGGCGGCGGCGCTCAGCAGCATCGCCGGGTCGTCGGCGAACGTCTGGCTGGCCAGCTCGGCGTCCCCGGGCCCGCGGTGTCCAATCCGCGCCACCGCGGCGTCCACGGCGGCGGCGGTCTTCGGCGCCAGCGCGCGGATGCTGGCGAGGTTGCCGTCGGCGGCCAGCGCACACAACGGCGGGTCGGCCGCCAACATCGCCGCCAGCTCGGCGGTTTCGGCTGCCACTAGGCCGCTTTCGGTGATCATGCCGAGGCCGGGCACACTCTGCCCGGCCTGGCTGCGCACCAGCGCCGCCGCCGTGATCCCGGTGTCGAGCAGCCACAGCGCGTTGAGGATCCAGCCCTGGTGGATGCGGTCGCGCAACAGCCGCAGCCGCACCTCCAGCGCGGCCTGCGGCAGCAATGCCAGTTGGGCGGCGTCCACCTGCTCGGCGACGGCGGCGGCGCAGTAGTCGCGGGTGTTCGCCCGCAAGTGCCGCAGCAGCGCCACCGACCGTCCCGCGGCCACCGCCTTGGCGATCGAGCCGAGCGCCCCGCCCGCCAACGCCGGCTCACCGAACGGCAGCGGATCGCCGACCTGGGGCCGGCCCACCAGGGCGTCGCGGGCGACGGCGTCCTGGTCCCAGCCGGGCAGCTGGGTGGCGGCGACCATGTTGACCGACACCCCGACATAGGGCCGGTGGCCGAGCACCGCGATGGCCCTGCTGTCCCATTCCTCGCCGACCGCGCCGCCCAGCGCGAGCACCCGGCCCAACACCCGGCTCGCGGTGCGCAGCCCGCTCAGTTGGACGTCGAGCGTGATCGGGGTGAGCGGCCCGGGCAGCGCATCGGTGAGCGCGGTGGCCGAAAACACCGGGAACCGCGGATCGATCCGGTCGTCGAATTCGCCTTCCACGCCTTCGGGCGCCGCGCTGTGCGCGCCGTTGCCCGCCCGCTGCGGCAGCACCTCGACGGGCAGCGCGAGCTGGGCGCCGTGATTGATCGCGCCCGCGGTGTCCAGCCGGCGCCCGACCAGCCCACGCGCGGTGTCGGCGACCGCGTCCAGCGCGTGCCAGCCGAACTCGAACAGCCAATCCTCTTGCGCGGCAGCAACATTGAGATCCGGAATCAGCTGCGACCAGCTGCGCACCCGGTGCAGCCGGGAACGGGGGTCGGTGGCGCGCAGCATCCGCCAGGCGGTGACCAGGTTGACGGTGTCCGGGCTGGCCAGGTCCACCACGCCGGTGCGGTCGGTGTCGAGGGCCGTCACCAAAAAGCGCATCAGGTCGTCGAGGTGCAGCACCCGCATCGGCTGCGCCGACACCTTGGTGCGCAGCACGGTGGCCACCGTGCGGCACACCATCCAGTCGAGCTGACGACCGACCGGCGGCGCGATCCGGACCACCACGCTGGGCCCCCAGCTCGAGGCCACCAGGTCCTCGGCTGGTCGATACAGCTCGGGCCGGCCGGCGGCCTGCGACACGAATAACAGCCGGGACCCGGCCCGGGCGGCGGCGTCGGTGACGCGCGCCAGCCCGTCCATGGCGGCGTTGCCGGGCGCGGTGGGGTCGATCGGGGCCAGGTGGATGACCGCGTCCGCCTCGTCGGTCAGCTCGCGCAACACCCGGTCGCGCAGCGGCGCGCAAACGAATTCGACGTTGCCGTCCAGGCAGGGGTGCGGCAGCTCAGCAATTCCGGTGACGGTGTGCCCGGCCGCGATCAGCTGCCCAGCGACCAGCCGCCCGAGTGCGCCGGTGGCGTCGGTAACCAGGATGTGCACCTGGGCTCACCTCCCCCAACCCTCAGCACTCAACAATAGGCAAATAGGCACTGGCTACGCGACCGTCGGTCCGGTAACGGTTCGATGACCGGCGGTGACGCCGGCGCCGGGGCCCGGGCCACTGCCCCGGGCTACTGCAGCGCCGCGCTGCCGTCGGCGGCGACGGCGACCTTGGCGCCACCGATGTCCTCGCGCACGGTTGCCTGCGCGGCGGCGCGATCGGTGACGACGGCCAGGGCGCGCGACCCGTCCGGGGTGCGCACCGCCAGGAACGCCTTCTCCGGCTCACCCTCGCGGTCGTGGGGCGTCGTCCAGGCCTCAACGGTGCCGACGCCCTCCCACTCGACCGCCGCATCGGTCGTCGGCTCCCGGTCGACGGCCGATTGGGTGTCCTCCCAACGGAATTCGGCCGGCGGTTCGGTGCCGTAGACGCCGAAGCTGTGCTTGGTCAGGTAGCCGCCGTTGGCGGTGATCAAACCACGCCGCCCGGGATTGGCCACCAGCAACTCGGCCATGGTGGCGATGGAGTGCATGACGTAGTTGCTCCACGGCCCGCCCGCAAACGTCAGCCCGCCGGTCACCGTGAGCGGTCGGGCGGGGTCGTCGAGGCCCAGCCCGAGTTCGGCCGCCGCCACCTGTACCGCGGAGGGAAAGCACGAGTACAGGTCCACGTGGTCGACGTCGTCGATGCCCAGCCCGGCCAGTTGCAGCGCCCGGGCGCCGGCGATCCGGATGGCCGCCGAGCGGTGCAGCTCGTGGCGTTCGGCGATGGACGCGGTGTCATGCGCATCCGTGCCCGCCAGCGGGTAGACCCACCGCTCGGGCGGGACCTTCAGCCGTCGCGCCTGCTCCACCGAGGTCAGTACGAGCGCCGCACCCTGGTCGACCATGTTGTTGGAGTTCATCAACTTGGTGTACGGCCAGCTGATCATCCGGTTGTGCGGCCCCGCCCGGCAGATGTCGTCGGCGCTGTGCGGGGTGCGGATCCAGGCGTGCGGGTTGTCCACCGCCACCGCGTTGAACCGCGCCCACAGCCGCCCGATGCGGGTGAGGTGGTCCTCGACCGACTCGCCGGTGGACACCCGCAGCGCCTGCTCGAACAGGGGGTAGACGTAGGCCGGCCGGTCCAGGGAGATCCTGATCTCGGCCTCGCCGGCCATCGCCACGTCTTCGCCGCTGACCTCGGCCATCGGCACCGAGCGGTCCTGCTCGGTCCAGACCAGTTTGCCGCCCTTGGCCCGCAATCCCCGTCGGGTGCGCCAGGTTTCGGCGCCGGCCAGCAGCACCACGTTGGCGCGGCCCCGCTGGATATCCAGGCATGCCTGGTTGACCAGCGATTGCGGCACGTTGCCGCCGACCGGGGTGTACAGCGTGCCGAAGTCGCGGGCGCCGATGCGCTGGCCGAGCAGCAGCCCGGGATCGCGATACTGCGCCGAGAGGATGTTGACCACCCGGATGGAATCCACCGCCTCGATCACCGCGGCGTCGGCGGCCCGCTCGACGGCGGCGGCCATCAGGTCGACGGGCTCGACGGAGCGGACCGCCGGGTCGATGTCGTCGCGGTGGTTGACCTGGCCGTAGCCGATCAGCACCGGGGTGCGGGGGTCGACGGTCATGCAACGAATTTAGCGTGGCTATGAATCCGGCCGGGCCGTCGGCCCCGGCGCCGGACCGGCCGGGTCGGCGGGCCCGAACAGCACCCGCTCGTCGATCAGCCGCCGAATGTCGGCGGTGTTCATGCCCAGCAGGTCGCGGCAGATCGCCACGGTGTCCTGGCCGGGCAGCGGCGCCGGGGCCTGGCGGGCCGGCGGGATGTGGCGAAACGGCGCCGGGCCGGTCTCGGCCGGCAGCGGGTTGTCGATCAGCGGATGCCGCATCGGGCGGTAGAGGTTGCGGGCGATCAGCTGCGGGTCCTCCAGGATGTCCGGCGGGCGGTTCATCGGGCCGGCCGGCACCGCGGCCGCCTGCAGCAGCTCGGCGGCCCGCACCGGGGTGCGGGTGCGGGTCCATGCCGAGACCAGCTCCACCAGCTCGCGGCGATGGGCCAGCCGCGCCTCCGCGGTGCCGAAGCGGGGGTCGTCCGCCCATTCGGCGTGGTCGAAAACCGAAGCGGCGCGCCGCCATTCGTCATCCGACCGGATCGAGATGACGCACCACTCGTCGTCCCCGGCGCAAGGGTAGACCGCGTGCAGGCCGGTGTCCGGGCGGATCTGGGCCACACCGGCGGCCAGCGCGGCCTGCGTGACATACAGCGTGTCGAGCTGGTTGACCACCACCTCGGCCTGCGAGATGTGCACGTGGGCTCCGGCGCCGGCCCGGTCGCGGTGGATCAGGGCGGCCAGCGCCGCGATCGCGGTGACCCGCCCTACCACGTGATCGGGGAAGATCGTCGTCGCGTCGTAGAACGCGTGCCGGCCGTCGTCGTCGTGTTCCCGCGCATCGTCGGACGTCCACAACCGGGTCACCCCGGTGGTGGCGCGCACCAGGGGGCCGTAGCCCATCCGGGTGCTCCACGGCCCGGTGTCGCCGAAGGCGCTGCTTTCGGCCAGCACGATCCGCGGGTTGATCGCGCGCAGCTGTTCGTAGGAAAAACCCAGTGCGGCAAGGGTTCCCGGTTTGAAGTTGGCGAACACCGCGTCGGCCTCGGCCACCAGCCGGGCGAAGATCGTCTTGCCCTGCGCGCTGCGCAGGTCCAGTCCCAGCGCCCGGTTGTTGCGGTGCGTCCAGGCGAACGACTCGCCCATGGCCTCGCCGGCGCGGGCCTGGCGCAGCCCGTCGGGGTAGTCCGCGCTCTCGACCTTGATGACGTCGGCGCCCAGGTCACCGAACAGCCGGCTCAGCTCGCCGCCGGCGACGATGATGCCCAGGTCCAGGATGCGCAGGCCGGCGAAGGGATGGTCGCCGAGCCGGCCCACCGGCGACGGCACCACCGACGGGGCGCCGCGCCAGTACGGTTCGTCCTGGCCGGCGGCGGGCACCGGCGCGCGAAAGCCCGCGCGCCGGCCGTCGACGACGAAATATCCGCTCGGCACGGCGGTGTGCACGCCGGGGACGAGTTCGGCGTCCGTGATGGCGCCCACCGCCTGAAAGTGGTCGGATCCCAGGATCTGCGACGGCGTCAGCACCGCGGCGATCGGAACCCCGTGCGCCTGGCCGGCGGCCACCAGATCCTTCATGGTCTGCCCGGCGAACAGCTTCTGCAGCAGCTCGCTGATCTGCGGCCACACCGCGAACCGCGCGCCGATCACGTCGTACTTGGGATCCTGGAAGTCCTCCGGCTCCCCCAGCCAGCGGCGCAGCCCGTGCCATTGCCGCGGCGCCATCACGCACAGCCGGACGTAGCCGTCCTGGCACGGATAGATCGGGTAGGCATCCTGGTTCTTCGGCCGGCCCCGCCACCGCCCGCTGCGCCGGATGCCGGCGGCGGCCTGCCCGTGCGCGCCGAACGCCGGGTCGAGCGCCATCACGACGGCGTCGAACCACGAGAAGTCGATGTAATCGCCTGTGCCGCAACGTAATCGGTTGTAGTATGCAGCGAGTGCGGCCCACGCAGCCTGAACGGCCGCGGTTGCCGACGCGATGCCGTCCGGCGGCAACACCGGAGTGCCGGTGGTGGGGCCGGATCGCGACAGCGCCCCGCACATCGCATACAGCACCGGATCGGTGGCGCGCCACGACGAGCGCGGGCCGGTGGCGCCGAAATCGGTGATCGACAGCACCACCAGGTGCGGGTAGCGGGCGGCCAGCTCCTCGGCGGAGGTGCCGAACATGGCGCCGCGCTCGTCGACGCCGGTGTCCACGACGATGTCGGCGTCGGCGGCCAGGTCCAGGAAGCGGGCGCAGTCCTCGTCGTCGAACGGGTCCAGCACGGTGCTGCGCTTGTTGGCGTTGTGCACGGCGAACGGAATGCTGGCGCCGCGCAGCGTGGGCAGCGCGTCACGCCCCAGGCAGCCGCCCGGCGGCTCGACCTTGAGGACGTCGGCGCCGAGGTCGGCGAACAGCCGGGTGACCGCGTCGGCGACGCCGTTCGACAAGTCCAGGACGCGCACGGCGTCGAGCAACCGGTCGGCCATCTGCACACCGTACCCGCCTGGTCAGGCCGCCGCGCGGCGGGCGTTGAGCGCGCCATCGGGATACCGCGCCGGCCCAAAATGCCGGGCGGGCAAGCTGTTTCGGCGCGCATCGGCCCTGCGCCGCTCGCCGCGGCGGGCGGTCGGCTATCGTCACAGGCCGATCCGCGACCTGTCGTCCGATGGAGGCATCCCCTTATGACCGCGCACCTGAGCTACGTCGAGGCCGTGGTGGTCGGCGCCTTCCAGGGCGTCACAGAGCTGTTCCCCGTCTCCAGCCTCGGCCACGCGGTGCTGGTGCCGGCGCTGGTCGGCGGGCGCTGGGCGCAGGACCTGAGCGTGTCGGCCCACCGATCGCCCTACCTGGCGTTCATCGTCGGCCTGCACGTGGCCACCGCGGCCGCGCTGCTGGTCTTCTTCTGGCGCGACTGGGTGCGCATCCTGGCCGGCTTCTTCTCCTCGCTGCGGCATCGCCGCATCCGCACCCCCGACGAGCGGCTGGCCTGGCTGATCGTGGTGGGCACCATCCCGGTGGGGTTGGCCGGGCTGGCGCTGGAGCAGCTGTTCCGCACCACCCTCGGCAAGCCCGTCCCGGCGGCGGCCTTCCTGCTGCTCAACGGCGTCGCGCTGTATGCCGGTGAGGTGCTGCGCCGACGCGTCGCGCCGGTGGCGGATGAGCCCGCGGTGCCCGACGCGGAGCAGCAGCACGGCGACGAGGCCTCCGACAACCGCCTCGCCCAACTTCCGCTGCGCCGCGGCGTGCTGATCGGCGCTGCGCAGATCCTCGCCCTGCTGCCCGGCATCAGCCGCTCCGGCATCACCATCGTGGCCGGGTTGTGGCGCGGCCTGTCGCACGAGGACGCCGCCCGCTTCTCGTTCCTGCTGGCGACGCCGATCATCCTGGCCGCCGGGGTGTACAAGATCCCGGAGCTGTTCGGGCCGCTCGGCGCCGGGATCGGTGGGCAGGTGCTGGCCGGCAGCGTCGCCTCGTTCGTGTGCGCCTACCTGGCGGTGCGCTATCTCACCCGGTACTTCCAGACCCGAACGCTGACGCCGTTCGCGATCTATTGCGCCGTGGCCGGCGGCGCCAGCCTGGTGTGGCTCGCGCTGCGCTGACCGGGGGCCACCGACCGGCCGCTTGTTGCGCGGGCCGACGCCGAGTGCTGTGCTTAGCCCGTCGATGTTGACACCCGTCAAGAATCTGGAGGGCAGATGGCAGACACCGCTTCGATCGGGCTGAAGGTGCGGGACAAGGTCGTCGTCATCACCGGCGGGGCCCGCGGGATCGGGCTGGCCACCGCGACCGCGCTGCACAAGCTGGGCGCCAAGGTGGCCATCGGCGACATCGACGAGGTGCGGGTGAAGGAGTCCGGCGCCGCGCTGGACCTGGACGTCTACGGGAAGCTCGACGTCACCGACCCGCACTCGTTCTCCGATTTCCTCGACGAGGTCGAGCGCCAGCTCGGCCCGATCGACGTGCTGGTCAACAACGCCGGCATCATGCCGCTCGGCCGGGTCGTCGACGAGTCCGACGCCGTCACCCGACGGATCCTGGACATCAACGTCTACGGCGTGATCCTGGGCAGCAAGCTGGCGCTGGCGCGGATGATTCCGCGCGGGCGGGGACACGTCATCAACGTCGCCTCGCTGGCCGGCGAGACCTACCTGGCCGGGGCGGCCACCTACTGCGCCAGCAAGCACGCCGTCGTCGGCTTCACCGACGCCGCCCGCATCGAATACCGCCGGTCCGGGGTGAAGTTCTCGGTGGTCAAGCCGACGTTCGTGAACACCGAACTGATCGCGGGCACGTCGGGCGCCAAGGGCGTCAGAAACGCCGAACCGTCCGACATCGCCGACGCGATCGTCAAGCTGGTGGCCCACCCGCGGCCACGAGTGCGGGTCACCAGAACCGCGGGCGCGATCATCGCCTCGCAGAAGTTCATGCCGCGCGCGCTGTCGGAGGGCCTGAACCGGCTGCTCGGCGGCGAACATGTCTTCACCGACGCCGTCGACGTGGAAAAACGGCAGGCGTACGAGGCGCGGGCCCGCGGCGAACAGTAGCCGGGGACGAGCATTCTTCACCGAAGGCGCGCAGAATCGGCTCGGTGAGCCTAGAAACCTCAACCACCACGCCCGCCGGATCTCCGCTCTCCGACCGCGAACTGGACCTCATCGACAAGTATTGGCGCGCCGCCAACTACCTGTCGGTGGGGCAGATCTACCTGCTGGACAACCCGCTGCTCAAAGAGCCGCTGAGCGCCGAGCACGTCAAGCCGCGGCTGCTGGGGCACTGGGGCACCACGCCCGGGCTGAACCTCGTCTACGCGCACCTGAACCGGATCATCCGCAACCGCGACGCCGACGTCATCTACGTGACCGGACCGGGGCACGGCGGGCCGGGCCTGGTCGCCAACGCCTATCTGGAAGGCACCTACAGCGAGGTGTACACCGGCATCGAAGAGGACGCCGAGGGATTGCGAAAACTGTTCCGGCAGTTCTCTTTTCCCGGCGGCATTCCTAGCCACGTCGCGGCCCAGACGCCGGGATCGATCCACGAGGGCGGCGAGCTGGGCTACGCGCTGGTGCACGCCTACGGCGCCGCCTTCGACAACCCGCACTTGGTGGTGGCCTGCGTCATCGGCGACGGCGAGGCGGAGACCGGGCCGCTGGCCGCCGGCTGGCACTCCAACAAATTCCTCAACCCCGTGACCGACGGCGCCGTGCTGCCCATCCTGGCGCTCAACGGCTACAAGATCGCCAACCCGACCGTGCTGGCCCGCATCCCGCACACCGAGCTGGAAGCGCTGTTGCGCGGCTACGGCTACCGGCCGATCACCGTCGCCGGTGACGATCCGACCGACGTGCACCGTCAGCTGGCCGCCGCCCTCGACGAGGCGTTCGACGGCATCGCCGCCATCCAGGGCGCGGCACGCGGCGGCGGTGAGGTGCAGCGGCCGGTGTGGCCGATGATCGTGCTGCGCACCCCCAAGGGCTGGACCGGGCCGAAGGTGGTGGACGGCAAGAGGGTTGAGGGCACCTGGCGGTCGCACCAAGTGCCGCTCGCCGAGACGCACGACAACCCCGAACACCGCGCCCAGCTCGAGGAGTGGCTGCGCAGCTACGGTCCCGAGCAGCTGTTCGACGACGACGGGCGGCTGCGGGCCGAGCTGCGGGCGCTGGCGCCCATCGGTGATCGCCGGATGAGCGCCAACCCGCACGCCAACGGCGGGCTGCTGCTGCACGACCTCGACCTGCCCGACTTCCGCGACTATGCGGTGCCGGTGTCCCGGCCGGGGTCGGTCACCCACGAGGCCACCCGGGTGCTGGGCACCTTCCTGCGCGACGTGATCGCCCGCAACAAAGACCGGTTCCGGATGATGGGGCCCGACGAGACCGCCTCCAACCGGCTCGACGCCGTCTACGGCGCCACCGACAAGGTGTGGTTGTCGGCGACCGAGCCCGACGACGAGCACCTGGCGCCCGACGGCCGGGTGATGGAGGTGCTCTCCGAGCACCTGTGCCAGGGCTGGCTGGAGGGCTACCTGCTGACCGGGCGGCACGGCCTCTTCAACTGCTACGAGGCGTTCGTGCACATCGTCGACTCGATGCTGAACCAGCACGCGAAATGGCTTGCCACCAGCCGGGAATTGCCGTGGCGGCGACCCATCGCGTCGCTGAACTACCTGCTGACGTCGCACGTGTGGCGCCAGGACCACAACGGCGCCTCGCATCAGGACCCCGGGTTCATCGACCTGGTCGCCAACAAGCGCGCCGAGCTGACCCGGGTGTACCTGCCGCCGGACGGCAACACGCTGCTGTCGGTGGCCGATCACTGCCTGCGCAGCCGCGACTACATCAACGTGATCGTCGCCGGCAAGCAGCCCGCGCTGGCCTACCTGGACATGGACGCCGCGATCGCGCACTGCACCCGCGGGCTGGGCATCTGGGACTGGGCCAGCACCGCCCGATCGATTGGCGCCGAACCCGATGTGGTGCTGGCCTGCGCGGGCGACATCCCGACGCTGGAGACGCTGGCCGCCGCCGACATCCTGCGCCGGGAGCTACCCGACCTGGCGGTGCGGGTGGTCAACGTCGTCGACCTGATGCGGCTGCAGCCCGACTCCGAGCATCCGCATGGGCTGCCGGACCGCGAATTCGACGCGCTGTTCACCAGGGACCGGCCGGTCATCTTCGCCTACCACGGCTACCCCTGGCTGATCCACCGGCTCACCTATCGCCGCGCCAATCACGCGCAGCTGCACGTGCGCGGCTTCAAGGAACGCGGCACCACCACAACGCCTTTCGACATGGTGATGCTCAACGACCTGGACCGCTTCCACCTCGTCATCGACGTGCTCGACCGGGTGGAGGGGCTGGCCAGTCGCGCCGCGATGCTGCGCCAGCGCATGGTCGACGCCCGGCTCGCCGCGCGGATGTACACCCGCGAGCACGGCGAGGACGACCCGGCGATCGCCAATTGGACCTGGGAGCCGAGCGAGCGGAACTCACGTAGTGAGTGACGGGAGCGAGACGACCCATTGGACCTGGGAGTCGAGCGGCGGAGATTCGCGTGACGGCAATCGCATGCCCCCTCGCGCCGTTGGCCGCCGGTAAACTGGCCGGATGCGTGACGCCACCGCGACAGCCGACCTGCAGGCGTCCCAGCCCCCCGGGTTGCACCGGTTCCGGATCCATCTCGACATCGCCGTCGTTGTGGTGGTGCTGGTCCTGACCAACCTGGTCGCGCACTTCACCACGCCGTGGGCGAGCATCGGCACCGTCCCCGCCGCCGCCGTCGGGCTGGTCATCCTGATGCGCTATCGCGGGCTGGGCTGGGCCGACCTCGGGCTGGGCCGTGACCATTGGAAATCCGGAGTGGGCTATGCGCTGGCCGCCGTGGCGGTGGTGGCCGCGGTGATCGCGATCGGGGTGCTGCTGCCGGCGACCCGGCCGATGTTCATGAACAACCGCTACGCCACCATCTCCGGGGCGATGATCGCCTCGATGGTTGTCATCCCGGTGCAGACCGTCATCCCCGAGGAGCTGGCCTTCCGCGGCGTGCTGCACGGCGCCCTCAACCGGGCCTGGGGCTTCCGCGGCGTCGCCCTGGCGGGTTCGCTGCTGTTCGGCCTGTGGCACGTTGCCACGTCATTCGGCCTGACCAGCGGCAACGTCGGGTTCACCCGACTGTTCGGCGGCGGGATGGTGGGCATGATGGCCGGGGTGACCGGGGCGGTGCTGGCCACCGGGGCCGCCGGGTTCGTGTTCAGCTGGCTGCGCCGGCGCAGCGGCAGCCTGATCGCGCCCATCGCCCTGCACTGGTCACTGAACGGGCTCGGTGCGCTGGCGGCCGCGTTCGTCTGGCATCTGTCCACCTGAGGGCCGAGGCTGCTCAGACCAGCAGCACCGCCGCACCGGCGATGCGCCCGGCGCTCAGATCCGCCAGCGCCCGATCCGCTTGTCCGAGGGGATATTCCGGCGTGGTGACGCTGATGTGATGCGTGCCCGCGAAGTCGAGGAAGGCCCGCGCGTCGGCCCGGGTGTTGGAGGTGACCGAGCGCACCTGGCGCTCCTGGAACAGGTGGCGCTGGTAGTTCAGCGACGGGATGTCGGACAGGTGAATGCCGGCGATCGCCAGGGTGCCGCCGCGGTCCAGCGCCGCCAGCGCGGGCAGTACCAGATCGCCGACGGGGGCGAACAGGATGGCGGCGTCCAGCGGGACGGGCGGCGGGTCGGCGGCGCCCTGCGCGGAGGCGGCGCCGAGTTCGATCGCCAGCTCGCGGGCCCGCTCGCCGCGGGTCATCACGTGCACCTCGGCGCCCTGCGCCAGGGCGACCTGCGCGGTGATGTGCGCGCTGCCGCCGAAACCGTACAGGCCCAGCCGTCCGCCCGGCGGTAGCTGGGCGCGCAGCAGCGCCCGGTAGCCGATGATGCCCGCACACAGCAGCGGCGCGAGCTCGCTGTCGCTATAACCGCCGGGCAGTGGGTGCGCGAAAGCCGCTGGCACGGTCGCGAATTCGGCGTATCCGCCGTCGGCGTCCCAGCCGGTGTAGCGGGACTCGGGGCACAGGTTCTCGTCGCCGCGCCGGCAGTATTTGCACACCCCGCAGGTGTGGCGCAGCCAGGCGATGCCCACCCGGTCCCCGACGCCGAACTCGTCGCCGGCCTCGGCGCCGACTTCGATGACCTCGCCGACCACCTCATGACCGGGCGTGACCCGGTCGCGGTGCACGGGTAGGTCGCCCTCGGTGACATGCAGATCGGTGCGGCACACGCCGCACGCACGCACCGCGACCAGCAGGTCGGACGGCCCGGGGCGCGGCACCTCGGTGGTCACTTCCTCAAGCGGATGAGTGTCCATCGGACCGGGCCGACGCACCCGCCAGGCGCGCATCGCCGTGGTGGTCACCGGAGAAGACATCACCCCATCATGCCGCTAACCACCACGGCCGCAACGGGTTAAGGCGATTACGTCCTGCGCACCATGCCGACGATCCAGAGCAGGATCACCGAACCGAGCAGCGCGGTGAAGAAGGTGAAGATGAGCCCGCCGCCCGCGGTGTTGACGAAGAAGCTCAGGATGAAGCCGCCGATCAGCGCGCCGACGATGCCGATCACGATGTCCATCAGGATGCCGGCGCCGCTACCCCGGACGATCTTGCTGGCCAGGGCACCGGCCAGGCCGCCGATGATGATGTAGCCGATGATGCCGACGCTGGTCAGCGTGGTGGAGCGGGCCAGGTATTCGGTGGCAGCAGTGACGTCCATGAGGATCTCCTCGCAATCGCTGGCAAAGCCCAGCTGTTTGCTGGGCCGTCACTTCGGTATACCCAGTTTGGGTCACGAATCGAGTGACGAATCGGCGACGGTTGATCAACCGGTTGCCGACGCGACGGCCCGGACTCGTCGGTCGCTCAGGCCGAGAGGGTCTGCTGCGGTGTCGGTGTGGGGGTGGGGCTGACCTCGACGGCCGGCGCCTGGCCCGGTGCCGCCGGGGCCCCCGGGGCTGCTGGAGCCGGAGCCGCCGGCGCGCCTGGAGCCGCTGGAGCCGGTGCCCCTGGTCCGCCCGGAGCCGCCGGCGGGGCGGCCGGCGGCGTCCACGCCTGGATCGACTCGGCGAGCGCCTTGGCCGCGACCTTGTCCACCGGGTCGTTCGAGGTGCCCAGCCAGACGACGAACCAGCGTTGCGCGTTGCCGCCGTTGGCCGAACCGATGACGCCGGTCCAGATCTGACCGTTCGGCTTGGACGCGTCGCTGAATTTCACCTCGTAGTAGGACGCGCTGCCGGTGCTTCCGTTGGCGCCGTTGAGCGGGGTGCTGTCCTGGTTGATGCGGGTGCCGGGATAGGGCATGAAGAATTCGCCCATGTCCGAGCCCAGCCGCACCGCGGCCTTGGCGTTGTTGGCTTCCGCACTGGCGTAAAGCTTTTGGTCGAGACGGCCCATCACGATGCGGGTGTCGTTGGCAACCGGGGGCGGCTGGTCGGGCATCGGCGGCGGGCCGGTGACCTTGCTCAGCAGCGCCGAGCCGTAGTCGAGGTGAGACGCGTCGGACTCCACCCAGCCGGCGGGCAGCACGTAGCTGAACCCGCCGACGGCGTTGGGGATCCGCCCGGCGTTCGGGTCGGCCGGCGGGGGCGGCGGCGCGTTCGGGTCGACGGGCGGCGGTGGTGCCCCGTTCGGCGGCGCCGGCGGTGCCCCGTTCGGCGGTGCCCCCACCGGTGGTGGGGCCGCGTTGGGATCATTCGGCGCCGGAGCCGCCGGCGCCGGTTGCCCGTTTGGCGCCGGGGCGGCGGGTGCCGTTTGCCCGTTGGGCGCCGGCGCGGCGGGTGCCGGTTGCGCGTTGGGCGCCGGCGCGGCGGGCGGGGCGGTCGCCGTGCTCGGCGGGACCGGGGTCGGGACCTCGGGATCGGCATGCGAGGTCGCCGGCAACGCGATGGCGACGGCGCTGGCGCCGCTCACCGTGGTGATCGCCAGCGTCGTCCACAGTCCTTTGCGGCGTGTCGAGGTCGGTTCCACCTGATCCATGGCGACGAACCTACCGTGTTACCGCTGTGACGCAAGGAGCATTGCGGACTAATGCAGTGCGGTTTCACTGATGTTGCCAATGTGCAATCTGCGGAGCGCGGCCGCGCCGGGCGGGCGCCGTTCAGCGTTCCGCCGCGGCCGTTGCCGGATACAGCACCACTTCATGGGCTTTGACCGAGAACCACACCCGGTCCCCCGGCGTCAACCGCAATTCCGAAGCGGCGTCCACGGTGATCTCGGCCGCCAGCCCCGGCGCGCCGTCGGGTTGCTGAGCGCCGCGCACCAACACCGCCGCCCCGCGCACGTCCATCTCGGCGACCGTCACCTCGACGGTGTTGCGGGGACTGCCGTGCGGCTGCTCGCGATAGACGGCCACCGCCGTCGGCGGGAAAACCGCGACGGCGCGCTGGCCGGACGCGACCTGGCCGGCGGGCGCCGCCGGGGCGGCATACCAGCGGGCACCGGAGCGCGCGAGCAGGGCACCGTCGCCCTCGGCGGTCCCGTTGACCAGGTTCACCCCCGCGACCCGGGCCGCGAAATGACTGCGCGGCGCGGTCAAAACGTCGGCCACCGGGCCGATTTCGGCGATCCTGCCGGATTCGAGCACCAGCACCCGATCGGCCAACGTGAACACGTCCAGCAGGTCGTGGGTGACCAGCATCGCCGCGCAGCCGATGCGGGTGACGACCCTG
Source organism: Mycobacterium sp. MAC_080597_8934 (assembly GCF_000523975.1). Classification (NCBI taxonomy): domain Bacteria; kingdom Bacillati; phylum Actinomycetota; class Actinomycetes; order Mycobacteriales; family Mycobacteriaceae; genus Mycobacterium; species Mycobacterium sp. MAC_080597_8934. Next base: position 242,118 of record NZ_JAOS01000004.1, on the reverse strand, counting down.
CGCAGCACCGACCGGATCGCCGCGGCCGCCGCGACGTCGAGACCGGCCAACGGCTCGTCGAGCAGCAACACGTCGGGTTCGGCGGCCAGCGCCCGCGCGATCGCGACCCGCTGCGCCTGCCCGCCGGAGAGTTGTCGCGGTTTTCGGTCGGCGAGCGGCTCGGCGTCCACCTCCCGCAGCCAGCGCAAGGCGGTGGCCTTCTCCGCCCGGCGGCCCCGGCGCCACATCGGCCGGCGACTGTGCGGCCCGAACGCGACGTTGGCGGCGACGCTCATATGCGGGAACAGCAAGGCGTCCTGCAGCAGCAGCCCGACTCGGCGGTCGTGCGTCGGCACGTCGATCCCGGCCGCGGTGTCGGTCAACACCCGGTTCCCCAGCCGCACCAGCCCACGGTCGGGGCGCAACAGCCCGGCGATGACGTGCAGGGCCGTCGACTTGCCCGCGCCGTTGGGACCCAGCACCGCCAGCACCTCCCCGGCGGCCACCGAGAACTCCACCTCGAAGCGCCGTTGCGAGACGACCGCGCGCAGCTGCAATTCGCTCATGGCCGGCGGCTACCTGGCGTCGGTCCCGGTCAGCCGGCGAGCGCCCAGCCCCAGCACCACCACGGCCGCCACCACCACCAACAGGATGGACAGCGCCACGGCCGCGTCGGCGTCGGTCACCCGCTGCAGGTAGATCTCCAGCGGCAGGGTGCGGGTGACGCCCTGCCGTGATCCGGCGAAGGTCAGCGTCGCGCCGAACTCACCCAGCGAGCGGGCGAACGCCAGCACCGCCCCGGACACGACACCGGGCAACAGCAGCGGCAGGGTGACGCGCCACCAGACCGTGGTGGGTCGCGCGCCCAGTGTCGCGGCCACCACCTCGAAATCGGCGCCCGCGGTGCGCGCCGCGCCCTCGAGCGAGATCACCAGAAACGGCAGCGACACGAAGGTCTGCGCCAGCACCACGGCGGTGGTGCTGAACGCAACGCTGATACCCGCGGCTTCCAGGTAGTGCCCCAGCAGCCCGAGCCGACCGAACGCATACAACAACGCGATCCCGCCCACCACGGGCGGCAGCACCAACGGCACCAGGATCAGGGGCCGCAGCGACCGGACCAGCCGTGTCCCGCCGCGGGCCAGCACCAGCGCCATCGGCACCCCCAGCGCCACGCACAGCGCGGTGCTGGCGGCGGCGGTCCTCAGGCTCAGCAGCAGCGCCGTGCGCGACGACGGGCTCGTGATCAGCGACCAGAAGTGCGGCCAGTCCACCTTGACCGCGATCGCCAACAACGGCAGCACCACGAACATGGTCCCGGCCGCCGCGGGAAGGTACACCCAGCGGGGCAGCGCCGTGCCGCGTCTGCTAATGCCTACCCCTTTGCCTTGTCTGCCTCGTTCGGCCCGCCGACGAATAGGTGGGGCCGCCGGTTATTCGCTGCACAGCATGTCAGGTACGGCCGAGACGGGCGAAAGAGGACCCCCGGGGGTCCGACGCGGACCGGCGCCTTATTAGCCGGACGCGAGCACCCCATTGGTCTCGTCTGCTGACGCATTTTCCCGCGCGGCGCGGCGAGCGCGATTTTCCCGGAGTGCTTGCTGTGCGGACTCCAGGGTGATCTTGCGCGGATCGACCCCTTCCCGTTTGAAGCCTTCGACGGCAATTGGCAAGTACAGGAACTTCAGCGGGACAACACGCTCGAGAATCGCGTACAGCCGTCGATACATCCGCATGAAGCGGCGCGCGATCTCCTCGTCCTCGGGGGTCCACTCCAAATTGAACAGCTCCTGCACGTGGGGCGGGAAACTGTTGACGACGACTTGCCGCCGACCCGCCACCCAGGGCCACACGAACTTCTTCATGACCGGAGGCCACCACCGCGGCGGCACGCGGCGCTCCATGAATTGCTCCAGCATGACCTGGGTCACCTGAGAGTTCACCAAATGATTGCGCTCGATGTTGTCCAGATACCGCTCGAAATCGTCGTAGGTGGCCGGCTGGGGACTGTCGTCCACCCCCCACATGCTGTACCACTCCTTGGATTCCTCGAATATCTGCTCCTTCATCGCACGCGGCATGGCCCCGTCGAAATACAGCTGCTCAACCACCTTGAGCAACAGATGATAGAAAAAGGTGACATGCCCAAAATAGAAGGTGTCGGCGTTCAACGCATGAAAGGTGCCTTCCTGCAGGGTGCCCTTGATGGACTTGTGCATGTTCCGAGTCTTCAGGCCGTATTTCTTCGCATCCTCCGGCGCGTCGTACACCGTGCCATAGATGTACTCACGAGATCTCTGACGCCGTACCTTATATATCTTGGAGCGTGCACCGAACGAACTGTCACCGGTAAAAAGAACGGAACTCGAGGTCGCTTTCGCCATCTGCGGCCACGCCCCGGCAATGGTGCCCACGACTCCGCTGCCGAAAAAGATCACATCAAGCCGTCCCCAATACTTCCATGTCAGGGAACCCGGGGGAATTGGATGCTGAGAAAGGTCTTTCCGCGACAAGCTGTTGTCGCCGGTGAATTCCGTAACCCTGGCTTCGTCCGGAACGACCAGCTCCGGATCGAATGTTGTCTGCATGATTTTCTTGAGTGCCCTGATGCCACGGACCGCCATGCCGAACTCCCTTGCGTTGCCGATACCCGCTACTTGGTTAACCCAGCGGCGCAGGAAGTTTGACCGCGCGACAATGCGGTGATCGAAGGTCCTCCCCTGCCACGGTCAGGATGCTAGCGATTCGGCTAAGCCCGCGCGGTCGATTCGCGAGGTCGTCCGCAAATATGCAACGCGAAGAGGGATCGCGTGGGAAATATGAGGTGCCGCCGGCGGCGCGCAATCGCAGGAATTTCGGCTTTGTCCTTGGCGCCGTGCGCGGTCAGGGTTTGGCGAAGCCGGCCTGGGCCAGGATCTGCTGCCCGGGCGGGGAGGTCACCAGGTCGACGAAATTCCGCGCCTGGGTGGCAAGCGGCGCCTGCTTCAACACTCCGATCGGGTACACGTTCACCGCGCCGGCGGCCTCCGGAAAATTCACCGTCGCCACCTTGCTCCCCGCGGTCCTGGCGTCGGTGACGTAGACCAGCGCGGCGTCGGCCTGGCCGCTGGTGACCTTGGTGAGGGCGTCGGTGACGCTGGGCTCCTCGCTGACGGGGTTGAGGTGCACGCCGGTGCTGTCCTCGACGCGGTGGGCCGCCGCCCCGCAGGGCACCGGCCGCTGGCAGGTCACCACGGTCAGCCCGGGCCTCGTCAGGTCGGCGAACGACCCGATCCGCTTCGGGTTGCCCGGCGCGGTGACGATGACCAGGGTGTTGGAGGCGAAGTTCGTCGGGTCGGCGGCGAGCAGGCCCGCCTTGGCGACGACGTCCATCTGCGCGATGTCGGCCGAGGCGAACACGTCGGCCGTCGCTCCCTGGGTCAGCTGGGTGGCCAGCTCGGAGGAGCCGGCGAACTCGAATTCGATTCCGGTACCGGGGTTTTGGGCCTTGAACCGCTCGGCGATCTTGGTGAACGCCGGTCGCAGTGACGCGGCCGCGAACACCATCAGTTTGCCCGCGGTCGGCGGCGGCTGGGATTTGGAGCCACACCCGGTCATACCGGCAATCAGCACCACCGACAGCAACCCGGTCAGGATCCCGATCCGCCGCATAAAAGCACCCTAGCCCGACGCTGATGCGGGCCGCGTGGCGGTGCTGTCTCCGCAAGCAAGGCACAAGACAGCGGTGCCCGGGCCGTCCCGAAATAGTTATCCAAATGTTCCGCGCGTCGCGGCGGTCGGAATTTCCCCGACTAGCTACCGTCCAGTAACATATCTGGAACTGATGCCATCACGCGCTGGGATCTCAGGCCGTTGACGGGGGCCGCGGTGTTGCTACCGCGCCGAACCGCCAGCGCCCGGGTTCCCGGTTGAGGACGAGGAGGTCATGGCGGTGGAGGTGCTGGTTACCGGCGGAGACACCGAGCTGGGACGCGCGGTGGCCGAGGGCTTCCGCGACGACGGCCACAAAGTGACCCTGGTGGGTGCGCGCAAGAGCGATCTGGAGATCGCCGCCAAGGAGCTCGAGGCCGAGGCGATCGTCTGCGACACCACCGACCCGGCCGCCCTGGAACAGGCCCGCCCGCTGTTCCCGCATCACCTGGACACCATCGTCCACGTGCCGGCACCCAGCTGGGAGGCCGGCGATCCGCGCACCTACTCGATCGCCGACACGGCCAGCGCATGGCGCAATGCCCTTGACGCGACGGTGCTTTCGGCCGCGCTGACGGTTCAGACCGTGGGCGATCACCTGCGCTCGGGCGGCTCGATCATCAGCGTGGTGCCGGAAAACCCGCCCGCGGGCAGCGCCCAGGCCGCGGTCAAAGCGGCGCTGTCGAATTGGACGGCGGGACAGGCAAGCGTGTTCGGCACCCGCGGCATCACCGTCAACGCGGTGGCCAGCGGGCGCGGCGCCCAGCCGGGCTACGACGGGCTCTCCCGCAGCCCCGCGCCGGTGGCCGCGGAGGTCGCGCGCCTGGCGCTGTTTTTGACCAGTCCGGCCGCACGTCACATCACCGGCCAGACCCTGCATGTCAGCCACGGCGCGCTGGCGCATTTCGCCTGAGGCGTAACGCCGCACCCTTCTCGCCGACCGGCCCGATCGTTACGGTGATGACCGTGGCTATCCGACTTGGTCTGCAGATTCCCAACTTCTCCTACGGCACCGGCGCCGAACAGCTCTTCCCCACCGTCATCGCCCAGGCTCGCGAGGCCGAATCCGCCGGATTCGATTCGGTTTTCGTGATGGACCACTTCTACCAACTGCCGATGCTGGGGTCGCCCGATCAGCCGATGCTGGAGGCCTACACCGCCCTGGGGGCGCTGGCCACGGCCACCGAGCGGGTCCAGCTGGGCACCCTGGTCACCGGCAACACCTACCGCAACCCCACCCTGCTGGCCAAGATCATCACCACGCTGGACGTGGTGAGCCAGGGCCGCGCGATCCTGGGCATCGGCACCGGCTGGTTCCAGCTCGAGCACGACCAGTTGGGCTTCGAATTCGGCACCTTCACCGACCGGTTCAATCGGCTGGACGAGGCACTGGAGATCATCCTGCCGATGATCAGAGGCGAGCGGGCAACCTTCGAGGGCAAGTGGTACCGCGCCAGCGATGCGTTCGCGAATCCCCGCTACCGGGACCGCATTCCGCTGATGATCGGCGGCAGCGGCGAGAAGAAGACGATCCCGCTTGCCGCAAGGCATTTCGACCACCTCAACGTGATCGCCGGGTTCGACGAGCTGCCCCGCAAGCTGGACGCCGTGCGGCGGGCCTGCGAGGAGGTGGGCCGCGATCCCGCGACCCTGGAAACCAGCACTCTGACCACGGTGATGATCGACGACAACGCGAGCCTCGATCAGATCCCCGCCGAGATGACCCAGCGCATGGTGGTCGGCAACCCGGATTCGGTCGCCGACCAGATCAAGACCAAGGTGATCGACGCCGGAATCGACAGCGTGATCATCAACCTGCCCTTCTACACCCCCGGCATCGTCCAGGCCGCCGGCGAAGCGCTGCGCCCGCTCGTCGGCGCATAGGCGTTGAGGCCGGAGCACCCCCGAGTCGCGGATCGCTCGCGGCGCGGCGATACTTCCGTTAGCAGCGTTCACCTGCGCCACAACCGCGCAGCGCGGAAGTAAAGCCGGGAAGGCCATGACCAAACGAGCATCGGCGGCGGCGATCGCCGTCGGGGTGGCGTTCGCCGCGACGGCCGTCGCGCATGCCGACAACAACGGGATCGCGATGGCCATCTCCGATTCCACCGGGCACATCAGCATTGCCGACGGCGCCGCGAGCCAGGGCGCGGCGGAGAAGGCGGCGATGGACACCTGCCGCAAGAGCATCAGCGACTGCCGCCTGTTGGCCAGCGGCCAGGGTGGCTGCATGGCGCTGGTGCTGAACGCGTCCAAATCCAAATACTTCGGGGCCTGGGGGCCGACCCGGGAGGAGGCCGAGGCGGCGGCGCTGGCGCGGGTACCCGGCGGAACGGTTCAAGAGGGCCACGACCACTGCGCGGGAGAAGGTTCGCCGCAATAACGGCCGGATGATTCGTCGGCTGATAACTTCGCCACACCGTGCGCTGTCGACCTGGAGTGATACTGCTGGTGTGGTTGATTACACATGTTGTGAGTTAGGTTTCGGGGTATTCGCCTGACTAGCGTGGTGGCTGAGTGCAGTCGCGCGTCCAGAAGCCCCCGTCAGGAGCAGCGGAAACATGAGCCCCCATTCAGGAAGCACAGCTGGACCCGAGCGTCGGCATCAAGTCGTCATCATCGGGTCAGGGTTCGGCGGCCTGAACGCGGCGAAAAAGCTCAAGCACGCCAATGTCGACATCAAACTGATCGCCCGCACCACCCACCACCTCTTCCAGCCGCTGCTGTACCAGGTGGCCACCGGCATCGTGTCCGAGGGCGACATCGCCCCACCCACCCGGGTGGTGCTGCGCCGGCAACGCAACGTGCAGGTGCTGCTCGGTGACGTCACCCACATCGACCTGGCCGGCAAGTTCGTCGTCTCCGACCTGCTCGGCCACACCTACGAAACTCCTTACGACACTTTGATTGTCGCCGCCGGCGCGGGCCAGTCGTATTTCGGCAACGACCATTTCGCCGAGTTCGCGCCGGGCATGAAGTCCATCGACGACGCGCTCGAGGTGCGCGGGCGGATCCTGAGCGCGTTCGAACAGGCCGAGCGGTCCCGCGATCCGGAACGACGGGCCAAGCTGCTGACCTTCACCGTGATCGGGGCGGGCCCCACCGGCGTCGAAATGGCCGGCCAGATCGCGGAATTGGCGACCTACACGCTCAAGGGCTCTTTCCGGCACATCGATCCGACCAAGGCGCGGGTCATCCTGCTCGACGCCGCGCCCGCCGTGCTGCCGCCGTTCGGCGACAAGCTGGGCAAGCGCGCCGCCGATCGGCTGGAGAAGATGGGGGTGGAGATCCAGCTGGGCGCGATGGTCACCGACGTCGACCGCAACGGCATCACCGTCAAGGACTCCGACGGCACCGTCCGACGCATCGAATCGGCCTGCAAGGTGTGGTCCGCCGGCGTATCGGCCAGCCCGCTGGGCCGCGACCTGGCCGAGCAGTCGACGGTCGAGCTCGATCGGGCCGGGCGGGTCAAGGTGCTGCCCGACCTGTCCATCCCCGGCCACCCCAACGTCTTCGTGATCGGCGACCTGGCCGCCGTCGAGGGCGTGCCCGGCGTGGCGCAGGGCGCCATCCAGGGCGCCAAGTACGTCGCCAACACGATCAAGGCCGAACTGGGCGGCGCCGATCCGGCCGAGCGGGAGCCGTTCCAGTACTTCGACAAGGGCTCGATGGCCACGGTGTCGCGCTTCTCGGCCGTCGCCAAGATCGGCCCCCTGGAATTCAGCGGCCTGTTCGCCTGGTTCGCGTGGCTGGTGCTGCACCTGGTGTATCTGGTCGGCTTCAAGACCAAGGTCAGCACCCTGCTGTCCTGGACGGTGACCTTCCTGAGCACCCGGCGCGGCCAGCTCACCATCACCGAGCAGCAGGCGTTCGCCCGTACCCGCCTCGAACAGCTGGCGGTGTTGGCCGCCGAGACCAAGCGGCCCGCGGCCCGGCGAGCCAGCTAGCCGCCCGGCCGCATCGACCAAACCCGTTGCGGCACAATGGCCTTCAGTGAACCCCGGGCTAAGGCGTTGCTCGCCAGCATGATTCCTGGGGTTTTCGGCGTGCGCCGATCAGGTATTGCGAACCTCGAGATTCTGCAGCCGCACCTGACCCCGGGCGACGACCCGGTCGTCGTCGTCGGTGATGGTGACCAACCACAGCTGCTGGCTGCGGCCCCGGTGGATGGGCTCGACCACGCCGTACACCGTGCCCGAGCCGATGGAACGCAAGAAGTCGGTGTTGTTGTTGACCCCCACCACATTCCCGCCGCCGCGGGTGGCCAGCCAGGTGTAGGCGGCCACACTGGCCATGCTTTCGATCATCGAGCAGTAGACGCCGCCGTGGACGAGTCCCATGGGCTGCAACAACTTCGGGGTGACTTCGAGCCGGGCGCGGGCGCCGTCGGGGCTGAGTTCGGTGAACTGCAGCCCGATCTCGCGGTCGAAGGGTGCGGAAAAGTCGGGCGGGATGATCGCTTCCTGCGGCTCTGACACGCTCCCGTGTCTACACCATCGCCCGGGCGGGCCGGCGCGGCGGGACGGCGATGTCGCCGATACCGGCCCCAGAAACGGCTGAGCCCCGTGCACAGGGCACGGGGCTCGCCGATCGAGTAGACCGGGGGTCACTGCAGCCCTCAGGACTCTCACGCGGTCCGTTATCGCTCGACGGGATTTAGAATAGGCAAGGCTGCCCTAACTTCGCAAGGGGTATTGTTCAACTTGTCCCGGAAAGTCCGGGAAAGTCCCGGAAAGTCCCGGGACGCACCGGAAAGCCCCGGAAAACCCCCGGGATCCGGTGCGGGGCCGGTGCGGGCGGGTGCCGCCCACGGTGGCCGGCACAGGCATTTGTCAGCGTTCCGTACGACCGCCGGTAGTAAGCCGGAGTACGCTGGTTTCGACGCTCAGGAGATGGAACGAACTATGGCCAAACTGACACGGCTGGGGGATCTGGAACGGGCCGTCATGGACCACCTGTGGTCCACCCCCGAACCTCAGACCGTTCGCCAGGTCCATGAGGCGTTGTCGGCCCAGCGTGACCTCGCTTACACCACGATCATGACCGTGCTGCAACGGTTGGCCAAGAAGAACCTGGTCTCCCAGATCCGCGACGACCGGGCACACCGGTACGCCCCGGTGCACGGCCGCGACGAGCTGGTGGCCGGCCTGATGGTGGACGCGCTGGCCCAAGCCGAGGACTCCGGCAGCCGGCAGGCCGCCCTGGTGCACTTCGTCGAGCGCGTCGGCGCCGACGAGGCCGAGGCGCTGCGCCGCGCACTCGCCGAACTGGAAGCCAATCAACGCAATAACCCGGCATCTGCTGGCGCCGGCCCGGAGGGCTGAGGGACACTAACAGGGTGTCCGCCCTGGCCTTCACCATTCTCGCGGTGCTGCTAACCGGCCCGGTGCCGGCGATGCTGGCCCGCGCGCGCTGGCCGCTGCGCGCTCCCCGCGCCGCGATGGTGTTGTGGCAGGCCGTCGCGCTGGCCGCGGTCCTCTCGGCGTTCAGCGCCGGGATCGCCATCGCCACCCGGGTGCTGGTGCCCGGTCCCGACGGCCGGCCCACCACCAGCATCCTCGGCGCCGAGGGCCGCCTCGGGTGGCCGCTGTGGACGGCATACATCGGCGTCTTCGCGCTGACCGTGCTGGTCGGCGCCCGATTGATGGTCGCGGTGGTGCGGGTGGCCATCGCCAATCGCCGCCGGCGGGCCCATCACCGGATGGTCGTCGATCTGGTCGGGATGGGCCACGGCGCCGCGCTGTCCCAGCCCTGCAGCCGCACCCGCGATCTGCGGGTGCTGGACGTCCCGCAACCCCTGGCCTACTGTCTGCCGGGAGTGCGCAGCCGGGTGGTGGTCAGCGAGGGCACCCTGAGCACCCTGGCCGACGCCGAGGTGTCCGCCATCCTCACCCACGAGCGGGCGCACCTGCGGGCCCGCCACGACCTGGTGCTCGAGGCATTCACCGCGGTGCACGCCGCGTTCCCCCGGCTGGTGCGCAGCGCCAACGCGCTGGGCGCGGTGCAGCTGCTGGTCGAGCTGCTCGCCGACGACGCCGCCGTGCGCGCCGCCGGCCGCGCTCCCCTGGCCCGGGCGCTGGTCGCCTGCGCATCCGGGCGGGCGCCGTCCGGCGCGCTGGCCGCCGGCGGCCCAGCACCGTGGTCCGGGTGCGCCGGCTCGGCGGGCGCGGCAACAGCCGCCTGCTCTCGGCGGCCGCCTACCTGGCCGCCGCGGCGGTGTTCGTGGTGCCCACCGTCGCCCTAGCGGTGCCGTGGCTGACCGAGCTGGAACGCCTGCTCAACCTCTGATGCCGCCGGGACCGGTCACCCGGTGATCGGGCGCTGTGCCACAGTGTCACCGAAAGCTTTTTGCCGAGACCCCAATTGAGAGGCGAAGACATGAGTTCGTCGGTTACCCCGTCGCGTCCCACCACCGGCACCGCCCAGATCGGCGTCACCGGGCTGGCCGTGATGGGTTCGAACATCGCCCGCAATTTCGCCCGGCACGGCTACACCGTGGCGCTGCACAACCGGTCGATCGCCAAAACCGACGCGCTGCTGAAAGAGCACGGCGACGAGGGCGAGTTCGTGCGCTGCGAAACCATCGCCGAATTCCTCGACGCGCTGGAAAAACCGCGCCGCGTGCTGATCATGGTCAAGGCCGGCGACCCCACCGACGCGGTGATCAACGAGCTCGCCGACGCCATGGAGCCCGGCGACATCATCATCGACGGCGGCAACGCCCTCTACACCGACACCATCCGCCGGGAGCAGGCGATGCGCGAACGCGGCCTGCACTTCGTGGGCGCCGGCATCTCCGGCGGCGAGGAGGGCGCGCTCAACGGCCCGTCGATCATGCCCGGCGGCCCGGCCGAGTCCTACCGGTCGCTGGGCCCGCTGCTCGAGGAGATCTCCGCGCACGTCGACGGGGTGCCGTGCTGCACGCACATCGGCCCCGACGGGGCCGGGCACTTCGTCAAGATGGTGCACAACGGCATCGAGTACTCCGACATGCAGCTGATCGGTGAGGCCTACCAGCTGCTGCGCGACGCGCTGGGCAAGACCGCCGAGCAGATCGCCGACGTGTTCGACGAATGGAACTCCGGCGACCTGGACAGCTTCCTGGTCGAGATCACCGCGCAGGTGCTGCGCCAGACCGACGCCAAGACCGGAAAGCCGCTCGTCGACCTCATCCTCGACGAGGCCGAACAGAAAGGCACCGGCCGCTGGACGGTCAAATCGGCGCTGGACCTCGGCGTGCCGGTGACCGGCATCGCCGAGGCGGTGTTCGCCCGCGCGCTGTCGGGCTCGGTGGCCCAGCGCAGGGCCACCACCGGGCTGGCGTCGGGCCGGCTCGGCGAAAAGCCAAGCGACGCAGCACAGTTCACCGAGGACATCCGCCAGGCCCTGTACGCGTCCAAGATCATCGCCTACGCGCAGGGCTTCAACCAGATCCAGGCCGGCAGCGCCGAATACGGCTGGGACATCACCCCCGGCGACCTGGCCACCATCTGGCGCGGCGGCTGCATCATCCGGGCCAAGTTCCTCAACCGGATCAAGGACGCCTTCGACGAGAACCCCGACCTGCCGACCCTGATCGTCGCGCCGTATTTCCGCAGCGCGATCGAGGCCGCCATCGACGGCTGGCGCCGGGTCGTGGTCACGGCCACCCGGTTGGGCATCCCGATCCCCGGCTTCTCCTCGGCGCTGTCCTACTACGACGCGCTGCGCACCGAGCGGCTGCCCGCCGCGCTCACCCAGGGTCTGCGGGACTTCTTCGGCGCGCACACCTACGGGCGCATCGACGAGGACCCCGACAAGCGCTTCCACACGCTGTGGAGCGCCGACCGCCGCGAAGTGCCGGCATAACGGGGCCACACTGGAGGCCGTAAGGGGGCTGGACCTGCGATGAGGTTTCTCGACGGGCATCGACCCGGATACGACCTGACCTACAACGACGTCTTCATCATGCCGAACCGCTCGGAGGTGCCGTCGCGCTTCGACGTCGACCTGTCCACCGGCGACGGCTCGGGCACCACGATCCCCGTCGTGGTCGCCAACATGACCGCGGTGGCCGGGCGGCGGATGGCCGAGACGGTGGCCCGGCGCGGCGGCCTGGTGATCCTGCCGCAGGACCTGCCGATCACCGCGGTGCAGCAGACGGTGCAGTTCGTCAAGAGCCGCGACCTGGTGCTCGACACTCCGGTGCTGCTCGAGCCCGACGACTCGGTGTCCGACGCGATGGCGCTGATCCACAAGCGTGCGCACGGCGTGGCGGTGGTGGCCTTCGAGGGCCGCCCGCTGGGACTGGTGAGCGAATCGTCGTGCCTGGGCGTGGACCGCTTCACCCGGGTGCGCGACGTCGCGATGACCGACTTCGTGGTGGCCCCGGTGGGCACCGAGCCGCGCAAGATCTTCGACCTGCTCGAGCAGGCGCCCATCGGCGTCGCGGTCGTCACCAACGCCGACGGCACGCTGGCCGGCGTGCTGACCCGCACCGGAGCCGTGCGCGCCGGCCTGTACACCCCGGCCGTCGATGCGCAGGGCCGGTTGCGGGTGGGCGCGGCGATCGGCATCAACGGCGACGTGGGGGCCAAGGCGCGGTCACTGGTCGAGGCCGGAATCGACCTGCTGGTGATCGACACGGCGCACGGGCATCAGGTCAAGACGCTGGAGGCGATCCGCATTGTCGCCTCGCTCGAGCTGGGGGTGCCGCTGGTGGCGGGCAACGTGGTTTCGGCCGACGGCACCCGCGACCTGCTGGGCGCCGGGGCGAACATCGTCAAGGTGGGCGTGGGGCCGGGCGCGATGTGCACCACCCGGATGATGACCGGCGTGGGCCGCCCGCAGTTCTCCGCTGTCGTCGAATGTGCTTCGGCGGCAAGGGAACTGGGTGGACATATATGGGCCGACGGCGGCATCCGGCACCCGCGTGACGTGGCGCTGGCGCTGGCCGCCGGGGCGTCGAACGTGATGATCGGGTCGTGGTTCGCCGGCACCTACGAGTCGCCCGGCGACCTGATGCGCGACCGCGAGGACCAGCCCTACAAGGAGAGCTACGGCATGGCGTCCAAGCGGGCGGTGGTCGCCCGCAGCGGCGCCGAGACGGCCTTCGACCGGGCCCGCAAATCGCTGTTCGAGGAAGGCATTTCGACGTCGCGGATGGGTCTCGACCCGGCCCGCGGCGGCGTCGAGGATCTGATCGACCACATCACCTCGGGCGTGCGCAGCACCTGCACCTACGTCGGGGCCGCCACCCTGGCGCAGCTGTACGAACGGGTAGTGGTCGGGGTGCAGTCGACCGCGGGCTTCGCCGAGGGGCATCCGCTTCCGCTGGGCTGGTGACGCGCCGGCGCGACGCGCCGAGGTCGGCTAGTAAGGCTAGCCTTGCCTAATACGGCCTGCTAACCTACTTCGCCATGACCTCCTCCGCCTCCCCCGCCCCGACCGGGGCCATGCCCGCGGGCTCACCCGAAAACCACGTCAGCGCCGAGCTTCTCGGCATCCTGCGCGACGACCTCAACGTCGACGTGTCCCGGGTGACTCCGGACGCCCGGCTGGTCGACGACGTCGGGCTGGACTTGGTGGCGTTCGCGGTGGGCATGGTGGCCATCGAGGAACGGCTCGGGGTCACGCTGACCGAAGAGGAACTGCTGAGCTGCGAGACCGTCGGCGACCTGCAGGCCGCGATCGCCGCGGAACCCCGCGAAACCCGCGATGAGTGAGCTGGCCGCGGCGCTGACGGCCGCGATGCGCACCGGCGGCAGCGATCTGGTGGTCTTCGACCGCGAGTCGGCGGCCTGGCGCCGCCATCGGTGGCCGGAGGTGCACGGACTGGCCGAGGGCATCGCCGCATGGCTGCTCGACCGGGACCGACCCGCCGCCCTGGGACTGGTCGGCGAGCCGACCCTCGAGTTCGTCGCCGCCATCGTGGGCGCCTGGCTGGCCGGCGCCGGCGTCTCGATCCTGCCCGGGCCGGTCCGCGGGGCCGAGGGTCGGCGTTGGGCCGACACCACGCTGACCCGCTTCGCCGGGATCGGCGTGCGCACCGTCCTGAGCCACGGCTCCCAGCTGGACGCATTGCAAGCCCTGGACCCGTCCCGCCCGGACGAGATGGTCGTCGAAGACCTTGCCGTCGCGGCCAATACCGGCCGCCGCTGCCCCGAGCCGCCGGCCCCGCACGCGAATCCGGCGATCCTGCAGGGCACCGCCGGGTCCACCGGCACGCCCAAAACCGCGGCGCTGTCCCCCGACGCGGTACTGGCCAACCTGCGCGGCCTCAACGCCCGGCTCGGGGTGACTCCGGCCGACGTCGGCTGCTCGTGGCTGCCGCTCTACCACGACATGGGGCTGTCCTTCCTGCTCGCGTCCGCGCTGGGTGGAATGTCGTTGTGGCTCGCGCCCACCTCGGCTTTCACCGCCTCGCCGTTTCGCTGGCTCGCGTGGTTGTCGGAGAGCCGGGCCACCATCACCGCGGCGCCGAACTTCGCCTACAACCTGGTCGGCAAATACGCCCGCCGGGTCTCCGGCGTCGACCTGGGCGCCCTGCGGGTGGCGATCAACGGCGGGGAGCCGGTCGACTGCGCCGGCTTCGAGCGCTTCGCGACCGCCATGGCCCCGTTCGGTTTCGACGCCGGTGCCGCCACCCCGTCCTACGGCCTGGCGGAGGCGACGTGTGCGGTCAGCGTGCCGGCGCCCGGCACCGGGCTGCGGTTCGCCGACGTCAGCGACGAGACCGGGACGCACCGGCACGCGGTGCTGGGCGCGCCGATCCCCGGCACCGAGATCCGGATCTCGCCGCGCCACGACGCACCGGACGGCATCGGCGAGATCGAGATCCGGGGCGCGTCGATGATGGACGGCTACCTGGGTCACGCGCCGATCGACCACCAAAATTGGTTTCCCACCGGCGATCTCGGCTTCTACTCCGACGACGGGCTGGTGGTGTGCGGCCGGGCCAAGGAGCTGATCACCCTGGCCGGCCGCAACATCTTCCCGACCGAGATCGAGACGGTCGCCGCCCAGGTGCCCGGCGTGCGGGAAGGCGCCGTGGTAGCGCTGGGCACCGGCGAGAATTCCGCGCGCCCCGGCCTGATCATCGCCGCCGAATTCGCTGGCCGCGATCGGGCCGGCGCGCGCGCCGAGGTGATCCAGCGGGTCGCATCGGTGTGCGGCGTCGTTCCCTCCGATGTGATCTTCATGGCACCGGGGTCGCTGCCCCGAACCTCGTCGGGCAAACTACGCCGCCTGGACGTGCGGCGCTCATTGGAGGCGGTGGACTAAGTGACGACCCTGTCCGCGGCAACAACGGCCGACATCGACCACTACCGGACCATTCTCGCCGGCGCCTTCGACGATCAGGTGCTGGAGTGGACGCGCGAAGCCGAAGCGCGGCAACGGTTTCCGCGCGAGCTGATCGAACACCTGGGCGCCCGCGGTGTGTTCAGCGAAAAGTGGTGCGGCGGAATGCTTCCCGACGTCGGCAAGCTCGTCGAACTTGCTCGAGCGCTCGGCCGGCTGTCGTCGGCGGGCATCGGGGTGGGGGTCAGCCTGCACGACTCGGCGATCGCCGTCCTGCGCCGGTTCGGCAAGTCGGACTACCTGCGCGACATCTGCGAGCGGGCAATCGCGGGGCAGGCCGTGCTGTGCATCGGGGCCTCCGAGGAGTCCGGCGGCTCCGATCTGCAGATCGTGCGCACCGAGATGTCTTCCCGCGACGGCGGTTTCGACGTCCGCGGCGTCAAGAAATTCGTCTCCCTGTCCCCCATCGCCGACCACATCATGGTGGTGGCGCGCGGCATCGACCACGACTCCGCCAGCAAACACGGCAACGTCGCGCTGATCGCGGTCCCGACCTCCCAGGCCAGCGTTCAGCGACCCTATGCCAAGGTCGGCGCCGGACCGCTGGACACCGCCGCGGTGCACATCGACACCTGGGTACCCGCTGACGCGCTGGTCGCCCGGGCGGGCACCGGGCTGGCGGCCATCAGCTGGGGGCTGGCGCACGAGCGGATGTCGATCGCGGGGCAGATCGCCGCGTCGTGCCAGCGGGCCATCGGGATCACGTTGGCCCGCATGATGACTCGCCGGCAATTCGGCCGCACGCTGTTCGAGCACCAGGCGCTGCGGCTGCGGATGGCCGACCTGCAGGCCCGCGTCGACCTGCTGCAGCACGGGCTGAACGGCATCGCCGCACAGGGCCGGCTGGACCTGCGCGCCGCAGCCGGCGTCAAGGTGACCGCGGCCCGGCTCGGCGAGGAGGTGATGTCGGAGTGCATGCACATTTTCGGCGGGGCAGGCTATCTGGTCGAGGAGACACCGCTCGGGCGGTGGTGGCGCGACATGAAGCTGGCCCGGGTCGGCGGCGGCACCGACGAGGTGTTGTGGGAGTTGGTCGCCGCCGGCATGGCGGCCGACCATGGCGGCTATCGGTCCGTGGTGGGGGCGTCCAGCGCGTAGAGCGCCATCCGCCGGTTCGTCGTGTCGTGTTCGCCGAGGAACCGGCAGCCGGCGTACTCACACAGCCGGCGCGCGGTGGTGTTGCGGTGGTCGGGGTCGAACATCACCCGGCGGCACCGCGGCTCGGTCGCGAAGACGCTGGCCACGATCCGGGGCAGCAGCATCGGTCCCAGTCCCCGGTTCACCAGTTTCACGTCGGCGATGGCGGCGTGCAGTCCCAGGTCGTAGGGCTCGGCGTCGTAGTAACGCGAGATGAGATCCTTTGCGCCCCAATACAGTTCGAGGTAAGCGAGATCCACACCGCGCATGCTTCCGATCAACGGCAGCGAGTAGCTGCCCTGAAGCTGGGCGCCCAGATGCCGCCGCCAGCGCGGGGTCGGCCAGTCGTACTCCCAGGCCGCGGCCAAGTGCGGTCGGTTCATCCACTCGGCCACCATGTCGGCGTCGCCGAGCCGCGCCACGCGCAGGGCGAACGGCGGATCCAGGTGGGGCACGGGCGGACGGGGAATGCGCGCCACGGCGTCGGGGATATCGGACCGCTCGCGCGGCAGGATCTGGACGGGCTGCTCGGCTGGGTCGGTCTGGACTGGGTCAATCTGGGCTGGCGCGCTCTCGGCTGGGGCGTCGGACATAGTGCGCCGAGCCTACCCGAGTAAGGGTAGGCATACCGAAGTCGCCTCCGGGGTGTCGGTCGGAGCGTCAGGCGTCGGCGTGGCCCCGGTGGTCGGCGCCCCGGCGCCAGAGCGCGGGCTAGCATAAGGCAGCAAAGACGGGCGCGTCCGCGCCCTCCGCCACCGGGCAGCGAAAGGATCGACGTGCCGCAGGCACCCGCGCAAGCCACCGGCGTGCGGGCGCATGGCCCGTCCGACCAGCCGCCCGATGCGGAGCCTCCCCCGGCCACCGGGCCCTTCCCGTCCGGCGGGTGGCGTAGGTCATGAACGTCACCGTCACCGTGGTCAGCATTGTGGCGATCGCGGTGCTCATCTTCGGCAACGCCGTCTTCGTCGCCGCCGAATTCTCGCTCACCACGCTGGACCGCAGCACCGTGGAGGCCAACGCCCGCACCGGGGGACGCCGCGACCGCTGGATCCGCCGCGCCCATCACCGGCTGTCGTTTCAGCTGTCCGGCGCCCAGTTGGGCATCTCGGCCACCACGCTGGCGGCCGGCTACCTGACCGATCCGATGGTCGAGGACCTGCCGCATCCCTGGCTGGACGCGGTCGGCATCCCCGATCGGGTCGGCGACGCGATCATGGCGTTTCTGGCGTTGCTGATCGTGACCTCGGTGTCGATGGTGTTCGGCGAGCTGGTCCCCAAATACCTGGCGGTGGCGCGGCCGATGTCGACGGCCCGCGCCGTGGTGGCCGCGCAGCTGCTGTTCTCGGCGTTGCTGACCCCGGCGATCAGGCTGACCAACGGCGCAGCCAACTGGATCGTGCGGCGGCTGGGCGTGGAGCCCGCCGAGGAGCTGCGGTCGGCCCGCTCCCCCCAGGAGCTGCTGTCGCTGGTGCGCTCGTCGGCGCGCAGCGGCGCGCTGGACGCCGCGACCGCGGCCCTGGTGCGCCGCTCGCTGCAGTTCGGGACGCTCAGCGCCGAGGAGTTGATGACGCCGCGGTCCAAGATCGTGGCCCTGCAGACCGACGACACCGTGGCCGACCTGGTGACCGCGGCCGCCGAATCGGGGTTCTCCCGGTTCCCCATCGTCGACGGCGACCTGGACGAAACCGTCGGCATCGTGCACGTCAAGCAGGTGTTCGCGATCCCGCGGGCCGCCCGCGCGCACACACTGCTGACCACGGTGGCCCAGCCGGTGCCGGTGGTGCCCTCCACGCTGGACGGCGACGCGGTGATGGCCGAGATCCGGGCCAACAGCCTGCAGACCGCGCTGGTCGTCGACGAATACGGCGGCACCGCGGGCATGGTGACGGTCGAGGACCTGATCGAGGAGATCGTCGGCGACGTCCGCGACGAGCACGACGACGCCACCCCCGACGTGGTGCCGGCCGGCACCGGCTGGCGGGTGTCGGGCCTGCTGCGCATCGACGAGGTGGCCGCGGCCACCGGCTTCCGGGCGCCCGAGGGCCCCTACGAGACGATCGGCGGGCTGGTGCTGCGCGAGATCGGTCACATCCCGGCGGCCGGTGAGACGGTGAAGCTGCCAGCCCTGGATCCCGACGGGTTGCTGGATCCGGTGCTGCGCTGGCAGGCGCGGGTGATCCGGATGGACGGTCGCCGCATCGACGTGCTGGAGCTGACCGAGATCGACGCGCACGCCGAAGCCCCGGGCGGGCGCCGATGAGCGACACCATGGGCGTGCTGCTGGCGTGCCTGCTGATCGGGGTGAATGCGTTCTTCGTCGGCGCGGAGTTCTCGCTCATCTCGGCGCGCCGCGACCGGCTGGAAGCGCTGGCCGAGCAGGGCCGCGCGGCCGCCGTCACGGTGATCCGGGCCTCCGAGCAGCTGCCGTCCATGCTGGCCGGCGCCCAGCTCGGCGTCACCGCCGCCTCGCTGCTGCTGGGCCGCATCGGCGAGTCGGCGGTGTCCAATCTGCTGCGAACGCTGTTGGGGCTGACCAGGATTCACCCCGCGCTGCTGCACACCCTGTCGTTGGCGATCGCGCTGGCCATCGTGGTGACGCTGCACGTGCTGCTCGGGGAGATGGTGCCCAAGAACATCGCGCTGGCCGGCCCGGAGCGAACTGCGATGCTGCTGGTGCCGCCGTATCTGGCCTACGTGCGCGCGGCCCGGCCGTTCATCGCGTTCTACAACCGGTGCGCCAGCGTGGTGGTCCGCGCGCTGGGCGTGGAGCCCAAGGAGGAGCTGGAGATCACCGTCTCCCCGGTCGAGCTGAGCGAGATGATCGCCGAGTCGGAGTCGGAGGGTTTGCTGGACCGCGAGGAGCACACCCGGCTGACCCGGGCGCTGCAGCTGCGGCACCGGGTGGTGGGCGACGTGGCGGTGCCGCTGGCCCGGGTGCATGCGGTGCCGGTGGCCGCGCCCGGCTCGGGCCCGACGGTGGGAGCGGTCGAGCAGGCCCTGGCCCAGACCGGGTACTCCCGGTTCCCGGTGACCAACCCCACCGGCGATTTCATCGGCTACCTGCACATCAAGGACGTGCTGACGCTCGACGACGACCCGGCGACGGTGATCAACCTGGCGAAGGTGCGGCCGCTGCCCCGGCTGCCGCGGTCGCTGCCGCTGGCCGACGGCCTGTCCCGGATGCGGCGCAGCAACAGCCACCTGGCGCTGGTGACCGACCAGGGCGGCGCCGTGGTGGCCATGGTGGCGATGGAAGACCTGGTCGAGGACCTCGTCGGGACGATGCGCGAGGCCTAGCGGGACCGGCCCGACCGGCCGCGCCGCGCGGAGCCCGTATGATCTTTCACGACTACCAGTTAAGAAAGTGCTGGGGGCAGTGGATCGCTTGCGCGTACAGCGTCGTTGCTGGAGTGCGATCCCGGTGCCCGCCGCCGCGTCGATCTTGGGGCTGTCAGGGTGGCCTGACCTGCGCATGTCGGGTCAGGCAGCTCACGCTCGCCAGGATGTGCTCGGTAGGCTGATGACATTGCCAATCTGGGACCGGTCTGGTGGTCCAGGGCGGCCCGTGACGGAGGAGAATCATGACTGATCGCGTGTCGGCGGGGAACCTGCGCGTCGCCCGAGTGCTTTACGACTTCGTGAACGACGAGGCCTTGCTCGGCACCGACATCGACCCGGACAGCTTCTGGGCGGGCGTCGACAAGGTGGTCACCGACCTCACCCCCAGGAACCAGGAGCTGCTGCGCCGCCGCGACGAGCTGCAGGCCCAGATCGACAAGTGGCACCGCCAGCGCGTCATCGAGCCGCTCGACATCGATGCCTACCGCGACTTCCTCATCGAAATCGGTTACCTGCTGCCCGAACCCGAGGACTTCACCATCACCACCTCCGGGGTGGACGACGAGATCACCACCACCGCGGGCCCGCAGCTGGTGGTGCCCGTGCTCAACGCCCGGTTCGCGCTGAATGCCGCCAACGCCCGGTGGGGTTCGCTGTACGACGCGCTGTACGGCACCGACGTGATCCCCGAAACCGACGGCGCCGAAAAGGGTTCGAGCTACAACAAGGTTCGCGGCGACAAGGTGATCGCGTACGCCCGCAACTTCCTCGACCAGGCGGTGCCGTTGGAATCGGGTTCCTGGGCCGACGCGACCGGGTTGTCCGTCGAGGACGGCCGTCTGCAGGTGGCGACCGCCGACGGTTCCGTCGGCCTGGCCGAGCCGGAGAAGTTCGCCGGCTACACCGGGCAGCTCGGGTCGCCGGACTGGTCGGTGCTGCTGGTCAATCACGGCCTGCACATCGAGATCCTCATCGACCCGCAGTCACCGGTCGGCAAGACCGACCGCGCCGGCATCAAGGACGTGGTGCTGGAATCGGCCGTCACCACGATCATGGACTTCGAGGACTCGGTGGCCGCCGTCGACGCCGACGACAAGGTGCTCGGCTACCGCAACTGGCTCGGCCTGAACAAGGGCGACCTGTCCGAAGAGGTCAGCAAGGACGGCAAGACCTTCACCCGGGTGCTCAACGCCGACCGCACCTACACCACCCCCGACGGCCAGGGCGAGCTGACCCTGCCGGGCCGCAGCCTGCTGTTCGTCCGCAACGTCGGGCACCTGATGACCAACGACGCCATCGTGTTGAGCGACGGCGACGAGGAAAAAGAGGTGTTCGAGGGCATCATGGATGCGCTGTTCACCGGCCTGACGGCGATCCACGGGCTCAAGACCGGCGAGGCGAACGGGCCGCTGCAGAACAGCCGCACCGGCTCCATCTACATCGTCAAGCCCAAGATGCACGGGCCCGACGAGGTCGCGTTCACCTGCGAGCTGTTCAGCCGGGTGGAGGACGTCCTGGGCCTGCCGCAGGGCACCCTCAAGATCGGCATCATGGACGAGGAACGGCGCACCACCGTCAACCTCAAGGCCTGCATCAAGGCCGCGGCCGACCGGGTGGTGTTCATCAACACCGGCTTTTTGGACCGCACCGGCGACGAGATTCACACCTCGATGGAGGCCGGGCCGATGATCCGCAAGGGTGCGATGAAGAACACCACCTGGATCAAGGCCTACGAGGACGCCAACGTCGACATCGGGCTGGCCGCCGGCTTCAAGGGCAAGGCCCAGATCGGCAAGGGCATGTGGGCGATGACCGAACTGATGGCCGACATGGTCGAGCAGAAGATCGGCCAGCCCAAGGCGGGCGCCACCACCGCGTGGGTGCCCTCGCCCACGGCGGCCACCCTGCACGCCATGCACTACCACTACGTCGACGTGGGCGCGGTGCAGGAGGAGCTCGCCGGCAAGAAGCGCACCACCATCGAACAGCTGCTCACCATCCCGCTGGCCAAGGAGCTGGCCTGGGCTCCCGAGGAGATCCGCGAGGAGGTGGACAACAACTGCCAGTCCATCCTCGGCTATGTGGTGCGCTGGGTCGCCCAGGGGGTCGGCTGCTCGAAGGTGCCCGACATCCACGACGTGGCGCTCATGGAAGACCGTGCCACACTGCGGATTTCGAGCCAGCTGCTGGCCAACTGGCTGCGCCACGGGGTGATCACCGAGGAGGACGTGCGGGCCAGCCTGGAGCGGATGGCGCCGCTGGTGGACGCCCAGAACGCCAAGGACGCCGCCTATCAGCCGATGGCGCCCAACTTCGACGACAGCCTGGCGTTCCTGGCCGCCCAGGATCTGATCCTGACCGGCACGCAGCAGCCCAACGGCTACACCGAGCCGATCCTGCACCGCCGCCGGCGCGAGGTTAAGGCCCGCGCCGCGCAGTCGAATTGAGCCTGCGCCCGAATCGCGCTCGGTCGTGTCATAGTTCCGCTGATGACTAAAATCGGCGCCGGATTATCGCTGGATCGACGGAAAGGCCGCGGGCACCACGATGGGTAGGCACAGTGCGCCCGACCCCGACGACTTCCTCGACGAGCCATCGCCCGACCACCCGGTCGACGAGCGCGACGACGCCTACGCCTTCGACGCGCAAGGCGCGCCGGACGAGGGCTACTACCCGGACGAACGGCGCTACCCCGACGCGGACTTCGTCGCCGACGACTACGCGCCCGAGGAGTTCGCGCCCGGCGAGGATCTCGTCGACGAGGACCCCGACGACTACCCCGAGTTCCCGTCGCGCCGGCCGGCCCCGTCCGGCCCGCAGGAATCGCCGGCGTCGGCGCCGTCACTGCGCGCACGCCGGCTCGATTGGCGCGGCGGGCATCGCAGCGAGGGTGGCCGCCGCGGGGTCAGCATCGGCGTGATCGTGGCGCTGGTCGCCGTCGTCGTGGTGGTCGGGTCGGTGATCCTGTGGCGCTTCTTCGGTGACGCGCTGTCCAAGCGTTCGCACACCGCGGCCGGGCGCTGCGTCGGCGGCCAGGAGCAGGTCCCGGTCGTCGCCGACCCGTCGATCGCCGACGCCATCGGGCAATTCGCCGAGAGCTTCAACAAGTCGGCCGGCCCGATCGGCGATCACTGCATGGTGGTCAGCGTCAAGCCGGCCGGCTCCGACGCCGTGCTCAACGGCTTCATCGGCAAGTGGCCCGCGGAACTCGGTGGGCAACCGGCACTGTGGATTCCGGGCAGCTCGGTCTCCGCGGCGCGGCTGGCCGGCGCCACCGCCCAGAAGACCATCACCGAGAGCCATTCGCTGGCCAGCTCGCCGGTGGTGCTGGCCGTCCGCCCGGAACTGCTGCCGGCCCTGTCGGGTCAGAACTGGGCGGCACTGCCCGGGTTGCAGACCAACCCGAATGCGTTGGCGGGATTGAACTTACCCGCGTGGGGGTCGCTGCGGTTGGCGCTGCCGATGACCGGCAACGGGGATGCGGCGTTCCTGGCCGGCGAGGCGGTGGCGGCCGCGTCGGTGCCCCCGGGCGCGCCGGTGACGCAGGGCACCGGCGCGGTGCGCACGCTGCTGAGCGCGCAACCCAAGCTGGCCGACAACTCGCTGACCGAGGCGATGAACACGTTGCTCAAGCCCGGGGACCCGGCGAGCGCGCCGGTGCACGCGGTGGTCACCACCGAACAGCAGCTGTTCCAGCGCGGGCAATCGCTGCCGGATACCAAGGGCGCTTTGGCTTCCTGGCTGCCGCCGGGTGCCGCGGCGGTGGCCGACTACCCCACCGTGCTGCTCAGCGGGTCGTGGCTGACCCGCGAACAGGCCTCGGCCGCCAGCGAGTTCTCCCGGTTCATGCACAAGTCCGACCAGCTGGCCAAGCTGGCGAAGGCGGGCTTCCGCGTCAACGGGGTCAAACCGCCGAGCAGCCCGGTGACCACCTTCCCGGCGCTGCCGTCGACCCTGTCGGTCGGCGACGACGCGATGCGCGCCACCTTGGCCGAGGCGATGGCCAGCCCGTCGACCGGGCAGGCCACCACGATCATGCTCGACCAGTCGATGCCCGGCCAGGAAGGCGGGAAATCCCGGCTGGCCAATGTCATTGGAGCGCTTCAGGACAAGATCAAGGCGCTGCCGGCCAGCGCCGTGGTCGGCCTGTGGACGTTCGACGGTCACGAGGGACGCTCGGAGGTCACCAGCGGCCCGCTGGCCGACCCGGTCAACGGGCAGCCGCGTTCGGCGGCGCTGTCGGCCGCGCTGGACAAGCAGTACTCGTCGAGCGGCGGCGCGGTGTCGTTCACCACGCTGCGCATGATCTACCAGGACATGCAGTCCAATTATCATGCGGGGCAGACGAATTCGATTCTGGTCATCACCGCCGGCCCGCACACCGACCAGACCCTGGACGGGCCCGGGCTGCAGGACTTCATCCGCAAGAGCGCCGATCCGGCCAAGCCGATCGCGGTGAACATCATCGATTTCGGCGCCGACCCGGACCGCACCACCTGGGAGGCGGTCGCCCAGCTCAGCGGCGGCAGCTATCAGAACCTCGCGACGTCGGCCTCCCCGGACCTGGCGACCGCGGTCAACGCCTTCCTGAGCTGAGCGGCGCCGTCCCCGGCGCGACTCGGTGATAGATCCGCGCCTTAGGGACTACCGCGCCCGCGGGGGCCGCGGGCGACCCGCCGCCGGGATCGCGCGCAATCATGGACAAATCGCGCCGAGCCTCTGTCGCACGGGCGCCGTCTGTGCCACACTCCAGCGATAGAACAAAATTGGATTTCTATCAACGCTGACCCGGGCAGGCGCGACAGGCCGGCCGGGCCAACCGTCGCGGGCCACCACCCACCACCCACTCAAGGAGAAGCGGTATGGCGACGACAAGCCGAATCAGCCGGCGCGGCAACGATTCCGCGGCGACGGCCCTGGCCGAACCCGATCAGCCGGACGCGCACCGGGCGTTGGCCGAGGACGTCCGGTGGTTCGCGGGCTCGCCGTTGGCGGCGGCCTTCGGCCGGCTGGCCCTCGACCAGGTGGCGCATCGGGAGATCGCGGCGGCGGTGGACCGCAGCGGGCGGTTCGCCGACAATTTCACCGACCGCGGCATCCGCAGCGCCGCGTTCACCGCCCTTGCGGCCTTCGGTGACAGCTCCGACGTCGAGGCGTCGCGGGCCGACCTCAAACGACTGCATCGCGACGTGCGCGGCACCGGCAAGGGGGCGTTCAGCGACACCCGCTACAGCGCCCTGGACCCCGAGTTGTGGACCTGGGTGGCGGTCAGCGGCCTCAACCTGCTGTATCAGGCTTACCTGCGGGTGTGCGGGCGCCGGCTGAGCACCGACGAGAAGGAAGTCGTGTATCAGACGCTGCGCCGCGAACTGCAATTCCTCGAGCTGCCCAGCAAGCAGGGCAAGCTGCCGGCCACCCTGGACGAGATGCTCGACTACTACGACACCGTCGCCGCAAAACACTTGGCGGACAACGAGTTTCTGCAATTCGCCAGCCGCAGCTTCGTGGCGCCACCGGTCCCGGGGCTGTTGCCTCGCCAGCTGCGGCCGGTGCTGCGACTGGTCTGGCCGGTGCTGACCTCGCTGGCCGCGCGGCCGGTGCTGGTGTGCTCGGCCGCGGTCGCCCACCCCACCATGCGCCGGCTGCTCGGGGTGCGCTGGGGCGCGCGGGAGCAGGCCGAGTTCGCCGTCTACGTCGCCGCGCTGCAGCTGGGCTGGCGATGGCTGCCGCGCCGGCTCACCCTGGAGCCCTTGGCGTACAACCGGTACCAGTACGAGCGGCTGCGCGACCGCTACCGTTCGGTGTTGCTGGATTCGTTCGCCGCGCCGGGCCGCGGTTAGATCCGGCAGGATGAGTCCCGATACCGCGTCGAGACCCCGATCGGCTGGAGGCCAGATGGTTGACCCCGCGATGCTGCTCGGCTTGCTGCCCGACGGCCTGGCCACCCTCGATCCGACCGCCCGCACCATCGTCACCGCGGCGCGCACCTGTTTCACCGAGCGCGGCTTCTCCAACACCACCATGCAGGACATCGCCGACGCGGCCGGCGTCGGCGTGGCCACCGTCTACCGCCGCTTCCGGCACAAGCGAAACCTGGTGCGGCTGACCATCATCGACGAATCCGTGCGGCTGAGCACCCTGATCTCCGACGTCGCGGGCCGCGCGGCGAGCGCCGAGGAAGGCATCGCCGAGGTGTTCGCCGCGTTCGTCCACGAAGCGTCGGCCCCCAAGCTGCTGACCCGCAGCATCCGGGAATCGCCCGCGGCCGGCGAGCTGTCCGCGTTCCTGACCGACGAGCATCTGATCGCCATCTCGCGCACCTACATCGCGAGCTGGTTGCGCCGCTGGCAGGAGCGCGGTGAACTGGCCGACGACCTCGACACCGAGGTGGTCGGTGAGATGATCGGGCGGCTGATCATCTCGCTGATCGAGACGCCCAAGTCCGTCATCCCGGTCTACAACCTCGCCAAGGCCCGCGATTTCGCCCGCCGGTACCTGGTGCCGCTGGTGCTGCCCGCCCCGGCGGCGCTACCCGGCTGATCGGGCAACGGGCACAAGACGAATGGGTCAGGCGAACGCCTCGACCGGCGGGCACGAGCAGACCAGGTTGCGGTCGCCGTAGGCGCCGTCGATGCGCCGCACCGGCGGCCACACCTTGGGTCGGAAGTCCTTGCCCAGCGGATAGGCCGCCTGTTCGCGGCTGTACGGGTGGTCCCAGTCGGCGGTGACCAGGCACTCGGCGGTGTGCGGGGCGCCGCGCAGCGGATTGTCCTCCACCGGCCACTCCCCCGCACCCACCCGGTCGATCTCGCCGCGGATGGCGATCATGGCGTCGCAGAAGGCGTCCACCTCGGTGAGGGTTTCGCTCTCGGTGGGCTCCACCATCAGCGTGCCGGCCACCGGGAAGCTCATGGTGGGAGCATGAAAACCGTAGTCCGCCAACCGTTTTGCGACATCGTCGACGGTCACGCCGGTGGCCTTGGTGATGGGACGCAGGTCCAGGATGCACTCGTGGGCCACCATGCCGTTCTCGCCGGTGTAGAGCACCGGAAAGTATTCGTCGAGCCGCCGGGCGATGTAGTTGGCCGAGGTGATCGCGGTCAGCGACGCCGCGCGCAGGCCGTCGGCGCCCATCATCCTGATGTAGGCCCAGCTGATCGGCAGGATCGACGCCGAGCCGTAGGGCGCCGAGGACACCGGATGCCCCTGCGGCAGCTCCGGGGCGTGCGGATGCCCGGGCAAGAACGGCGCCAGGTGCGAGCGCACCGCCACCGGCCCCACCCCCGGCCCGCCGCCGCCGTGCGGGATGCAGAACGTCTTGTGCAGGTTCAGGTGGCTGACGTCGCCGCCGAACTTGCCCGGCCGGGCCAACCCGACCAGCGCGTTGAGGTTGGCGCCGTCGACGTACACCTGGCCGCCCGCGTCGTGGACGGCCGCGCAGATCTCGGCGATGTCGTGCTCGTAGACGCCGTGCGTGGACGGGTAGGTGATCATCAGCGTCGACAGCCGGTCGCGGTGGTCGGTGACCTTCGCGCGCAGGTCGTCGAGGTCGACGTCGCCGTTGTCGTGGCAGCCCACGACCACCACCCGCATCCCGGCCAGGGCCGCCGACGCGGCATTCGTGCCGTGCGCGCTGGACGGGATGAGGCAGATGTCGCGGTGCGGTTCCCCGCGGCTGGCGTGGTAGTCGTGGATGGCCAGCAGGCCGGCGTACTCGCCCTGCGACCCGGCGTTGGGTTGCAGCGAGACGGCGTCGTAGCCGGTGATGGCCACCAGCCAGTTCTCCAGGTCGCCGATGAGCCGGCGCAGCCCCGGCGTGTCGGACGCCGGGGCGAAGGGGTGCTGACGGGCGAACTCCGGCCAGGTGATCGGCTCCATCTCGGCGGCGGCGTTGAGTTTCATGGTGCACGAGCCGAGCGGAATCATGCTGCGGTCCAACGCAATATCCTTGTCGGCCAGGGTGCGCAGGTAGCGCATCATCGCCGTCTCGGTGCGGTACTGGGTGAAGGCGGGATGGGTAAGGAATTCCGAAGTGCGGGTAGCGATTTCGCTGGCGACGGGCTCGGCGGGTGCGACGCCGAACGCCTCGAGCACCGCGGCGACGTGTTCGTCGGTGGTGGCCTCGTCGCAGGCCACCGAGACGTGGTCGTCGTCGACCCGCCACAGGTTGATGCCCCTGGCCTTGGCCGCGGCGATCACCTCGTGGGCCCGGCCCGGCACCCGCGCCAGCACGGTGTCGAAGTACCTGTCGTGCACCACCGCGGTGCCCAGCGCGGCGGCGATCGCCTCGGCGTGCCCGTGCACGCGGCGCGCGATCGCGGTCAGCCCCTCAGCGCCGTGGTAGCTGGCGTACATGGCGGCCATCACCGCCAGCAGCACCTGCGCGGTGCAGATGTTGCTGGTCGCCTTGTCGCGGCGGATGTGCTGCTCGCGGGTCTGCAGCGCCAACCGGTAGGCCGGCGAACCGTCGGCGTCCAGCGAGACACCGACCAGCCGGCCCGGCAGCTGCCGGGCGTGGTTGGCGTGCACGGCCAGGTATCCCGCGTGCGGGCCGCCGAATCCCATTGGCACACCGAATCTTTGGGTGGTGCCGAAGGCCACGTCGGCGCCGATCTCGCCGGGCGGGGTGATCAGGGTCAAGGCCAGCAGGTCGGCGCCGAGCGCCACCAGCGCGCCGCGCTCGTGCGCCTGCGCCACCAGGGCGGCCCAGTCGGTGATCGCGCCGCTGGCGCCGGGCAGCTGGGCGATGACGCCGAAGAAGTCGCCGTCGGGCAGTCCGTCGCGCAGGTCGGCGGTGACGATCTCGATACCCAGCGGCCGGGCCCGGGTGGCCACGATGGCCGCGGTCTGGGCGAACACGTCGACGTCCACCGCCAGCCGGTTGGACTTGCCGCGAGATGCGCGGTGCATCAGGGTCATCGCCTCGGCGGCCGCGGTGCCCTCGTCGAGCATCGAGGCGTTGGCGATCTCGAGGCCGGTCAAATCGGCCACCATGGTCTGGAAGTTCAGCAGCGCCTCCAGCCGGCCCTGGCTGATCTCCGGCTGATACGGCGTGTAGGCGGTGTACCAGGCGGGGTTCTCCAGGATGTTGCGCAGCAACACCGGCGGGGTCAGCGTGTCGTAGTAGCCCTGCCCGATCATGGACACGGCGACGGTGTTGGCCTCGGCCAGGCCGCGCAGCTCGGCCAGCGCCTCGGTTTCGCTGGCCGGCGGCGGCAGCCGGTCCAGGCCCGGCGCGATCCCGTCGGGCGAGAGCCGGTCGCGGATGCCGGCCGGAACGGCCTTGGCGGCCAGCTCGTCCAACGAGCCGACACCGATGACGTCGAGCATGGCCGCGACGGCCTGAGGGTCCGGGCCGATGTGCCGGGCGGCGAAAGTGGTGTGGTCGGGCACGGGAAACTCCTGACGAAGACGCTCGGGGCGAGGACGGCGGTGCTGCGGTGGTCCTCTCCCTCTGTCTTCACCCGTTCGCCGGGCGCCTGAGAGATTCGGCGGCCGATGCTGTCGCGGCCGCCTTTCCCCATCGGCGGGTGCGGGCCCGAAGGCCGGCACCGCTTTCCAGAGGCATCATGTTTCGTGCGGTCCGGGTGCCTGAGAGGTTGACGGAGAGGTGTTGCTCCTTCGGCGTCCGTGACTGGCCGTCACGGAACTCTCCCGCTCGAATGCGATGCGCCGCCCAGTTTACCCGCCCGCGCCGGCCGCCCACGCGCGCGGCGCCGGGCGTGATCAGCCGATCTTGCGGTCGCGGTGCTTGCGCCGGGACGCCAGCTCGTCCTCCGGCTCGGCGATCGACTCGCCGCCGTCGGCCCGCTCGCCGGGGAAGTCCGCGATGACGCCGGTCAGCTCGCGCATGGCGCCGGAGACCGCGATGCCGAACACGCCCTGCCCGCCCTGCAGCAGGTCGACGACCTCCTCGGCCGACGTGCACTCGTACACGGTGGTGCCGTCGGAGAACAGGGTGATGTTGGCCAGGTCCTCCACCCCGCGCTGGCGCAGGTGGTCGACGGCCACGCGGATGTTGTGCAGCGAGATGCCGGTGTCGAGCAGCCGCTTGACGATCTTGAGCACCAGGATGTCTTTGAAGGAGTAGAGCCGCTGGCTGCCGGAGCCCGCCGCGCTGCGGATCGACGGCACCACCAGCGAGGTGCGGGCCCAGTAGTCCAGCTGCCGGTAGGTGATGCCGGCGATCTGGCAGGCGCTCGGGCCGCGGTAGCCGACGAGTTCGTCGGGCACCGAGTCGTCGGGGAACAAGCCGGGCTGGACCGGCGCGGCGGCCGCGGTGACGCTGCGCTCACCGGTGCCCGCATTCCCGTCCTCGGCCAAATTGAGCTGCTCTTGGCGTGGCTGCTCGCTCACGGTGGTTCCTTCCCGCGATCGCGCTCTCGTCGGTGGCTGCGTCTCCAAGGCTGCATCGCAGCCACGTCTGCTCAGGCCCGAGTGCTAGTGAGCTTACGCTTGTCGATAGCCGCCGCGCCTGAAGTCGTCCTCAAAGTATGGCCGTCGCGGGCCCAAGTGGGCGAGCTATCCGCCAGCGTGTCGACATCACGCCGCCAGTTGAGACGCATCCGTGATATCGCCCTCCAGGCTAATCCAGCCGCCGCGTCGTTCCCAAAGCGCTGGTCGCGGGCGCGCCGGATGTCTAGGTGGCCTTGAAATCGTCGGGCGAGACGCTGTCGAGGAATTCCTTGAACTTCTCCACCTCGTCCTCGCGGACGGCGGTGCCGCCCTCCTCGTCGCTCTCGTCCGGAATCAGCAGCCCGGCCTGGGCCAGCACCGCCTCCTCGACGTAGATGGGGACACCGACGCGCAGCGCGATCGCCACCGAATCCGAGGGGCGCGCCGACACCGTGATGTTGCGGTCGAACACCAGGTCGGCGTAGAAAGTCCCCTCCTGCAGATCGACGATCCGCACCTCTTTCAGCGAATGTCCAAGCGCGGCAATGACATCCCTGATCAAATCGTGCGTCAACGGGCGAGGTGGCTCAACGCCTTGCTGCTCGAGGGCGATGGCGGCAGCCTCTGACTGACCGATCCAGATCGGCAGGTAACGGTCACCGTTGGTTTCGCGCAGTAACAACACCGGCTGGTTTTGCGGCTGCTCTACGCGAATGCCGACAACACGAACTTCACCCATTTGTGTCTGCCCTCCGCATTAGTGGCGCCGGTTGAATTGGTACTCGCCAGCGACGGCGAGGTCAAAAATCCGCCCCACTGCCGAAACCAAGCTGTCGACCGAAGTCTAGTCCTCAGCGATCGAGAACGTCGCGAACGGCGGATTTGATCAACGACGTGTGCAACGTAATGGCCAGCGCCGCAACCTCACGCGCCAAGTCGTCGGCGCGATCGCGGGCGCCCGCCTTGCCGGCTTTGCCTACCGGCCCGGCGATTTGGGCGATCAGGTCCGACTGCCGGTCGGCTGCCGAGCGGAACGCGCG
Organism: Mycobacterium sp. MAC_080597_8934; assembly: GCF_000523975.1. Taxonomy (NCBI): domain Bacteria; kingdom Bacillati; phylum Actinomycetota; class Actinomycetes; order Mycobacteriales; family Mycobacteriaceae; genus Mycobacterium; species Mycobacterium sp. MAC_080597_8934. The sequence goes on along the minus strand of NZ_JAOS01000004.1, from coordinate 211,198 downwards.
CAGATGCCGCGGCTCGACGCCGTAGTCCGACAGCGCCCGCGCGCACTGCAGGATGACGACGGCGTGCTCGTCGAAGAACCCGGCGGGCCCGGTGGTGATGATCCCGGCCTTGAGCAACGCCGTCAGCAGTTCGTCGTCGACGCCCGCGCGCCGCAGCAGCTCTTCGCGGCTGAGCCGGACGTGGGCCGGGGCCACCGCCGAGGTGTCCGAGCCGAGGCCCGCGTTGGCGCCGGCGTCGGTTCCGGCCACCGACACCAGCCGGGGGGCGGTGTAGGGGGTGTTGAAGGCCGGCAGCTCGCCGTCGGGTTGGGCGTCCAGCTGCGCCCGGATGACCTTGAGCGGCAGGTAGTGATCGCGCTGCGCCGTAAGGATGAAACGCAACCGCGCGCAGTCGTACGCGGTGAACCTTCGATACCCCGACGCGGCCCGTTGCGGCGTCACCAGCCCTTCGGCCTCCAAGAAGCGAATCTTGGAGATGGTGACATCGGGGAAGTCCGGCCTCAACAATTCCAGGACCGCCCCGATCGACATCCCGGCCAGCGCCGAGCTATCGGGTGCGCTCACTAGCCTGAAGATCCTCCGTCCTCACCCTGCTTGGGCCCGGTCAAAAACACCAAGCGGAACTTGCCGATCTGCACTTCGTCGCCGTTGGCCAGCACCGCGGAGTCCACGGGTTCCCGGTTGACGTAAGTGCCGTTGAGACTACCAACGTCGACCACGCTGAATTCGTTGTTTTCCAACCTGAATTCGGCATGCCGGCGGCTGACGGTGACGTCGTCGAGGAAAATGTCGCTGTCCGGGTGCCGGCCCGCCGAGGTGGTGGCCTGGTCGAGCAGAAACCGCGATCCGGCATTGGGTCCGCGCTTGACGACCAGCAACGCCGAGCCCGCCGGCAACCCCTCCACCCCGGAGACCGCGCTCTCGGTGCCCGCCTGGGCGGGCGCGTCCAGCTCGTTGAGGAAGTCGGCACGGAAGACGGAAGTCGTCTCTACCGTGACTTCGTCCCCGTTCTGGTCCTGACTTCCAGAGTCCATGTCCGTCACGCGCTGCTCCTCACTGGCCGCTGTGGCGTTGTCTGTCCGGGCCGCTCGGCCGGCCGCCGCACCGGGCTCGTCCGCCCGGTATGCCGATTACTGCCGTCTCGTAGTTTCAGTGTCTTACACGTGTCATTCAACGGTCTTCAATGGTCCTTCACGGATCGCTGCACGGATCCCTTCACCGATCGATGTGTCGACGGTACCGCGCACGTCGCCGCAATGCGCCCACCACCTGACGATCCGAAACGTTGATTTCCCCCGTGTGCCGGCCGCACCGCTCGCTTGGCCGGGCGGGCTGCAGGGACATTAGCAACCGTCATTCGGTCAGCGTTCCGCGGTAGGCCTCGGCGTCGAGCAGTGCGGTGATGGCCGACTCCAAGGCGGCGGCGTCGGACACCTGGACATCCAGCAACCAGCCGGCCCCGTACGGGTCGGAGTTGACCAGCTGCGGGCTGCCTTCCAGGTCGGTGTTGACCGCCGTCACCGTGCCCGACACCGGGGCGTAGAGGTCCGACACCGATTTCGTGGATTCGACCTCGCCGAAGGATTCCCCGGCGGTCAGCTGCGCGCCCACCTCGGGCAGCTGAACGAAAACGACGTCACCCAACGCCGACTGGGCGAAGTCGGTGATGCCCACCCGCACGGTGTCATCACCGCTTCGGCGAACCCATTCGTGTTCGGCGGTGTAGTGCAGGTCGGGCGGGATGTCGCTCACGGTGATCCTGTCTGTTCGGGGGTTGCTCACTTGACGGGCTGAGCGTATTGGTGCGGTTTTGGTTGCCGCAAGGTGGTCACGTCCACCCGGTCGGCCTGCTGGACGGACATCCGTCCGCCCACCCGCTTGACGGTGTCCTGGGCGCCACCGGGAATGTTCATGGCCGCGGCCAGGGTGGGCGGATCGCCAATCGCCAGAATCGAATACGACGGCGACAGCGTTTTCGAGTCGATGGTCAACGACCCCGGCGTACCCGCCACCCAGGTGTCCACACCCACCCGCACCGACTGGTGCGCGTCGTTGACTTCGAGCGCCTCGGCGCCGGCGGCGCGCAGTTCGTTGACCACGTCGAGCAGCGCCTCGGGGGACACTCCCGGCGCGGGGTCGTCGATCGTGACGGTGACACCGGGCCCGGTGGCGCCCACCGCGCCGACCAGGATGGACAGCGCCGCCAGCCGGGATTGCGCGGACTGGATGGCGGCCTGATCGTTATTGCCGGACGCCTGAAGCGAATTCAGCGTGTTCTGCAGTTCGCTCACCTCGGCGCTGAGCGTGCCCTCGCGCTGCCGCAACGAGTCCAACAACACCAACAGGTCCGCGGGCCGCGCCGTCTCCAGCGAGTCCCCCGATTCGGTCTGGCGGACCTGGGTGACGATCGCGATGCCCAGCAGCAGACACAACAGCACGGCCAGGGTGCCGAAACCGAACCGGGAACGGCCCCCGCGCAGCATCCCGGACAACCCGGTGCGGCGCAGCGGCCCGATCGCCGGGCGGGGCTGCTTTCCCGGCAGTTCGTGGCGCCCGTGCGCCGCACCCTGATCCAGCGGGTCGGCCGGGCGATCCGGCGGGTCGTGACTCATGTTCACCTCATGCGCCGAACAGCCTGCGGCGCAGCGCCGCGGCGTTGCCGAAGATGCGGATACCCAGCACCACGATGATGGCCGTCGACAACTGGGTGCCCACCCCCAGCTGGTCGCCGACGTAGACGATCAGCGCGGCGACGAAGACGTTGAACACGAACGAGATCACGAACACCTTCGGATCGAAGATGCGTTCCAGATACGCACGCAGACCGCCGAACACCGCGTCCAGCGCCGCGACCACCGCGATCGGCAGGTAGGGCTGCACGACCTCGGGCACCGACGGATGGAACACCAGGCCCAGCACGATGCCGATCGCCAGTGCCGCGATACCGATCATGCGCGGCTTCCCGTGTCGCGCCGGAAGGGAAACCGGAATGGGAAGCTGTTCGGGATTCTTCTCACTGTGGCCCAATCTGCTTGGCGAACTTGACATCCCGGACCGATCCGGCAGGCAGCGTTAGTCCGTCGGCGACATCCACGGTAACCACCACGCCGTAGGAGATCTGCAGCAGCCTCAGCCGCTGCATCCCCGGGCTGGTGTCGAAGGCGTCGCGCAGCGCGTGCGGCGGCCCGATCGCCAGGATCGTGTAGGGGCTGCTGGTCGGGTTGTTGTCCACCAGGATCGCGCCGCCGGCCTGCCGGATGGTCACGGTCGGGCCGATCCGCACGCCGCCGACCGAGACGGCCTCGGCGCCGCCGGCCCACAACGAGTTGACCACCAGCTGCAGGTCGCGGTCCAAGATGATCTGCCTGCTGCCGCTGACCCGCTGCTTGGACACGTCCGAAAGGTTCGGGCCGGCGCCCGGATCGGTCACCGTGACCTTCAGGCCGGGGCCGATCACCGCCGTGCTGGCCGCCGCCAGGCCGAGCGCGTCGAGGCGTTTGAGCAGCCGCTGCCCCTCGGCGTCGTCGGCCAGGGCGTGCCGCTGCACGTCGTCGACCTTCGCCGACAGCTCGTTGCGCCGCTGCGCCAACTTCGCCGCCGAGCCTTCCGTGGCCCGCACATTGCCCAGCAGCAGCTGCTGCGCGCTGCGCACCCCGGGGGCCACCGAGCGGGCCTGGGCGACCGCGGCCGCGAAGACGGTGGCGATCAGCAGCGCCGCCAGCGCCTGCCACAGCCAGCCGGACACCCGCGGGCGCCGGTTGCGCGTTTCGTCGACGGCGCCGCGTTTGGCCGCCGCCGCGGCGTAGCCGGGATCGAGATGCTCGGAGAGCAGGGCGCGCAGCAGCGAGGGCACCGGAATCCGCTGCGGGCGCGCCGCCAGGTGCGCGCTGTGACCGGCGTTGGGGTCATAGCCGCCGAGCGCGCGGTCCACGTCAGCCATGGTCGACGACCTTCGCCATGGTCGACGGGCGCGACGCGCGGTCGACCTTGGGCATCCGGCGCACCACCAGCGTCATCTGCACCGCGTACTGCGCGAACGCCCACAGGTAGGCGTACAGGCCCCAGATCAGGAAGGCCCAGCCGCAGGCGCCCACCACGCGGCTCCACAACGCGTCCCAGGTGCCCAACAGCACCAGCGGGAACCCGCACATCAACGCGAACGTCGCCGCCTTGCCGATGTAGGTCACCGGCAGTGCCGACAGGCCGCGGCTCCACAGCAGCGGCAGCGTGGCGGCCAACAGGCCGTCGCGGACGAGCAGGACGACGACGAACCACCACGGCACGATGCCGCTCAACGCCAGCACGACAGGCACGACCACCATGTAGAGGCGGTCCACCGCGGGGTCGAGCAGCACACCCAGCCGCGAGGACTGGTTGAGCAGCCGGGCGATTTTGCCGTCGGCCCAGTCCGAGGCGCCGCTGAACATCAGGATCGCCACCGCCCACCCGTTGGCGTGGGCGACCAGCAACGCGTAGACGAACACGGGGACGAGCGCCAGGCGGACCGCGCTGAGCGCGTTGGGCACCGTCAGCACCCGGTTGGGTGGAAGCACCGGCTCCATGTGCCGTGACATTAGCCAAGCGCGGCGCCCCGTGCGCGGCTGGCCGCGCACCGGCTAGCGGAACACCCCGGGCAGGCTCAGGGTGGACAGCGTGTCGTCCGACAGCGGGTTGTCGTTGACCATGTACGTCCACGTCGACGTCGGCCGGGCCAGCTTCGACAGATCCAGGCCCGGCTCGTCCTCGAGCACGTTGGCGGTTTCGAACGTCTGCTGGGCCGCCTCGATCGCGTCGGCGGCCAGCGACGCGAACGCGTCGACCGCCAACCGGTGGAATTCGTCCAGCGGATTCTGCCGGCCCAGCGCCCGCAGGTGGATGCTCTCGCGGATGTCGGCCAGGTACGCCAGATGGTCGGCCCAGCCGCGGTCGAGGTGGTAGAGCATGATGTGCCGGCAGATGGTTTCCAGGCGTTCCTCGGGGATCTCCTCGGCCAGCTCCCGGTAGCGCTTCGGCGCCAGCTCCGCCAGCTCCTCACGCGCGGTTGCGGTGCGCAGCAACGTGTTACGGCGATCCACGATGATCGCGCGCTGCTGGGCGATCAGCTGGTTGTAGCGCCAGGTGTTCGCGTGCACGTCCAGCATGCGGCCCTCGGCGACGCGCTGGGCGTGACCGAGCAGCCCGGCGGCCTTGGGGCTGATGATCCGGCCGTCGCCCGTTTCCGGGTCGGTTTCCATCGGCAGCTTGTTGCGGTCGAGGTTGGCCGCCACCACGTCGTCCTCCCAGCTGGAGAAGAACACCGACGACCCCGGGTCGCCCTGCCGGCCGGCGCGCCCGCGCAGCTGGTTGTCCAGCCGCTCGGTGTGGTGCCGGCCGGTGCCCACCACGTGCAGCCCGCCCAGCTCGGCGACCCGGTCGTGGTCGGCCTCGTCGGAGCCGCCGAGCCGGATGTCGGTGCCGCGCCCGGCCATCTGGGTGGACACCGTCACCACCCCGAACTTGCCGGCCTCGGCGATCACCTGGGCCTCCTCGGCGTCGTTCTTGGCGTTGAGCACCACCGCCGGCACGCCGCGGCGCAGCAGCCGCTCGTGCAGCTCCTCGGATTCGGCCACGTCGCGGGTGCCCACCAGCACCGGCTGCCCGGTTTCGTGGACCTCGATGATGTGCTCGACGATCGCGTCGTTCTTGGCGGCCGCGGTGATGTAGACGCGGTCGGCCTCGTCCTCGCGGATGTTGGGTTTGTTCGGCGGAATCGGCGACACACCGAGCTTGTAGAACTGGCGCAGCTGCTCACCGGCTGCCAGCGCGGTGCCGGTCATGCCGCACACCGTGGCGTACCGGTTGATCAACGCCTGCACGGTGATGGTGTCGAGCACCTCCCCGGTTTCGGTGGTCTCGATGCCCTCCTTGGCCTCGACGGCGGCCTGCAGGCCGTCCGGCCAGCGCTGCAGCTGCGCGATCCGCCCGCGCGAGGCGTTGATCAGGTGCACCGCGTCGTCGCGGACGATGTAGTGCACGTCGCGCTGCAACAGCACGTGCGCGTGCAGCGCGACGTTGACCTCGGTCAGGGTGGTGCCGACGTGCTCCTCGGAGTACAGGTCGATGCCGCCGAGCGCCTTCTCCACCTTGCGCGCGCCGACGTCGGTGAGATGGACGTTGCGGCTGTCGGCGTCGGTGTCGTAGTCGGTGCCGGCCTCCAGCTCGCCGACCAGCTTGATGATCTCCAGCCGCGGCGTCTCGCGGTGCGTCGTGCCGGCCAGCACCAGCGGCACCAGCGCCTCGTCGACCAGCACCGAGTCGGCCTCGTCGATCAGCGCCACGTCGGGGTTGGGCGAGACCAGGTCCTTGACGTCGGTCACCAGCTGATCGCGCAGCACGTCGAAGCCGATCTCGTTGACCGAGGCGTAGGTGACGTCGCAGTCGTAGGCGGCCCGGCGCTCCTCGCTGGACGACTCGGCGGTGATCCAGCCGACCGTGAGCCCCATCGCCTCGATCAGCGGGCCCATCCATTCCGCGTCGCGGCGGGCCAGGTAGTCGTTGATGGTCACCACGTGCACGTGCCGGCCGGCCAGCGCGTAGCCGGCCGCCGCGATCGCCCCGGCCAGGGTCTTGCCCTCGCCGGTGGCCATCTCGATCACGTCGCCGGCCAGCATGCGCAAGGCCCCAAGCAGCTGCACATCAAATGGGCGCAAGCCCGTTGCCCGCTCGGCGGCCTCCCGGGCGATGGCCAGGAACTGTGGGATGTCCTCGGACTCGGCGAGGTCCTCCAGGTTGAGCAGCCCGGCGGCCTTGCGCAGCTGCTCGTCGGTCAGCCCGGCGGCCTCGTCGTCGTATTCCGACGAGTCGGTCACCAGGGTGAGCGAACGGCTGCGGTTCTTTTCCGTGCTGGCGCCGAGCAGGCGCCAGAATCGGCTGCTCAGCCGGCCGGGTTGAGCGCGGTTCGTCTTAGGCACAGGTCAACGGTACCGGTGGGGCGAGCCCGCGTGTTCGCACCCGACACGCCCGTCAGGCCAGGTTCGACCGCCGCGGGTAGGCGACCGTGGGGTCGGTGAGCACGTTGACGACGGCGGGCAGGCCGCTGGCGAAGGCGCGTTCCAGCGCCGGTCGCAGCTCGCCCGGCGCGGCGACCAACTCGCCGTGCCCGCCCAGCGCGCGCGCCACCTCGTCGTAGCGGGTGCCCGGGCGCAGCTCGGCCACCACCGAATAGCCGTACAGCTGCTCCATTGGATGCTTTTCCAGCGCCCAGATCCCGTTGTTGCCGATCACCGAGACCACCGGCACCCGGTGGCGGACCAGGGTGTCCCATTCCATGCCGCTGAAGCCGAACGCGCCGTCGCCCTGCAGCAGCACCACCTGGCGCTCCGGCCGGGCCAGCTTGGCGGCCAGCGCGTAGCCGGGTCCCGACCCCAGGCAGCCGAAGGGGCCGCTGTCCAGCCAGCAGCCCGGCCGGTAGCTGTCGATCACCCGCCCGGCGTAGGAGCCGAAGTCGCCGGCGTCGATGACGACGATGGCGTCGCGGTCCAGCATCGGCGCCAGCTCCGCGTACACCCGCATCGGATGCAGCGGGACGCGGTCGTCGGCCAGCTCGGCCTGCTCGGCGGCGCGCGCCGCCGTCTCGGCCGTGCGCAGTTCGTCGATCCAGTCCCGGTGGTCGCCCCCACCCGCGGTGGCCAACGCGGCCAGGATCGTCATCAGGTCGCCGTACAGCTGCGCCTCGACGGGCCGGGGATGCTTGCGCTCGGGCGCCACCCGGTCGGCCACGATCAGCCGGGTGTGCGGCCCGAACACCGCGCCGAAACCGAGCCGGAAATCCATGGGCACGCCGACGATCAGCGCAACATCGGCCTCCCCCAACGCTTTTCCGCGAACGCGGGAGAAGGCCAGCGGATGGTCGGCGGGCACCGCCCCGCGCGCCATCCCGTTCATCAGCACCGGGATGGCCAGTTCCTCGGCCAGCCGCAGCAGGGCCGCTTCCCCGTGCCCCCACCAGACGTTGGTGCCCGCCATGATCACCGGCCGCTTCGCGCCGGACAGCAGGCCGGCGGCCCGGCCCAGCGCGGCGCCGTCGGGTTCGGGTTCGCGCGGCAGGTCGACGAGTGCCCCGGGGCGGCCGTCGTCCTCGGCCATGGAGAAGACGTGGTCCATCGGGAAGTCCACGAAGCCCACGCCGGACGGGGCGCCGACGGCCGCGCGCAAGGCGTCGTCGACCAGCCGGCCGGCGTCGGCGGCCGATTGTGCGGTGGCGGCGAAACGGGTCAGCGGCGCCACGAACGGCACGTGGTCGATCTCCTGCAGCGAGCCCATGCCCCACCGCTGCGCCGGCGCCCGGCCCCCCAGCACCACCAGTGGCGAGGAGTTCTGTTGCGCGGCGGCCATCGCGCTCATCCCGTTGGTGACGCCGGGTCCGGCGGTCAGCGCGGCCACCCCGGGCAGCCGGGTCACCTTCGACCAGCCCTCGGCGGCGAACGTCGCGGTCTGTTCGTGCCGGGTGTCGATCAGCCGAATGCCTTCGTCGCGGCAGCCGTCGTAGATGGAGAACAGGTGGCCGCCGGACAGCGTGAAGACGGTGTCGACACCGCCGGCCCGCAGCCGGCGCGCGACCAGCCGGCCGGCGTGCAGGGTCGGTGCGGGGGTGGCGTCACTGGTCATCACCGCAGCCTATCCAGATCCGTCCGGTACCTTCGCCGAAGGATTTCAAGTTGAGGAGAGTCCGACCACCTCGACCGTAAGGAGACGCCGACGATGGGTGCCAAGCCGTTCAAGCCGTCGATCGACTGGTCGGCGGCGTTTGTCGATTCCTTGCGGTGGCTGGCCATAGCGTGGGTGATCAGCGCCGTCTGCCTGTTTGGGGTGCTGCTGGCGTTCCGGTTCCTCACGCGCTGGGGCCGGCAGTTCTGGCGGATCACCCGCGGTTACTTCGTCGGCGCCCACAGCGTGCGGGTGTGGCTGATGCTCGGCGTGCTGCTGCTGTCGGTGCTGCTGTCGGTGCGGCTGAGCGTGCTGCTCAGCTTCCAAAGCAATGACCTGTACACGGCGCTGCAGAAGGCGTTCGAAGGCATCGCGTCGGGCAATGACGCGGTCAAACATTCGGGGATACATGGCTTTTGGGTATCGCTCGGCATCTTCTGCCTGCTGGCGGCGCTGTGGGTGACCCGCTTCATGGCCGACGTCTATCTGACGCAGCGGTTCATCATCGCGTGGCGCATGTGGCTCACCGCGAACCTCACGGACGACTGGCTGGCGGGCCGGGCGTATTATCGGGACCTGTTCATCGACAACACGATCGACAACCCGGATCAGCGCATCCAGCAGGACATCGACATCTTCACCGCCAACGCCGGCGGGACGCCGAACGTCCCGTCCAACGGCACGGGCAGCACGTTGCTGTTCGGGGCCGTCAACGCGGTGGCCTCGGTCATCTCGTTCACCGCGATCCTGTGGAAGCTGTCCGGGGACCTGAACCTGTTCGGCTTGGTGTTGCCGCGCGCGATGTTCTGGACGGTGCTGGTGTACGTGTTCATCGCGACCGTCGTCGCGGTTTGGCTTGGGCGCCCGCTGATTTGGCTCAGCTTCAACAACGAGAAGTTGAACGCCGCCTTCCGTTATGCGCTGGTGCGGTTGCGGGACGCCGCGGAGGCGGTCGGGTTCTACCGCGGCGAGCGCGTCGAGCGGGCCCAGCTGTGGCAGCGTTTCACGCCGATCATCGCCAACTACCGCCGGTACGTGCGCCGGACCATCATCTTCAACGGCTGGAACTGGTCGGTGACGCAGATCATCGTTCCGCTGCCGCTGGCCATCCAGGCGCCGCGACTGTTCGCCGGCGAGATCGCTTTCGGCGATGTGACCCAGACGGCCACGGCGTTCAACAACATTCACGACTCGCTGTCGTTCTTCCGGAACAACTACGACGCCTTCGCCGCCTTCCGGGCCGCGATCATCCGTCTGCACGGCCTGGTGGACGCCAACAGCAAGGGCCGGGCGCTACCCGCCATCCTCGTCAAACCCAGCGAAGAGACGGCGGTCGAGCTGCGCGGTATCGAGGTGCGCACCCCCGAGGGAGATCAGCTGGTCGACTCGCTGGACATCCAGCTCGACGAGGGCGACACGCTGGTGATCACCGGACGCTCCGGAGCCGGCAAGACGACGCTGCTGCGCAGCCTGGCCGAATTGTGGCCGTACGCCTCGGGAACCCTGTGCCGGCCCGACGGCGACAACGCGACGATGTTCCTGTCGCAGTTGCCCTACGTGCCGCTCGGCACGCTGCGCACCGTGGTGTGCTACCCGAATTCGCCGGACAGCATCGCCGATTCGCAGCTGCACGAGGTGCTCACCAAAGTGGCTCTGGCGCCGCTCATCTCCCGGCTGGACGAAGACCAGGACTGGGCCAAGGTGCTCTCCCCCGGCGAACAGCAGCGCGTCGCGTTCGCGCGCGTCCTGCTCACCAGGCCCAAGGCGGTCTTCCTCGACGAGGCCACCTCGGCGCTGGACGAGGGGCTGGAATACGCGCTGTACCAATTGGTTCGGGCCGAGCTGCCGGGGTGCGTGATGGTCAGCGTGAGCCATCGGCCCACCGTCGAGCAGCACCACGACCAGCAGCTGCACCTGCTCGGCGGCGGCCCGTGGCAGCTGAGCCCGGTGGAAAAGGAGCCCGCGCGGGTTTGATGCGCGCCTACCCTTTCGCGGCGCGCCGCGCCGCGTGCGCTCCGGCGCCGGGTTTGATGCGCGTCTACGCTTTCGCGGCGCGCCGCGCCGCGTGCGCTCCGGCGCGGCGCCCGAAGAACGAACCCTCACCCAGCTGCGTCCCGCTGGCGTACCCCTTGCCGTCCTGAGCCAGGTTCGACGCGCACGCGCCGGCGGCATACAACCCGGGCACCACCGAGCCGTCGGCCCGTTGCACCTCGCCGTCGACGCTCACCGCCAGGCCGCCGATGGTGAACCCCGAGTACATCGCCCGCCCGAGCGACAGGTCGAACACCGCCCACGGTCCATTGTCTTGTGCAGCAAGGTATTCCGGCTGCTTGTGGAAATCCGGGTCTTCGCCTGCGGCGGCGAACTTGTTGTAGCGCTCCAACGTCGCGGCCAGGTTGCCGGCCGGAATGCCCAGCGCGGCTTCCATTTCCGCGATCGTCTCGTAGCCGTCGAGGAACCGGATCAGCGGCATCTCCGGCATCTCGGTGTGCGCCTCGTCCACGATCAGGTATGCGGTTTGCTCCGGCTGCTCCAACACGAAAGCCGAAGTGCGCGAATGATAGGAGTCCTCGGCGACGAAGCGCTTACCCTCCTTGTTGACGATGATCCCGGTCAGCAGCACCTCCGGCGGGTAGGCGGCCGCGGTGATGAACAGCTCGTCCATGTGCTTGGTCGCCCCGCCCGCCGACACCCCCATCCGGATGGCCAGCCCGTCGTCGTGCGGATTGCCCAGAATGTACGGCGCCACCAGGCCGTGGTGCTTGGTGCGCCGCGGCTGGCCCAACGCCGGCGTGTGCTCGGCCACCATCTGCGGATTCATCGCGAAGCCGCCGGCCGCGAGGATCACCGCGTCGGCCTTGACCGCGCCGGTCTCGGTGAAATGCTTCCAGGCCACACCGACCACGGCGCCGTCGTCGTCCACGATCAGGTTGGTCGCCCCGGTCTCGTAACGGATCTGCACGCCCAGCGCCTCGGCGCGTTTCACCAGCAGGTCGATCACCATCGCGGCCCCGCCCAGCTCCCCGGGCACCGGCACGGAATGCCCGCGCGGCGCCGGCTTGGCCTGCTCGCAGAACGGCCACACCTTCTCGTTGCCGGTGTAGCTCAGGCCCTCGGTGCCCGGCGGGACGACCACCTTGCCCGGGTAGTAGCTGCGTTCGAACTGAAAACCCAAGTCTTCCAACCAGTTGAAGTGCTCGACGCTGCCCTCGCAGTAGGCGCGGATCTTGTCCAGCTCGGGCTCCCGCGACACCGCCACCAGGTACTTGTACATCTCCTCGGCGGAGTCGTCGTGACCGGTCGCCTGCTGCACCGCCGTGCCACCGCCGAGGTAAAAGTGGCCCCCGGCAAGCGAAGTGGTGCCGCCGGCCGCGGCCGCGCGTTCCAGCACCAACACCCGCGCGCCATCGGCCGCCGCGCTGACCGCGGCGCAGCCGCCGGCAATGCCGAAGCCGATCACCACCACGTCGACGTCGTCGGACCACGACGTCACGTCATGGGCACTGACAGTTGCCGGTATCTCGGTGCTCATTGGCGCCATTCCTCCTCATCGCCGTGCCGCGCGTCCGCGCGGGCGCGGCTCACCGCTGCTGCTGTTTGATGTAGTCGTAGAACGCCCGCATCTCGGGCGCGATGTAGGCGAACTCCACGAACGGAACTCCCGCCTGCGGCGCCGAGACATAGGCGAAGTGGATTCCGCCGGGCATCACACCCTGCTGCACCACCGGGGCGCCCCGCTCGCCGGCCCGCGCCAGCGCTTCGGCCAACTGCTCGGGGCTGTCGGCCTCGACGCAGATGTGGTGCAACCCCGGCCCGCCATCGGACAGAAAGTCACTATAGATGTTCTCGCCACGTACCGGTTGGATCAGCTCCAATTGCATGTCGCCGAGATAGCTCAGCGAGATGCTCGCGACGAAATCGGCGGGCTTACCCCGGTAGCTGCAGGCATCCGCAGCAAAGTGCACGTCCGGTATCCGCACCCACTTGCGCACACCTAACAGGCCGGTGAGGGCCGTTTCGGTGGCATCCAGGTCGCCGGTGACCCAGGCGATCTGCGTCGGCGACTGCACGGGAAGCGTCATCGTCTCGCACAATAGTCGAGCCGCCGGGCGGCCAGAAAGGACCCGAAAGAATTTGCCATGCCGATCCGGTCCGAACCGGGAAACCGCGGGTGAACACGTTCTAATTCCGTGCTCCGCGGCCCGTGACCGGCCGTGGCCGGATCAGTGCCGGGTCAGCACGTCGACCAGCAGCCGCAGCTGCGCGTCGAAGACGGCTTCCACATCGGTCAGCGTGTCCGCCCCGTACTGCCCGAACACCTCGAGGCTGATCGCGCCCAGCACCCCCGCCCACAGCAAAAAGCACTTGGCGATCACCAGGTCATCGCCCGGGAAGCCGAATTCGTGCCGGATCCGTTCAAAGTCGGATGACATCGGTTGCGGCGCAGGGTCATTGGTCAGCCGGATATCGCCGGTGGTGATCCCCGCCGCCACGGCGTCGAACAACGCCGCGACCACCCGGGTGCCGGCGGCAACGGTGCGTTCGGGGGGCGCGTGATACCCGGGAACCGGGCTGCCGTAGAGCAGGGCCCAGCATGCCGGGTGCTCGACGGCCCAGCGCCGGGTGGCGCGCGCGATGGCGATGACGTCGTCGCTCCACTGTTCGCCCGCGGTTTCGCGGGCCCGGTCCACGGTGTCGGCCAGGTCGGAATAGGCGTCCACCAGCAGCAGGGTCAGCAACTCGTCGCGGCTGGACACGTAGCGGTACACCGCCGAGGACACCATGCCCAGGTCGCGGGCGATGGCGCGGACCGACAGCCCGGCCGCGCCCCGGTCCACCAGTTGGCGGCGACCGAGTTCGATGATGCGCGCCTCGATCTGCTCCCGGGACTGCTGGCGTTTGCCCACCCGGTCAGTCTGACACAACCGAGAACACCGCTCTTGCTTTCCCGACCGCGGTGTGGCAGCGTGTTCGAAATGGAGAGCACCGCTCTCTGGCATTGCCCCGGGATTCGCTGAGAGGACGGCGCCCATGTCCACCCGATACGAAGAACCGAACCGGGCCGCCCGCGCCGCCAACGTGGTGGTCCGCTTGCTCGCCGACGCGGGCGTCAGCATCGCGGGCACCCGGGCGCTGCGGGTCCGCGGCCGCAAGACCGGGAAGCTGCGCGCGGTGGTGGTCAACCTGCTCACGGTGGACGGGACGGACTATCTGGTCTCGCCGCGCGGCAACACCCAGTGGGCCCGCAACGTGCGGGCCGCGTCCGTCGTCGAGCTGGGTCCGCGCTGGCGCCGGCGACGCATGCGGGTCAGCGAGGTCGACGACGCGGCCAAGCCGCAGCTGCTGCGGCGTTACCTCGACCGGTGGTACTGGCAGGTCAAGGACTACGTCGCCGGGTTGACCCCGGACAGCAGCGACGAGCAGTTCCGCGCCGCGGCGCCCACCATTCCGGTGTTCGCGCTGACGAAGGCGGGCTGAACGGGCCTATCCGGCACTCAGCGCGCGTTGTCGCGCACCCCGAGGTCTTCGCGGACTTCCTCCGACGTCGCCTGCCACGACACCGCGGCCGGATACTCCCCCCACACGCTGTTGAAGATCCCGACGATCTGTCCCGGGCCGCCGCTGGGGGCCAGATACACCGGCCCGCCGGAGTCGCCGTTGTGGCTCTGCACCCCGTGCGACATGGTGAACCAGCCGTTGTTCACGCTCTCCACCGTGCCGCACGTCTCCCCGGTGATCACCCCGAAATGGCAGGCCGGCTGCCCGGGCGTCAGCGCCAGCCCGGGGTCGGAGACGAGCGGCCGCCCGCCCGGCAGGATGTTGTTCGCGGTGACGCCGTTGTCCAGCACGATCGCCTCGTAGTCGTTGATCACCTGACTGGTCGACACCGTCGTTCCGCTGGGGGTGTTGTCCCGGAAGGCCGCCATCCGCCCGATCACCGTGCCGCCGCGGTCGGTCACCACTCCGCCGCCGCCCCGGCAGTGTCCGGCGGTGAACGCGATCTTCAGGCCGGGGTCGACGTAGCCCAGCGTGCAGACCCGGTTGTCCTGCCGTATCTCCATGCCCGGATACACCATGACGTCGGCTTTTGCCGCCGACGCGGGCAGCGTGGCGGCCAACGCTGTGACAGTGATCGATGCGGCGAAGGCGCGTGTTGCCAGGCGATGCACCATGAACTCCGATCCATCGGGCCAACTACCGACGGGAGGTCGAGGTTACGGCGTAACCGTCCTCCACGCTCAGCTTTTCGCGCCGGTCAGCGCCGATGTTACAGAGAGGTCACGACGGGCGCGCCGGCCGCGGTTCGGCCGGCGCTGCGCGGTGCCCAGCCGGGCGGCCCGAACACGTAGCCCAACCGGTCCCGCAACCGGCTCGCCGACCTCCATTCGCGGGCGATGGCGACGTATTCGCGGGTCTGCAGCGTCCAGACGTTGAAGGTGTCGACCTGCTTGGTCAGGCCGTAGTGCGGGCGGAACAGCTCGGCCTGGAAGGTGCCGAACAGCCGGTCCCACACGATGAGGATGCCGCCGTAGTTCTTGTCCAGGTACACCTTGTCCATGCCGTGGTGCACCCGGTGGTGCGACGGCGTGTTGAACACGAACTCGAACGGGCGGGGCAGCTTGTCGATCCGCTCGGTGTGGATCCAGAACTGGTAAATCAGGTTCACCGAGAAGCTGAAGAACACCATCCACGGCGGAATCCCCAACAGCGGCAACGGAATCCACATCAAGATCTCGCCGCTGTTGTTCCACTTCTGGCGCAGTGCGGTGGCGAAGTTGTAGTACTCGCTGGAGTGGTGGGCCTGGTGCGTCGCCCAGATCAGCCGCACCCGGTGCGCGATCCGGTGATAGGCGTAGTAGAGCAGGTCGACGCCAAGAATCGCGATCGCCCAGGTGTACCAGCGGGTCGCCGGAAGGTGCCACGGTGCCAGGTAGGCGTAGATCGCGGCGTAGCCGAACAGGGCCAGCGTCTTCCAGCCCGCGGTGGTGGCCACCGACACCAAGCCCATCGAAATGCTGGTCAGCGAGTCGCGGGTCTGGTGCGCCCCCGGGGCCGGACGGGCGGTGAGGTGTTCCAGCTTGCGGGCCGCGGTCCATTCGAGCGTCAGCAACAACAGGAAGAACGGAATGGCCACCAGCACCGGGTCGCGCAGCTGCGGCGGCCTGCGCGGTCAGGTAGCCGGACAGGGCGCTCACACCGGTAAGCGTACGACGAACGCCGCGGCGCTCAGCGCCGATCGTCGGACGCCTGCGCCTCGTCGCCGGCGTACCACTGGACCGCCCGCACACCCGGTTGCAGGGACAGTTCGGCCACCAGCCGCTCCAGCCGGGCCGGGGCGTCGCCGTTCATCAGCAGGTGCGCGGTCAGGGTGAGCTCGTCGTCGGCGGGATGGCCGGTGTGGATGCCGCGCAGCGTGATGTCGTTGCCGCCGGCGTGCTGGACGATCTGGGCGCGGGCGTACTTCTCGTGTTTGGGCCGGCACACCACCTGCACCAGAAACGGCAGCAGGCTTTCGTCTTCGTCGGCGCTGCTGTCCCGGTCGATCAGCCGGCCGAGCGGGCGTCCCAGCAGATGAATCCCGATCACCGTGCCGGTGCCGATCGCGGCGAACACCAGATGTCCGGACGCGGCCAGCACGCCGATCGCCGCCGAACACCACAGGGTGGCGGCCGTGTTGAGGCCGCGGACGTTGACGCCTTCCCGCAGGATCACCCCACCGCCCAGGAACCCGATGCCGGACACCACGTAGGACGCCACCCGGGTGGGGCTGGTGTCCGAGGTGGCGGCGGCGTAGAGGACGAACAGTGTGGCGCCCGCGGCGACCAGCGCGTTGGTGCGCAATCCCGCCCGACGGGCGCGCCATTGCCGTTCCAGCCCGATCAGGGCGCCGCAGCCCACGCCGACGCCCAGCCGGAGCAGGAAATCGAGGGCGCTCAACGTCTCCACGACACTCTCCTTCCCGGGTGCGAGGCGGCGAAGAAGGGAGCTAACCAAATCCGGGTTAACCGCAAGTGGAGCCCAACCCAACCGCCGACGTCGGGAGCGATCCCCGGCGCGCGGCGAATCTCAGGCTAACCGCCTTTGGGCGCGAGATGGTGGGGGCAGTAGGCGTTCGAGGCGAGCGCCGCGAATTGGGCGGCGCCGTCCATCGTCATGCCGGGATTCTGGTCCTTGATGTCGGTGACGACCTGAAGCCCCGTTTCGCCCCGGCCCATCAACCCGCACACGGCCTTGGCGGACGCGATGACCTGGACCGGGCTGCTGTAGGTGATGCCGGACTGGTCGAGGCTGGCCAGGAACGCGGCGTCGTCGCCCTGTGGGTCGGCGCGCGCGGGCGCGGCGTATCCGAGTGCGGCGGCGCCGATTCCGAGCAGCGCGAGCACGCGTTTCATGCGCTTCCCGCCGGCCCGGCGTCGGGCAGGGTCACGGTCGGTTTGCCGCCGCTGGACACGTGCACCGCATGGATGCCGGGCTTTTTCGACAATCGGTCGAGCAGGTCGTCGAGTCCGGCCTTGTCGACGTTCCAGTGCTGCACGGCTTCCGGTTGCCGTTGCAGCTTGGCGATGACGTCGTCGAGTTTGACGGGTTCGGCGGGCTTCGCCGCGCGGACCCGGACGCCCCGGCCGCTGCCGACGTGCGGCGCCACGGCGCCGAGGGCGCCCCCGGTGACGCTTCCCAACGCCATCTGGCCGAGCAGGCCGGCCGGGATCCCGGCGGCCGGGGCCGCGGCCGCTGCGGTGGCCGGCGTCAGGCCGCTGGCCAACCGGATGGCCGGGGTCGCCGACGCCCAGGTCGGCGGCACCGACAGCCTGCCCACGGTGTTCGCCTCGCCGACGCCCACCGAGACGGCGCCGGTCAGACCGGCGCCGGCCGACCGCAGGCCCAGCCCGGCGCCCAACGCGGACTTCGGGATGTCCAGGCCCTCGACGGGGAGCTTGTAGAACATCTTGAACTCGGTCATGGCGAGGTTGATCGGGCTCATGCTGTCGTTGGCGACCGTGCTGAACCGGCCGATGTCGGCGAGGATCCCGAAGGTGTTCTGCCATGTCGTGCCCGCCAGCGGGGATCCCGTGAGGGTGTTGAGCACCTGGTCCCAGAAGTCCATGTATCCGCGCGACGCGTTGCCGAGCGCCTCGAGCAGCTGGCTGATGATGCCGGACGGCGGGGCTGTGGCGTCCGCGGCGGCGGTACCGGCCCCCCGGCCGGTGGCCTCGCCCAGCGCAGCCGCCTGCGCGGCGATTCCCGCGTCATTGGTGGTCTTGGGCGGCTCGGTGAAGGGCGCCAGGCGGGTGGCGGCCGCCGACGCGCTGGCATAACCGAGCATCGCGGCGGCGTCCTGGGCCCACATCTGCCCGTACTCGGCCTCGGTGGCGGCGATCGCGGCCGAGTTCTGCCCGAAAACGTTGCTGGCCGACAACATCGCGAGCCGGGCGCGGTTGGTCGCGATCTCGGCGGGCGGAACCACCGCCGCGAACGCGCTCTCGAAGGCGCTCGCGGCCGCCGTCGCCTGCTCGGCCGCCGTCCTGGCATGCGCCGAGGTCGCCGACAGCCATGCGACGTAGGGCGCCGCCGCGGCGGCCATGGCGGCCGCCGACGGGCCGGCCCAGGCCTCGTCGGCCAGACCGTTGACGACGGCTGCGTACGACGACGCGGCGAACTGCAGTTCGGCCGCCAGCGCGTCCCACGCCGCGGCGGCCGTCAACATCGGTCCGGCCCCCGGACCCGTGTACAGCTGGGCGGAGGTGATTTCGGGTGGCTGCAGCGCGAAGTTCATCGGATCGGCCCCGCTCGAGATGTCATGGTCTGGCCCGTCAATCCGCCGGCACCACGATGATCGTGGCGGTCGTCGCGGCACCGTCGGCGGCCGCAGCGGTCGCGGCGCCGGTGGTGCCGTTGCCGACGGTGCGCACCCCCGCGCCCGCCAGGGCACGTCCGGCCAGACTCGCCGCGGCCATTTCGCCGAACACGGCCCCGCCGACGCGGGCATCGCCGCGGCGGTTGCCGAGCTCGCGGCCGGCAGCACCGACGCGACCGTCCTCAGGACGGGGGCGGCGGTGGTCCAGCCCGGCGGCACCGACAGGGATCCGACCAGGGTCGAGCGGCCCATCGACCCGGCCACGCCGCCGGCGTCGGGGGTCACCGCCGAGACGTAGCCGCCCCGCAGCGGCGCCAGCGGCGACAGCCCACCCGCGATGGCTTTGCCGCCGCCCAGCAGTTCGGCGACGCCCGGCGCGTTTTGGGCCAGACCCAGCGCCTGCAGGGACAGCAGCCACCACCCGCCGGGCAGGATGATCGCCCCGATCGGGCTGTAGGCGCCGGTGACGGCGGCGAAAAAGGGCCGCAGCGCGGCCGTGATCGGATAGATGGCCTCGATGATCGACGCCGCGGGCGTCGCCGCCGCCGCCGAAGGGGTCGTCGCCAGGCCTTGCAGCATGGTGGGCGTCACGTCGATCAGGGTCGACAGCTGGGCCGGGAGGTCCGACGCGGCGCTCTGCGCGACTGCGGCGGATTGCCTTGCCGCCGCGGACGATTCGGTGGTCCGCGGCGGTTCGGTGAAGGGCGTCAGCTCGGTGGCTGCCGCCGACGCGGCGGCGTAGGCGTACATCGCCGCCGCATCCTGGGCCCACATCTCGGCGTACTCCGCCTCGGCCGCCGCGATGGCCGCGGTGTTCTGGCCCAGGATGTTGGTGGCGATCAGGGTCATCAGCAGGCTGCGGTTGGCGGCGATCACCGGCGGCGGCACCGTCGCCGCGAACGCGGTCTCGTAGGCCGCGGCGGCGAGCCTGGCCTGCGTCGCGACCTGCTCGGCCTGGCCGGCGGTTGTCGTCGCCCAGGCGATGAAGGGCGCGGCCGCGGCGCTCATCGACGTGGCCGCCGGCCCCAGCCAGGAGCCGACCGTCAGGCCGGCGATCGTCGAGGTGTAGGCCGCCGCAAAGGAATACAGTTCGGCCCCCAGCGCATCCCATGCCGCGGCGGCGGCCAGCAGCGGCCCCGATCCCGCGCCCACGTACATCCGTCCTGAATTGACCTCTGGTGGCAGCGCCCCGAAGTCCACCCGTTGCCTCCCGTCCTGCTCTGGGCGCCAGGGTAGGAGCGGAGATGGGGTCGTCCCGCCAACGAGCCGCGGCTCAAATGGAATTCATCAGATCGGCGGTGAAGGATATGGATTTTCCATGGATTCACCCGCCGCACCGAGCCGTCGGTTGACGCCGGCGTGCATCGCCTGGCGCCGAGCGTGGCGTCGCCTAGCCTCGCCCCGCCTGGCGCCGAGCGTGAAACTAGGCGCACGTTCGGCGGCGAGCGTAAAACTAACTTCACGCTCGCGCGGCGTTCACGCTCGCCGCGGCGCTCGCGCTAGCTTCGGTTAAGTTGCTGCGGGCAATAGTATTTCGCCGCGATCGCGAGGAACGACGTGGCGTGATCGTTGGTGAGCCCGGGGTTTTGGCTCTTGAGCTCGTCGAGCAGCTGCGGACCCGATTCGCCGTTGCCCATGGACACGCACACCGCTTGGGCGAACTTGATCGCGCCCTGCGGCGTCGCGTAACCGATGCCGGCGCTGCGCAGCGACGCGAGGAACCCGGCCTCGTCGACGCCCGGATCGGCCTGCGCCGGCGGGGCCAGCGCGATCGCCGCCGCGACGCCCACACCCAGCAGCAGCCTCATGACCCGGGATCGTCGCACGCCGCAACGACGGACCCGCCAACGGCAGAGTTGTTGGAGGGCAACCACATTCGCCCTTCTGGCGGCGCCGGTCAGGCCTTGGAGAGCTGGTGGGGGCAGTAGTATTTCGCGGACAGCAGGGCGAAGTTCGATGCCATCTCCATGTCCATTCCGGGATTGTGGGTTTTCACGTCGTGCACCACCTCGAGCCCCGGCTCGCCGTTGTTCAGGCACGAGCACACGGCGCGTCCGGCGGCGACGGCCGAGCCGGGACTGCTGAAGCTGAAGCCGGCTTGCTGCAGCGCGGCGACGAAACCCCCGTCGTCACCGTCGGGCACCGGTGGCGGATCGGCATGTGCCGGCGCGGCCAGCCCGATCGTGGCGCCGATCATGGCGGACGCACCCAGTGCCGCGAGCAGTCGTTTCATCACGTGTCACCCTCCTGAACTCTGATTGCCTTGCCGCTCAACCCAACTGGGCATCGGCCGGCAGGACCTTGGACTTGTCGCCCTTTTTCAGGTGCACCGCGTGGATCCCCGGTTTCTTGGCCAGCTGCTCGAGCAGCGCGTCCAGGTTCTCCTGGTCCACGTTGTGGTGCTGCACGCTCTCCGGCTGCTCGGAGATCTGTGCGACAAGGCGTTTCAGCTGTTCCGGCGATTGCTTGTCTTTGAGGTCCTTGATGGCGGTCATCCGGTTGCGGACGCCGCCCCGCACCATGGTGGGCCCGCCGGAGCCGACCGCGCTGCCCAGCATCCCGGCCAGCCCCATCGAACTGAACAGGCTGCCCTCGCCCAGCGCGGCCGCCGGCACTGCCTCGGCCCCGGCGGCCGACAGCGCGGCGGCGACGGTCCGGATCGACGGCGTGGCCGTGGCCCAGCTGGGCGGGATGGACAGCTTGCCCACCAGGGTGCCGGCGTTGCCCATCCCGGCGACCGGGCTGATCGCGCTGTACAGCGTGCCGCGGCCGAAGCCCAGGGCGCCCAGCCCGGCCCCGAGCGCGTCCTTGGGCAACGCGCCGTAGCCGATCGGCGGGGCGAACTTGAGCCACTGCGACAACGGGAAGTTGACCAGCAACCCGACGTCGTTGAACTGGGTGGTCAGCCCCAGCGGCACCTTCACGGCGTTGTACATGCTGGTGTAGAAGCTGGCCCCGCCCGGGACGGTGTTGAACAGATTCGTCATGAAGGTCTGGTACAGATACGCCAGGTTCGCCGGGCCGGAGAACGGGCCGCTGTAGGGCAGCGTGGTGCTGGCCGCGCTGGCCGCGGTCTGGGCGACATTGGCGGCCGGGGTGCTCGCCGCCGACGACACCGCGGCGGCCTGCATCGGTTGGGCCGCCTCGTTTGTCGTCTTGGGCGCCGGGCCGAACTCCGTCAACTTGCTGGCGGCGGTCGCCGACGCCGCGAAGTAGGTGTCCATCGCGGTGGCGTCCTGCGCCCAGAACTCGCCGTACTGGGCTTCGTTCGCGGCGATGGCGGCGGTGTTCTGCCCGAAGATGTTCGTCGCCACCAATTGCGCCAGCAGGGCGCGGTTTTCGGCGATCACGGCGGGCGGCACGTGCGCGGCGAACGCGGTCTCGTAGGCGGTGGCCGCCGCGGTGGCCTGGGCCGCGGTTTCGGCGGCCTGCGCGGCGGTCTGCTGCATCCAAGCCACGTACGGCGCGGCCGCCGACGCCATGGCCAGCGACGACGGCCCCACCCAGGGCCCGGCCGTCAGGCCGGACAGCACCGACGAATACGACGCCGCGGCGGACTGCAATTCGGCGGCCAGGTTCTGCCACGCCGTCGCCGCGGCGACGAACGACCCCGCACCCGGACCGCTGTACATCCGGCCCGAGTTGAACTCCGGCGGAAAGGCCCCATAGAACATCTCTGCTGCCCCCTACCTGGCCGCGCGACGGGAAAGCGATTGGCGGCCAATCGGTTTGGTCTCGGTAATCATGGTGCTCATTCCTCGATGCACGGGATCACGATGATGGTGGCGGCGGCCGGGTCGGCCTCGGCGGCCACCCCACCCAGGGAGTTCGCGGCCGAGGCGGCCCGCCGACCGGGCGAGTGGCGGCCGCGGCGACGGCGCGGCCGGCCAGGCTGGACAGGGCCATCTGGCTGAACACGCCCTCTTCGCCGGCCATCGCGGCGGGTGCCGCCGCCATGTTTCCGGGCAGCACCTGGGCGAGGGTCCGGATCGCCGGGGCGGCTTCCGTCCAGCCCTGCGGCACCGACATGGTGCCGACCAGGGCGGCCTTGCCCATCGACCCCGACACCTGCCCGCCCCGACCGCGGAGCTCAGCATGGGCTTGACGGCGTTGCCGCCACTGGCCAGCGGTGCCAACGCCCCCGAAATCGCTTTCGGCCCAGCCAAATACGCCGCGGCACCCTGCCCGTTCTGGCCCCAGGCGTAGGCCTGGCCGAACGACAGGAACGGGCCGCCGGGGATGGTGCTCCATGACTGCGGCGAGTACACCCCGGTCACCACCGACCAGAACTCGTTCCAGTTGGTGATGAAACTCGGCGTCGTCAGCTGGGTCGACGCGGTCGTCGTCGAGGCGGCATTGCCGGCCGCCTGGGCCGCCGGCTGCGCGGTCGCGCTCAGCTGGGACAGGTGGGCCGCGGTGTTGGAGCCGGACTGCGCAGCGCTCTGGGCGACCGCGGCCGACTGCAGCGGCCCGGCCGACTCGTTGGTGGTGCGCGGGGGCTCGGTGAACGGTGTCAGCTGGGCGGCGCTGGCCGAGGACGCCGCGTAGGCGTACATCGCGGCCGCATCCTGGGCCCACATCTCCATGTAGTGCGCCTCGGTGGCGGCGATCGCCGGGGTGTTCTGCCCCAGGATGTTGGTGGCCACCAGCGTGGCGAGCAGGGCCCGGTTGGCCGCGATCACCGGCGGCGGCACCGTGGCGGCGAAGGCTGTCTCATAGGCGGCGGCGGCGAGCTTGGCCTGGGCGCCGGCCTGCTCGGCCTGCGCGCCGGTGGCCTGCAGCCACGCCACATACGGTGCCGCCGCGGCCGCCATCGCGATGGACGAGGGCCCGGTCCACGGGCCGGTGGTCAGCGTCTCGACGGTCGAGCCGTACGACGCCCCGACGCTCTGCAACTCCGCGGCCAGCTCGTCCCACGCCGCCGCGGCGGCCAGCAGCGGGCCCGAACCCGCGCCGACATACATCCGCCCCGAGTTGTATTCCGGCGGATAGGCACCGAAATCCAGCATTTAGGACCTCCCCCACCCCGCGCCACGCCGAGCACCCCGCCCCTCGCCCCGCAGCGACGAATTCGCGACGCCGAGTGAATTCATCGAAAGCGCTTTCAAATACATGCGCGCATTCCGCGCGTTGAAGACAGCAAGCCCCTACTCTCCTAGCTGTGCACCGGCGTCACCACGCCGGACGAAGGACCAGTCAGCCACGCTGCTAATGCACAGACAATGCTGCACAAAAGTTATTCAGCGGGCGTTCCCGTCAGGTAAACCCATGTAAAACATCGATGTCGCGGCCCGCCGTCGCGTGTGAGAACACGCGGACTGAAGGCCCAGCTCAGTGGCGCAAGTCACTCGATCAACGCGCTGTGGGCAGCATCCGACCACGGGCCGATCCCGGTGAACAATCGGTTATCGATTCGACGGGAAATGCTCGCGATTCGGCGTCATCGCCGATTTATACAATTGGCCGGAAAGCCATCCTTATTGCGCCCGAAATGCGTAACCTTGTAAACCTCCCGTCTCGCTTATCTCAGCGACGGAGTTCTGGCATTGCGGTTGCCTCGCACACCCCTGAGCGACCCGGCATCACCGGGGTGTGTCGCGCATCTTCAGTCGATGCTCATCACCATTTCGGTGAAATGCGATCGACCGAAAATCGAGCCGACAGCGCTGTCGGTGACGTCCCCGGTCGTGCGGCCGCACGAGCGCGGCGACGTCCTCTCATACGAGTAGACGCGGCCAATCTGCCGTGGCACTGATTAGTTACTGACAGTTTCCTGTACGGCAATAACGACGTGGTCAGATCGATTTCGGGCGGCGGGAACGCGTCGGTTCGGGTGTCTCGCGACATTGCCGGTGTGACGGAATTTACTGAATTGCCGTTGGAGAAAACCGGCGCCGTGTAGCGCACTGCGGGCCGGGCCGGGGTGGCGGTACGTACCGCCCTAGCTATTGCTGTGCGGGTTCGTGCCGCCGTCGCTGATCGACAGCCGCTCGGGACAGTAGGCGCCGGCGGCGGCCTGAACGAACAGGGCCGCCTTTGCCGTACTGAATGCGGGGTTGAGCTCATGGACATCACGGATGATGTCCAGCTCCGTGGTGCCCGAGCCGGCCAGGTCGCACACCTTCTGGCCGGCCCTTATCGCGCGGGCGGGGTCGGGATAGGTGATGCCGGCCTTGTTGAGGGCGGCGAGGAACGCGTCGTCATCGGAATCGGCGTGCGCCGGTATCGCCATGCCCACCAGGGCGGCCGCGCCGGCCAGCAGCGCTAGGGCTCTCATGTCGCGACCTCCCGTCCTCACCCGGCGGCCGGCGGGCGGCCGATGATGCGGGGGCGGAACCCGTACATCGGCTCGGAGAACTCGTCCTCATGCGCACCGGGGAGGCCCGCCAGCGGCACCCCCGGCATGCCCACTGCCCCAGCCTCTTCCATCACCATCGGGGTGGCCGAGCCGAAGCCGTGGTAGGCGCCCAGGCCGACCTGAGTCGTCGCCGCCAGCGGCGTGATCGCCGCTCCGGTTGCACCCCAGGTCGGCGGAACCGACAGGGCCCCAACCAGACTCGCCTGCCCCACCTCCGCCGCCGCTGCCGCACCGGGCGCGGCCGCCGACGCCAGGTTCGCCGTGTCGCCGAGCCCGGCCGCCAGCACGCCCAGTCCCGACGTGGTGGAGTCGACGGCGTTCAACGAGTTGATGGAGTTCATGTTGACCGCCGCGTCGACGAACGAGGTCGGGTTCAGCAGCCCGCTGGTGGTGAAGGCGTTGGAGAGGTTGGCGACCGAGGCGTTGTTCAGGAAGCTTCCCAACACATTCCCGTCGGATCCATCCAAAAAGTTCATCAGTCCCGCGAGCCCGGGCTGGCCGGGTCCGTTGGTGTTGGGCGCCAGGCCGAGCCAGGCGAGCAAGCCGCCGGAGGGATCCCCGCTGCCGGCGTCGTTGGCGGCTTGGGCGACCGTGTTGGCCTGGGCGGCAATGCCGTTGGCGGCGGTGTCCGGGCGCGGCGGGGTGAACGGCGTCAGCTGCTGGGTGGCCGCGTTCGAGGCGCTGGCATAGCCGGTCATGGCGGCGGCGTCCTGCGCCCACATGTCGCCGTATTGGGCCTCGTTGGCCGCGATCAATCCGGCGTTCTGCCCGAAGATGTTGCCGGCCACCAGGTTCGCCAGCTGGGTGCGGTTGGCCGCGACGACGGCCGGGGGCACGGTCGCGGCGAACGCGGCCTGGTAGGCGGCGGCGGCCGCGTTTGCTTGGGCCCCGGCCTGCTCGGCCTGCGTGGCGGTGGTGTGCAGCCACTCGAGATACGGCGTGACCGCCGCCGACATCTTCGCCGCGGACGGTCCGAACCAGCCTTCGCCGGTGAGCGTCGCGATCGCCGACTCGTAATCTGTTGCGGCGGAGCGTAATTCAGCGGACAGGGCGTTCCAGGCGGCCGCGGCGGCCAGCATGGATTCCGAACCCGGGCCGGAATACATTCTCGCCGAGTTGACTTCCGGCGGCAGTCCCGCGTAGATCGACATGACATCTTCTCCCGAGTTCTCAGCCGGCGGCCGGCGGACGTGGCATGACGACGGGCCGGAAACCGTATTTGGGGATGGCGCGGCGAAGTCGCCTGCCGGTGCCGCCCACCGGCCCCGCGACGCCCCCGGGGCCGCCCGCCGCCGGCGCCGCGTCGGTGAGACCGGTGACGCCGGTGGCGGGCACGGCGGCTTGACCGGGGTTGATCGTCGCGGCGTTGGCCCAGCCCTGCGGCGCCGACAGCGACCCCACCAGCTGGGCGCGGCCCATCCCGGCGGCTACCGGGACCGATCCCCCCCGTGCTGGCCGCCAGGTCGGCGGTCGCGGCGCCTTCGGCGTCGGCGGCGAAGTCCCCCAGCCCGCCCAGTGTGGTGGCGTGCTGCGCGGCCAGGACGCCCTGCACCGAGGAGATGATGAATTGCGGGTTGAACGGGCCGCCGGCGAGGGATCCGTTGACCACGGCGGTGCTGAAGAAGTTGCCGTTGGTGAAGGTTCCGAAGGCCGAGTTGTCCGAACCGCTCAACAGGCCGGCCAGCCCGAACGACGACACCGTCGACTGCACCGTTCCCGCCGGCGCCTGGGCGGCGTTGGTCACCGACGTGGCCTGGGCCGCAACACCTTCCGGGCTGGTATTCGACCGTGGCGCCGTCACCGGTGTCAACCGTGTCGCCGCGGTCGAGGCGACGGCGTACCCGTTCATCGCCGCGGCGTCCTGGGCCCACATCTGGCCGTACTCGGCCTCGGTGGCCGCGATGGCCGGGGTGTTCTGGCCGAAGACGTTGGTGGCCACCAACGTTGCCAGCTGCGCGCGATTGGCCGCCACCACCGCCGGGGGCACCGTCATGGCGAATGCCGCCTCGTACGCGGTCGCCGCGGAGTTGGCCTGCGCGGCCGCCTCTTCGGCCCGGGTGGCGGTGTCGGTCAGCCAGGTCAGATACGGCGTGACCGCCGCGAGCATCGACATCGACGACGGACCGAACCAGTCGGCACTGGTCAGCTCCGAAATCACCGCGCCGTAAGAGGCCGCGGCGGAACGCATTTCGGCAGCCATGGTGTTCCACGCGGCGGCGGCCGACATCATCGGCGCCGATCCGGGTCCGGCGTAGATTCTGGCCGAATTGATCTCTGGCGGCAACGCCGCGAAGTCGATCACGGGTCCCCCTTGAAGGTTCAGCGGGCCGCCGCCGCGTTCGCGGCCTCGGTGGCCGCGTACGATCCGGCGCTGGTCTGCAAGGTGGTCACGAACATCTCGTGGACCGCGGCCGCTTCGGCGCTGACCGCCTGAAAAGCCTGCCCGTGCTGGGCGAATCGCGCCGCGGCCAGCAGCGAGACCGGGTCGGCGGCGGCCGGGACGACGCCGGTCATCGGCGCGGAGTTGGCCCCGGTCTGGGCTGCCAGTGCGGTGCCGATCTGCTGCAAGCGGTCGGCGGCGGCATTCATGGCTTCCGGCTGTGCGGCGACATACATCATCGGAGTGCTCCTGTTCAGGCGCGAGCGAGCCCGAGGGCTCGGGGAGGTTCCGCGCGCGCGTCAGCGCCACCGATCGGCGCGCAGGCGCTCGGAGTAAAGTTGGCTATTTACAAGCCAATTCAGGCAAAAACGATGCCGAGGACGGATCGAAGCGACGTCGTCGTCGATCTGGAGTAAGGACTGTCATCGGGACTCAATCGCTCTCACCTCCTCAAGGCCGCGGCACGCGCGGGTGCCATAGGTTCGCACATGGGGAGGAGCGACCAGCCGAAATAGCCGGGCGCGGCACCCCTCTCGTCAGAGCTTCGGCACCACACGGCGTATCCGGCCGTCAAAAGCCGGAAGCCACTTGGGCTCAACCCTTAATCCGGGAGGAGCTGTCCTGACCCTGGGCGTCTTTCGACGTTCGAGGTCAGTGGCCTGTGTCCGTGCAGACGCCTCACCTAGCGAGGTGCTTGCATTGGCAATGGTGGCACTCGGGGGTCGGCGAGTCAAGCTGATCCACAACGCGATACCAACGGTTCACGCCCACGTCACCTCGGGGGAAGGCTAGGTGGTCTTCTTCTCTGCCACCGCCGCACTGAGGCCCTCGGCGAGGTCCTCGCGGGTCAGCTCCTTGAAACGCAGCAGCTGGCGCTCGCTGAACTCGGTCACGTCGCTGGCCAGCACGGCATCCAGGTCCTCGTCGTCCAGCCGGAAGCTGCGGTGATCGCGCGCCTTCTCCACCACGTTGCGCACGAAGCCGGCGTTGCCCAGCGTGTCGATGCCGCGGATGAGATCGCCGTCCTCCGAATAGCTTTCGTCGAGATAGAACTTGGTGTACGACGGCAGCAGGGCCTGCGCCGCTTCGTCGGTGATGACGTCCTCGTTCTCCTGGCCCATCAACCGGGTCAGCGCGACCAGTTCGTCCGGGGTGTAGCTGAAAAACTCGATCACGGTCGAAAAGCGCCGTCGCAGACCCTGATTCACCTCGAGCATCTTGTCCATGGCCTTGGCGTAGCCGGCGCCGAAGACCACCAGCTCGTCGCGATGGTTCTCCATGTACAGCAGCAAGGTGTTGATGATCGCGTTCCCGTACGGGTCACCCTGCTGGTAGCCCTTCTCGTGCAGGGTGTGCATCTCGTCGAAGAACACCGCGCCGCCCAGGGCGCCCTCGAGCATCTCCTCGGTGTTCTTCTCGGCGTCGGCCATGTATCGGCCCAACAGCTTGGTGCGGCTGGTCTCCACCACCAGCGGCTTGCGCAGCACCGTCAACCCGCACAGCTGCTTGGTGAAAGCCCTTGCCACCGAGGTCTTTCCGGTTCCCGGCGGGCCCAGCAGCAGGGTGTGGCGCGACGTCACCGGCACCGGGAGTCCCATCTTGGCGCGGGCCAGGTTCACCTTCGTCGTCGACTTGATCAGCTTGATCTCGCGCTTGGCCCGCTCCATGCCCAGCATGGCGTTGAGTTCGGCGTCGCCTTCGGCCAGGTACTTGGCCGCCTCCTCGGCGTGGCGGGCGGCTTCGGCCTCGGCGCGGGTGGGCGCGCTGTCGGGGTCCCACGGGTCGGTGCGGGCCTCGATCGTTTCCGGGTCGGTCAACACCAGCCGGTAGGTGGGGTTGTCCAGCGCTTCGCGGGCCGGGGTGAACTTGGGGTCGCGCGAATACACCCGCCGCAGCAGTTCGACGGCCTCGTCCTCGCGGCCCAGGTGCCGCAGGCACATGCCCTGGGTGTACAGGGCGATGTTGGCCGCGCCCGGCACCCGGTCGCCCTCGATGGCCTCCTGGCCGCGGCGCAGCGCCTCCTCGAACACCCCGAGCGAGGCCAGCGCCGTGGTGGCCATGGCCGCCCCGGCGGCCTTCAGCTCGGGCTGGCGCCAGCCCTTGCCCTCGGGGAACTGGTTGAGCACGTCCGGCCACCGGCCGGTGCGGAAGTACAGCACGCCGCGCACGTAGGAGAGCAGCTCTTCGTCCACCGGCTGGCGCGGTTCGACGCCGTCGATCAGTTTGGCCGCCTCGGCGTAGTGCTTCGCCTCGGCGAGCACCACGGCGTAGGCGCACGCCAGCGATTCCACGCTGGTGACGGCCAGCCGCAGGAACAGGCCGTCGGAAACCTCTGGGCGGAACTGCAATTCGGTGACGCCCAGGCGGCGGGTCTCCCAGCCGAACGTGCGGATGGAGGACCAGGCACCGGCCAGCACGTCGAGGCTCTGCTCCCCCGCCAGGATCCGCGCCAGCCAGGCGTCACACATGGTGGGATCCAGGTTGGTGGCGGTGGTGAACATCTGCGCCGCGACCTGTGGATTGTGGCTGGGCTGTAACCCGTTGACCGACACCCCCGATGCCAGCAGGCCGGCGACCATGGCGTTGCGGGCGCCCTCAGCGGTGGACTGCGGCCGCGTCATTGCGCCACGGGTACGCCCGCCGCGCTCTCCCGGGGTGCAGCGAGCGACAGCGACAGCTCGTCATCGTCGGCGCGCAGCGGACGGCTCGGCACCTCCAGCAGCGGCCGGGCGGTCGGGACGGGCAGGCTGGCCCGCACCGCGGCCAGCTGGCGCCCGGTGAGACGGTTCAGCCCCGACGAGATGTTCCGGCGCAGCCGCTTCTCGGTGTGGTAGCGCACCCACGCCGACACGTGCGGCCGGCCGGCGCGGGCGGTCAGCCGGATGGTCAGCACGGTGGCGAAGGTGTCGTCGTCCCACAGCTCCTCGAGCTTGTCGGTGGTGATGTCGGACGGCGACAGCCACAGGCTCGTCACGAACCCGTTGAAGTGCTTGAGGCGGCGCCACCCGGGGCGGCTCCAGGTCGGTTCCAGGTCGGCCAGCACCGCCCGGTCCACCTCGGCGATCTCCTCGGCGGTTAGCGGCCGGGCCGCGCAGGTCAGCCCGTCGAGATCCTGGGCCAGCCGTTCGGTGGCCGCCACCAGCGTCGAGGCCAGCGAATCGCGGGCCGCCACCGCTGCGACGTTGCGCTGCGGGTTCATCCGCAACACCAGCCAGGTCCGGCGAATGTAGGAGGTGGGTTCGTCGCCGACCACGTCCCACTCCTCGGGGCCGAAGTCGTCGAGCTTCGACAGCTCGGCGGACCTGGCGTCGGGACCGCCCCGCCGGACCTTGACCGACACGATGTCGATGTCGTCGAGGTGGATGTCGAACTGGCGCAGCCCCGAGGCGACGGCCGCCACCAGCAGGGTCGGGGACGCGGCGCGGTGCCGATGCCGCGACCCCGTCTCGTCCTCGCCGCCGTTGACGGCGATCACGGAAACGAGTTGGCCTTTGTACTCGCGTACCCCGACCTTGTCGCGGCCGAACCGGCGCTGGTGGTCCAGGGCCGGCGTGCAGCCCGCGGCCAGCGCGGAGCCGGGATCGGCGGACCAGTCCCACAGCCAGGTGGCCAGCCCCGACGCCACCGTGATGCCGTGGTAGGTCACCAGCGACAGCAGCGTCACCAGCACGGCCAGCCCGACGCCGACCCAGAACGCGATGCGATAGGTGCCCTGCCAGGATTCCGGGCAGTGGCTGGCCACCACCATGATCACGATGTCGACCAGAAACACCGTGGTCAGCCGGGGCCACGTCAAGGACAACCCCAATCTGCGCTGAGCCTTCATCAGTCTTGCTGCTCCGCCCCTATTGCTGCCTGCGCGATCGCTTCATCAGCATCGCCGTACCGAACACTGCGCCGCCGATCAGGAGCGCCCCGAACAATCCTCCGGCCGCCACCCATATTGGCACCATATCCCGGTGCGGGACGGGTTTCGGAATGGTCAGCGGCGCCGAGAGCTGCTGCGGCGGCTTGACCGGCCCGTCGGGCACGTCCCAGGTCAGCGCCGCGACCGGGTCGACGATCCCGTGACCGACCTGGTTGTCCACCCCGCGCGCGGGCGCCCGGGCGGTCCGCGTCAGCCGGTTGATCACCTGGTACGCCGACAGCTGCGGGTATTTGGCGCGAACCAGCGCCGCCACCCCGGACACGATCGCCGCAGAGAAGCTGGTGCCGGACGGGACCAGCAGGGTGTTGTCCGGCCCGTCGATGGCGTTGATCAGCCCGTCGTCGCGGGGTGAGAGTCCGACGACGTCGGTGCCGGGCGCGGCGATTCCCACCCACGGGCCGGCCACGCTGGTCGACGCCTGCCCCTGGTTGCCCTGGCTGAGCGGGTGGCCTTCGGTGTCGACCGCGCCGACCGTGAGCACGTAGTCGCTGAACCAGGACGGCGTCACGACGGTGGTGACGGAGTTCCAGTTGCGAGGATCGTTGGGCTGCAACGGATCATGCGGCGGGTTCTGTTTGCAGTCCTTCTTGCTGGTGTCCCCGGCCGCGGCGACGATGACGGCGTTCTTGTCGACCGCCGCGTAGCGCACCGCGGCGCCCAGCGCCCGCTGGTCGATGATGTTGCGGGCGCTCATGCAGGTCACGTCGGAGATGTTGATCACCGACGCGCCCATGTTGGCGGCGTGCACGATCGCGCGGGCCATCGTCTGCACGTTGTCGATCTTGGCCTGCGTCTGGGGATCCTCGTCGCCGGTGTAGGCGTCCTTGAGGCCGAACGCCTGGCTGGATTGCCGGATCGCGATGATGTCGACGTCCGGGGCCACCCCGCTGAACGCGTCGGGGCCCGGCTTGGGCGGCGCCGGCGGCGGCGGGTCGAGCGGGCGCGGGCCGCGCAGGTTGTCGACGTTGGTCACCCGGGCGGCGCCCGCGTGGCCCGGGATGGTCACCGTGCCGCCGCCGTGGTTGCCGGCCGGGGCCTGCCCGCCCTGCGGCGGCCCGGGCGGTGGTCCGGCCGGGGCCGGTCCTGCCGCCGGCGGCGGGGGCGGCGCCCCGAACGGTCCCGGTGGTGGCTGTTGCTGTTCCTGCGACGGCGGGGGCGGGACCATCGTCACGGTCTGCGGCAGCGGCGAGAGCGTCACCGTCTGCGGCGGCGGCGCTTTGGGCGGCGGCTCGGTGGTGGGGATGGTGACCGGTTTGCGCGGCGCCGCCGGCGGGATGCCCGCGCCGTCGGCCGACGCCGCCCCGATCATCGAGGCCACCAGGGTGCCGTGCGCGTCGCAGTCGGACAGGCCGTCGCCGGACATGATGTAGTCGCCGCCCGGGATCAGGTGCGGGAACCGCGGGTGCGGGGTGACGCCGGTGTCGATGACGGCCACCTTCTGGCCGGCCCCGCGACCGAATTGCCAGGCCTCCTGCAGGTTCAGCATGTCCATGTACTTGGGCTGCAACCGAAAATCGGTGCCCGGCAGCACGCCGACCTCGGTGCAGTACGAGTTCTGCTTCATCGGCGCGCCCGGACCGGGCGGTCCGTCCGGCGGCACCGCCGCGGGGTCGATCGTCGGCGGCGAAATCGCGGCGGCCGGCGGCAGTCCGGCCAGCGCGCCCGACGCGAGCAACAGGGCGGCCAGGGCCGCGGCGGACGCGCGGCCGCGCCACACGTTGGCCTCAGCGGTAGCGGATCGCTGCATAGACATTCATCAACCACAATGCCAGCGGGAAAATCGGCATCAGGCAGAGGTATTCGATCCATTCCACGAACTTGCGGAACAGCGGGCTGTAGACGGTGTTCGGCACGACGGCCGCCGACGTCAGGCCCGCCACCGGCACCAGCACCAGGATCGCGGCGCTGATCGAGACCGCGAGCGGCGACTGCAGCACCAGCGCGTAGCGCACCACCACCGCGCCGACGATCAGCACCGCCGTCCCGGCCAGGGTGATGGCCTGCCAGCGGTCGACGTAGGAGCGGCCGCGCAGCAGCAGGAAGCCCGCGCAGAAACCGGCCAGCAGCACCGGCAGCCAGCGTTGCCCGGTGCGCGGGTCCGACAGCGCGGTCAGCGAGACGACCATCAGCACGCCGAGCCCGATCAGCAGGCCCGACAGGAAGGAACGGGCACGCTCGGCCTGGGTCAGCACGTCGCGCACCGAGGCGGGACCCTCCAGCACCGGCGGGCCGCCGTCGGACCGCACCACGGTGGTGGGCAGGTCGGGCCGGGCCTCGAACACCCAGCGGCTGGTGGCCGACGGGAAGACGGGCAGCCGGATGCCGGCCAGCCGCCGCGAGATCGCCGGCGCGCTCTGGTAGATCAGCACCGACACCAGCACCACGCAGGTCAACAGCGTCACCGCGCCGGTCATCGCGACCATGCGGGCCAGGGCGGCCAGCGCCGCGATCGCGCTGACGGTGACGATCGCGGTGTAGATCGCCAGCCGACGCCCGGTGAACCGCAACGCGAGCACCGCGGCGATGGTCAGCACGCCGAAGCCCAGTACGGCCTGGGGCGAGCCCACGCCCCCGGGTGGCGCGGCCGCGGCGGCGACCGACACCGGCGCCAGGCTGCTCAGCAGCAGGGTGTCGCCCACCCGCCGCTCCTGCTGGGTGGTGGCGCGCATGAGCAGCAGCACCGACACGCCCAGCATCAGCACGCCGATCACGCCGGCGTAGACGGTCGGCAACCAGGAGTTGTGGTGCCACCGCCACCAGCCGAGCAGGCCGGAAGCGGCGGTGACGCCGACGGCCACCATGGTGGCACCGACCTGCACGGCGACCACCGGGTCGATGGCGGCGAAGCGCTTGCTGAGGTTGGCCGCGACGGCGGTGGAGATGTGCTCGATGACCTGTGAGCGGTGTTCGGTGTCCGGGATGAACCGGATCCACAGCCGGTCGCCGTCGTAGACGTCCTGCTCGCTGAGCGACTGGGTGGCCCGCAGCGGCGAGCCGTCCACCAGGCACAGCGCCCAGCGGCCCCGGCCCGTGGCCTCCAGCGGGGTCTCGCCGAGCTCACGCAGCCGACTGTTGACCACCTTGAGCAGCGGCTCGGTCATCACCGAGACCGGGGCGTTGGCGTCCAGCAGGACGCCGATCTGCACACCCGCGCCGGCCATCACGCCGACGACGACCGCCTGGGGCTGCGAGATGCCCTCTACGTCAGGCTGTGGTACTTCAACAACCGCAGTCATCGCCTTGCACTCCCTACCGTGATGAATGTGTGGGCCCGCGCCGCCAATCGGGCGCGGGCCGGTTCCGGCCTCCTCGAGGCGTCGCGGACCCCCGCACAGTGCATTCCGATCAACTGGAATTCCATCTGCCTCGCCTTGCGATCAAGAGTTCTGGTGGACACCGGTTCAAAATTTGCTGATGCCTGAGAGAAGTATGCCGTGTCCGCAGCTCAACCGCATGTTGAGCGCAAGACATTGACGAAATCCGTATTTGGTGTGGGTCACACCCTGCTGTGGGTTTTCCACTCCCCGTAGGGAAGTGTGTCCAGTACGGTTTTGACGCCCACCTGGACCAGCTGCGGGGTGGCCGGGCAGATGGCCAGCCACGCCTCGCCGGAGCCCGCGGTCCGGGCTTGCTGGTAGAGCGCGATGCGGCCGCCGGAGCCGTCTTTGAGCGACAGCACCGACGCGCTCGGGCCTTTGGCGTCGTCCTGGTACTGGCGGGCGTACACCGCGACCTCGGCGGCGGGGTCGGACAGCGCCTGGCCCAGCGCGGCCACCGTGGCGGCGCTGATGCCCATCCGGCGCAGGTCGCCGCCGGAGAACACGTTGAAGCCGGACTCCTGCCACGACTTGGTCGCTTCCAGCATCTCCTCCAGCGGCACGTTGACCGCGTTGATGGCGGCGGGCTCGGCGTGGTGGATGGATTCCAGCGCGTCGATCACCAGGGACGCGATCGAGGCGCTGTCGGCGACGGCGACGTCGTCGACGGTGATCTCACCGCCCACCCGGACCGCCGACACCCAGTGCTGGCCGCGGCGGGCCAGCACCACCCGGAACTCGTTGTCCGGGATGTCGCGGGACCCGGGCGGCTGGTTCTGGTCGTCGATGACGCCGTAGGCCAGCTTGCCGCGGGACAGCAGCGCGATCACCTCGAGGTCGGGCGCCGCGAGCACCCGCATCCGCGCGGCGACCTGCTCGTTGACCTGGTCGCCCTCGACGATGCCCTGCTCGCGCATCACCGCCATCCCGGGATGGTCGTTGAGCCAGTCGTTGGAGTCGGTGGAGACGTACGGCCGGCACCGCAGCTCCGGCGCGACGTGCCGGATGTCCAGCAACGCCTGGAGCATCCAGAATCCGTCGACGTTGACCGTGATGTCGGTGCGGGTGCTCTGTTGGTCCATCAATTCCTCAATTGGTCGCTGACCGGCTCAAGCGTCAAATTGCACGATAACCGCAGGACGCGGCAGCACACCGACGGGTGGTGTGCTGCCGCGCCTGAAGTGAAGGCGTCAGGCCCAGCTGGACCCGACGGCGCTGTCGGTGCTGGCCATGTTGCTGCCCGCGGTCTGGACCTTCTGGCCGTGGGCGTTGGCCTGCTCGTAGATCACCTGGAAGTTGCGACCCAACTGGGTGATGAACTCCTGGCAGGCCACCGAACCGGCACCGCCCCAGAAGTCACCGGCAGCCAGCACATCACGAATGATGGCCTGGTGCTCGGCCTCCAGGGACGCGGCCTGGGCGCGGATGAGCGCACCGTGGGCGTCGACATCGCCGAACTGGTAGTTGATGCTCATAGCGATTGCTCCTTAAAAGTGTTGGACGGCAGCAGTTCTGGGCTAGCTGCTGAGGATCTGCTGCGAAGCCTGCTCTTGCTGCTCGTAGTTGTTGGCGTCGCGGATCAGCCCGTCACGCACCCCGTGCAGCATGTTGACGATGTTGCGGAAGGCCTGGTTGACCTGACCCATCGTGTCGTACGAGGTCGCCTGGGCCTGACCACTCCAGCCCGCACCGGCGATGTTCATCGACGACGCCCACATCTTGCGGGCCTCGTCCTCCACGGTCTGGGCGTGCACCTCGAAGCGGCCCGCCATCGCCCGCATTTCGTGCGGGTCAGTCATAAAACGTGTTGCCATCTCGGCTGTCTCCTTATTAGTGATTACTGGATGTGATTACGACGGTGGCCGGATCGATTACGTGTTAGGCAACCGCCGAGCCGAATATGTAGAAATGACCCCCCCTTCCCGTCAGCCGGCGGCCACCGGGTGTTGTCACGGTGCGACGGACGTCAAACCCGAACCGCGGCGTTTGAGTTGACGGTGTGCGCTGGGCGGCTGCGTTGGAACCCACGTCGGTGACGACCTGCCCCAAGCCCCGAACCGGCGATCCGGATCAGAGGGCCGCTGCGGCGTTGGCTGCTTCGGTTGCCGCGTAGGAACCGGAGCTGGTCGACAGGGTGTTGACGAACGCCTCGTGGATGGCGGCGGCCTGGGCGCTCACTGCCTGGTACATCTGCGCGTGCGCGGCGAACTGGGCTGCGGTCAGCGCCGAGACCTCGTCGGCAGCGGCGGGTACCACCCCCGTCGTTGGGGCTGCAGCGGCCGCGTTCTGGGCGCTCAAGGTCGACCCGATAGCCTGCAGGTTCCCGGCCGCCGCGGCCAGAGCCTCCGGCTGTGTGGTCACGAACGACATATTTTCCCTCCTAGTTGGATCCCCGACTCTGCGAGATTAGATGACAGCGAGCCGCGAAGTCGCCGCGGAAACGGCGTGTTTGCAATTGTTCACTTGGCGGTACGGCGAATTCACTTTTGGTAACGACACAGTAACAGCGCCTGACCTCGACCGCTGCCCTTCGCGCGACGGTCATGGGAAACGCTACCAGCCCCCGGTCGAAAACGTTGCTGGTAATTCGTCACACCGGCTGCGCGGCCACGTCGGCCGGCGTAAAAATCCGGCGGCCGATTAACTCGCGGCTCGAGTCGATGCGCGGGTGTTTCCCGCTGGCGTGTCGCTGGTACCTCCTTTCGCCCGTTTCGGACCGCTGAGTGCAGCGGTGCTCGGCCAACTCCGGATGACACTGGGTGTGGGTTATCCGGCGAAGGGTGGTCGGGCCATGACGGTGGGGCGGAAGCCGTATTTGGGTCCGGCGGCACCGTGGCCACCCGCCCCGGCACCCGCCAGGGGCATGCCGCCGAGCAGGTTGCCCGGTCCCCCGGCCGCCTCGGGCGCCGCACTGATGCTGCTGACCGGAATGGCATGCCCCAACGCCGGTGCGGCCGGGGCACCCGACCAGGCCACCGGCACCGACAACTTGCCCCCGATCGAACCCGCACCGCCCAACGCCGCCACCGGATGCGCCGCGGCCGCACCACCACCGAGCATGCCGCCCAACCCACCCAGGCCGGGCAACGCCTTGGCCGCCGCCGGAGCCGCCCCACCAATGGCCCCCACCGACTTGGCGATCTGGGTGAACGTGTTGGCCATACCAGTACTGAAGTACGGCAACCCCTCCGTGTTATAGAACAGGCCGGCGAACGGGCTGTAACCGTTGACCAAGGTGCCGAGGTTGGTGGGCAGGCTGGTCTGGCCGGTGAGCAGGAACCAGATCTCCGAGAGCGGATCGGTGCTGGTGGTCGAGGCCGCCGTGGTGGCCGCCTTGGTCGCCGTGGTCGAACTCGACGCCGGCTGGGCCAGCGACTGCAACGCCTTGGTGGTGTTGGTCGAGGTGGAATTGGCCGTCGCAGTGCTGACCGCCGCACTCTGGGCAGCCTGCCCCGACGGATTGGTCACCTGCGGCGCCTTCTGAAACGGCGTCACCTTACTCGCCGACGCCGACTGC
Source organism: Mycobacterium sp. MAC_080597_8934 (assembly GCF_000523975.1). Classification (NCBI taxonomy): domain Bacteria; kingdom Bacillati; phylum Actinomycetota; class Actinomycetes; order Mycobacteriales; family Mycobacteriaceae; genus Mycobacterium; species Mycobacterium sp. MAC_080597_8934. The sequence continues at coordinate 173,157 of NZ_JAOS01000004.1, read as the reverse complement.
CCGCATAGCTATACATCGCCGCCGCATCCTGGGCCCAATACTCCCCATACTGCGCCTCCAACTGCGCAATCAACGGCGTGTTCTGCCCCAACACATTCGTCGCCTGCAACTGCGAGACCTGCATCCGATTCGCCGCAATCAACGGCGGCGGCACCGACGCCGCAACGCCGCCTCATACGCCGCCGCCGCCGCCCGCGCCTGGCTGGCCGCCTCCTCAGCCTGCGCCGCCGTCGTACTCATCCACCCCACATACGGCGCCACCGCCGACGCCATCGACGCCGACGCCGACCCCAACCACTCCTCACTGGCCAGCGCCGTGACCACCTTGTCATAACTCAACGCCGCCGCATTCAACTCCGCCGCCAACGAACTCCACGCCGACGCCGCAGCCACCAACGAACCCGACCCCGGACCCGAATAAATCCGCGCCGAATTGAACTCCGGCGGAAACGCCCCATAATCCACCACGAATGGCCCCTTAATCTGTGATGTGCGAATCGATGCGTCGAGTTGCTGAAGACGGTAATGCGCTGGTGGCGGCCCCTTCGCCGGCCGGCGCGACGCTGGCGTGCTGCCGCGGTGCCGGGCCGGCCGTCGGGGCCGGCGGTTGCACCCCGCCCCTTGGCCCCGCCGCCTCCGCCAACACCGGGATTGAGCTGCGCAAACGGGCCCGGGCAGCAACCGGGTCGCGGCGCGCACAGGAACGCGGCGTCGGCGCCGGGCGGCCCCGGTGCGGGCGCGCCGGGAATAAAATCCGCCCGCGGGTAAAGGTGATGGCGTTCATGTGCGGTGGCGTCCTCATCCGGCCGAGGGTGGGCGGGTCAAGACGCTGTAGCGAAAGCCGTATTTGTTGACATAGCCCGCGGCCGCGCCGCGCCGGCCCAGCGCCCCCACCGGCATGCCGCGCAACAACCCGTTGGCCGCACCCCCCGGGGCCCCGCCGGCCGCCGCCTGCACCGCGCTGCCCTCCTCGGAGACCGCCGGGCTGACCGCCGAGGTCAACGTCGCCCACTGCTGAGGCACCGACAACGCCCCCACCCGACCCGCGCCGGCCGAGATCGCGCTGACATGGCTCGCCCCGCCCACACTGCCCAGGTTGCCCAACCCCAAGCTGGCGAACTGCGGCGTCGGATACCACGCACCCCCGGCACCCGCCGTGCTACCACCGGGACCCGACACCAGCTGCTGGGCGATCGATGACCAGAAGCTGGTGATGCCGTTGGAGAAATAGGCAAGACCGGTGTTCTGTTTGAGCATCACCGTGTAGAAGCTGGGATTGAGGCCCAGCCAGTTGTTGGTCGGAGTCGGCAGGCCGGACTGCTGCAGGTTCTGCAACGCGCTCGTGAGCCAGGTGAACGGCCCGGGCTGCGAAGCGGTCGTCGTCGACGCCTGCGCCACCGCCTGGGAACCGGTGGTCACCGCCTGTGAGGTCGCCAGCTGCGAGCTCGCCTGCGCCGCGGTCTGTGCGCTGTTGCCGGCCGGTTCGGCCGCCGCCTGAGCCACCGCGGCGGCCTGGTCGGATTCGCCCTCGGGTGCGGTCGTATTCGGCGGTGCCGCAAAGGGACTCAACGTCGACGCAGTCTGCGACGCCGCCGCATACCCATACATCGCCGCAGCATCTTGAGCCCACATCTCCATGTACTGCGCCTCAGTGGCCGCGATCGCCGGCGTGTTCTGCCCAAAGAAATTCGTCGCCACCAACGTCGCCAACAACACCCGATTCGCCGCAATCACCGGCGGCGGCACCGTCATCGCAAACGCCGCCTCAAACGCCGCCGCCGCCGCCCGACCCTGACTAGCCGTCTCCTCAGCCTGGGCCGCCACCGCACTCAACCACCCCACATACGGAGTAATCGCCGACACCATCGACAACGACGCCGGACCCACCCACGGCCCACTGGTCAACTCCGCAATCACCGAGTGATAACCACTGGCCGCAATCCCCAACTCCGCGGCAACCTCATCCCACGCCGCCGCCGCAGCCATCAACGGCCCCGACCCCGGACCCGCATACATACGACCAGAATTGACCTCCGGTGGTAATGCCCCGAAGTCCATGGCTACCCAGCACCAGACTCGAACGACATGTATCCCCTCGCAGGTGGTTTTTCGGTAATGACCGTCGGCATTTGCTTGCTGCATTTGCTTGCTTGGGAAGGCTAAATTGCCGCACGCCCCGTCGCCGCTTGCCGGCGTGGCCGCCGGTGGGGTGCGCGGGGTTTCGATTGCGGGTGTCGCGGTTCGGCGTCGGCGCGGCCGGCCGCGGGCCGCGACCTCACCGGGATGCCGGGTTACCTGCGGCAATACCCGGTGGGCGGAGTCCGTCGCCGGCTCACGGTCCCGCTGGGACGGGCGGATCGGGGGCGGGCCCGCGGGGCCGGACGCCGCGGCGCGGGATAAAAATCCGGTCGCAGATAAAGCCGGGACGCGGGTGCTCGCGCGCGGCGGTCATCCGCTGGCGGGGGTGGCTGCCGCCGGCTGGCCGGCAACCGGTGCGCGGGATGCTGGAGAACCGAAACGCGCCCTGCCGCAGGGTGTTTCGCGGGCACGGCGCGTTTCGGTTGGCGCCGGTGGGTGGGTTATCCGGCGAAGGGTGGTCGGGCCATGACGGTGGGGCGGAAGCCGTATTTGGGTCCGGCGGCACCGTGGCCACCCGCCCCGGCACCCGCCAGGGGCATGCCGCCGAGCAGGTTGCCCGGTCCCCCGGCCGCCTCGGGCGCCGCACTGATGCTGCTGACCGGAATGGCATGCCCCAACGCCGGTGCGGCCGGGGCACCCGACCAGGCCACCGGCACCGACAACTTGCCCCCGATCGAACCCGCACCGCCCAACGCCGCCACCGGATGCGCCGCGGCCGCACCACCACCGAGCATGCCGCCCAACCCACCCAGGCCGGGCAACGCCTTGGCCGCCGCCGGAGCCGCCCCACCAATGGCCCCCACCGACTTGGCGATCTGGGTGAACGTGTTGGCCATACCAGTACTGAAGTACGGCAACCCCTCCGTGTTGTAGAACAGGCTGGCGAACGGGCTGTAGCCGTTGACGGCACTACCCAGGCTGGTCGGCAACGTCGTCTGGCCGGTGAGCAGGAACCAGATCTCCGAGAGCGGATCGGTGCTGGTGGTCGAGGCCGCCGTGGTGGCCGCCTTGGTCGCCGTGGTCGAACTCGACGCCGGCTGGGCCAGCGACTGCAACGCCTTGGTGGTGTTGGTCGAGGTGGAATTGGCCGTCGCAGTGCTGACCGCCGCACTCTGGGCAGCCTGCCCCGACGGATTGGTCACCTGCGGCGCCTTCTGAAACGGCGTCACCTTACTCGCCGACGCCGACTGCCCCGCATAGCTATACATCGCCGCCGCATCCTGGGCCCAATACTCCCCATACTGCGCCTCCAACTGCGCAATCAACGGCGTGTTCTGCCCCAACACATTCGTCGCCTGCAACTGCGAGACCTGCATCCGATTCGCCGCAATCAACGGCGGCGGCACCGACGCCGCCAACGCCGCCTCATACGCCGCCGCCGCCGCCCGCGCCTGGCTGGCCGCCTCCTCAGCCTGCGCCGCCGTCGTACTCATCCACCCCACATACGGCGCCACCGCCGACGCCATCGACGCCGACGCCGACCCCAACCACTCCTCACTGGCCAGCGCCGTGACCACCTTGTCATAACTCAACGCCGCCGCATTCAACTCCGCCGCCAACGAACTCCACGCCGACGCCGCAGCCACCAACGAACCCGACCCCGGACCCGAATAAATCCGCGCCGAATTGAACTCCGGCGGAAACGTTCCGTAATCCAACATCATTGACTCCTTAACCAGCCGCGGCCGCGTTGGCCGCTTCAGTCATCGCGTAGGACCCGGAGCTGGTGCTCAGGGTGTGGACGAACACTTCGTGGACCACCGCGGCGGCCAGCGCCTCGGGCGCTGTGGTGACGAATGACATTGAGGTTCCTGCCTTTCGATGCGGCCCGGCGCCCGTGCCGGAGTGGTGTGCGGGTGGACTCGGTCGTGTTGAGGTGGGCATGGGCGTCATCCGGCCGAGGGTGGGCGGGTCAGGACGCTGTAGCGGAAGCCGTATTTGTTGACATAGCCCGCGGCCGCGCCGCGCCGGCCCAGCGCCCCCACCGGCATGCCGCGCAACAACCCGTTGGCCGCACCCCCCGGGGCCCCGCCGGCCGCCGCCTGCACCGCGCTGCCCTCCTCGGAGACCGCCGGGCTGACCGCCGAGGTCAACGTCGCCCACTGCTGAGGCACCGACAACGCCCCCACCCGACCCGCGCCGGCCGAGATCGCGCTGACATGGCTCGCCCCGCCCACACTGCCCAGATTGCCCAACCCCAAGCTGGCGAACTGCGGCGTCGGATACCACGCACCCCCGGCACCCGCCGTGCTACCACCGGGACCCGACACCAGCTGCTGGGCCAGCTGCGACCAGAACGCCGTGATGCCGTTCGAGAAGTAACCCAGCCCGGAGGTCTGTTTGAGCATCACCGTGTAGAAGGTCGGACTCAGTCCGAGGTAGTTGTTGGTGGGGGTGGGCAGCCCGGACTGCTGCAGGTTCTGCAACGCACTGGTGAGCCACGTGAACGGCCCGGTCTGCGAGGCACTGCTGCTCGAGGCCTGCGTCGCCGCCTGCGACGTGCCCGCCGACAACGCCTGCGGCGTGGCCAGCTGCGAGGACGTGTTGGCCGCGGTCTGCGCGGTGTTACCCGCGGGCTGGGCCACCGCCTGGCTCACCGCGGCGGCCTGGTCGGATTCGCCCTCGGGTGCGGTCGTATTCGGCGGTGCCGCAAAGGGACTCAACGTCGACGCAGCCTGCGACGCCGCCGCATACCCATACATCGCCGCAGCATCTTGAGCCCACATCTCCATGTACTGCGCCTCAGTGGCCGCGATCGCCGGCGTGTTCTGCCCAAAGAAATTCGTCGCCACCAACGTCGCCAACAACACCCGATTCGCCGCAATCACCGGCGGCGGCACCGTCATCGCAAACGCCGCCTCAAACGCCGCCGCCGCCGCCCGACCCTGACTAGCCGTCTCCTCAGCCTGGGCCGCCACCGCACTCAACCACCCCACATACGGAGTAATCGCCGACACCATCGACAACGACGCCGGACCCACCCACGGCCCACTGGTCAACTCCGCAATCACCGAGTGATAACCACTGGCCGCAATCCCCAACTCCGCGGCAACCTCATCCCACGCCGCCGCCGCAGCCATCAACGGCCCCGACCCCGGACCCGCATACATACGACCAGAATTGATTTCGGGCGGTAACGCTCCGAAGTCAAACACCGTGTCGTCCTCCTCAGTCGGCCGTGATCGCAGGCGATCTCGGCTGGCGCATGGGAATCAGTGGTGGCCGTGGTCACGGCTCTGTAAGCGACGCCACCGGTCGGTCGCTGCCCCCGGAACCAGCCCGCGGCAGGAGCGGTCCGCCCCCCATCGGTCGAGCCGGCCGGCGCATGCTGACCAAGTGGCTGCGTCCGCAAAGGTGGTGGGCCACCACGCTTCTGCGACGTCTGGTCAGGAACGACATGCACCTTCTGCCTCGGCCAATCCCGTCATCAGCAACCGAGCGACAGCCCGTTTGTGTGCCCGAACTGCCGCTCGGCACTGCGGCGAACTCCGACACGCAAAGGCATCTGTTCATCAATGGCCAGCCACTGTTCATTCCCGGTCGGCAGGAGTTCATACGGGGCAACGGATTGTTCATTTTCCGTTTGCCTTCGACGGGCCTCGCGACCGGCGTTGTGGTCAGTCTTCTTCGAGAATCAGCGCCATTTCCGGGCAGGAGGCGACGCCGTCCCGGGTCGCTTGCTCGTCTTCGGGTTTGACCTCGTGCTCGGCCAGAATCGAGTAGCCGGACTCGTCGATGGGAAAAAGGTCCGGGTCGACGGCGTAACACTGCGCGTGGCCCACACATTTGGACTGCTCCAGACGAACCCTCACGGGCCTTCCTCCTTTGGCGAGCTTCGGCGAGCTTTGGCGAGCCGATCGGGACTTTGCGAACGACTGACAATGCGCTTGGCGCTCCGATATCGGCGCCCGATATCGATGTCCGATATCAAGGTTAGTCGGCCGGTAAAGTGGCGAAGGTGTTTGGCCGACCCGGACCGGGTGCGCGAATGCCTCGAATTGGTTCGGGCAGGCGAATTCGTGTTGGGTTGCCGCGCAGGCAATATGGACATGCACCCCGACAGATGACCGGAGATCCGAGCGCATGAGCGAAGGCCAATACGGCACCTTCCACCTACCCCGGCTGGATTTTGCCACGTTGCCGATGAGCGTCGATCGCGGTCTGGGGTGGAAGACGTTGCGCGACGCCGGACCGGTGGTGTTCATGAACGGCCACTACTACCTCACCCGCCGGGAGGATGTGCTGGCGGCGCTGCGCAACCCGAAGGTGTTCTCGTCGACGGTGCTGCAGCCTCCCGGGCATCCGCTGCCGGTGCTGCCGTTGGCATTTGACCCGCCGCAGCACACCCGCTATCGCAAAATCCTGCAGCCGTATTTCAGCCCGCACGCGCTGAGCAAGTCCCGGCCGGTGCTGGAGCGCCATGCCGCAGAGATGATCGCCGCGCTGGCCGACCGTGGCGAGTGCGAAGTGATGGCGGATTTCGCGCACCTGTATCCGTTCCAGGTGTTCATGGACCTCTACGGCCTGCCGCTGCAGGATCGCGACCGCCTGCTCGACTGGAAAAACGCCGTCGTCGGCGAGAAGCCGTTCGTCACCCAGTCCGACGTCGAGAAGTCCGAGCAACTGCTGGCCTATCTCGCGGACGCGATCGCCCAGCGCCGGCAGCACCCCGGCACCGACATGCTGTCGCAGGTGATGAGCGGCGAGGGCAACTTCACCGACATCGAATTGCTGGGAATGAGCCACCTGCTGATCCTGGCCGGGCTGGACACCGTAACCGCGGCGATCGGTTTTTCGCTGTTCGAGCTGGCGCGCCGGCCGCAGCTGCGCAAGGAACTTCGCGACAACCCAAAGCAGACAAGGGTTTTCATCGAAGAGATCGTCCGCTTGGAGCCGTCGGCGCCGGTGGCCCCGCGGATCACCACCGAATACGTCGAAGTGGGCGGCATGACGTTGCCACCGGGCACCTCGGTGCGGTTGTGCATGGCCGCGGTCAACCGCGACGACAGCGACTCGATGTCCACCAATGAACTGAACATGGACGGAAAAGTGCACCGGCACTGGGGTTTCGGTGGCGGCCCGCATCGCTGCCTGGGATCGCACCTGGCCCGCATCGAGCTGACCGTGGTGGTCGCCGAGTGGCTCACCCAGATCCCGGATTTCGAGCTGCCCGACGGCTACGAGCCGGTGATCAATTACCCCTCAAAGAGTTTCGCGCTCAAGGAGTTGCCGCTGCACTGGGGCTGAAAAGACCCGCCCCGGTGCAGCGGCACCGTCCCTGCTTGCCGAACTACTTGCGGAATTCGGTCGCGGCGACCTGAACGAACACGCCGGTGTCCTCGGCCATCAGCAGGCCACGGCCGCGGGGCAGCGGACCGCCCTTCATCTTGCCGCGGATGAATCCCTCGTCGGGGTCGGCGTCCATCACCAGCAGCGGCGCGTTGGCCTGGGCCAGCGCCCGCAGCATCGGGTCGCTGCCGGCCGAAGACCACCCACCGAAGGTGCGGGTGACGATGACGTGCAGGCCGACGTCGGCGGCCCGGGTCACCCAGGGCGCGGCCTTGTGCAGCGGCGAGTCGAATCCCGCCGGCAGCTGCTGGATGTCGTCGACGATCAGGAAGATCTCCGGCCCGCTCCACCAGTTGCGCGACAGCAGCTCCTCGGCGGACAACCCCGGCGGCGGCTCGCGGCCGGCCAGCGCCGCGGCGAGTTCGCCCATCATGGCCTGCACACCGTCCAGGTTGTAGGCGAACTTCTCGACGTAGTCCGAGCCGAGCGTGGTCAGCAGCTGGCGGCGCGGGTCCACCAGCCACACCTGCGCCGACGGCTGGCCCGCGGGCGGCGTGGGCGCGCTGCTCGCTCCGGGCGCGTACAGCCGGCCGATTTCCTTCATGATGGTGGCCAGCGTCGTGGTGCGCCCACATTCGCGGCGGCCGGTCACCATCAGGTGTGCGTTCTCGTCGAAGTTGAGGTACACCGGCGACAGGTCCAATTCCGAGATGGCCCAAGCGATTCCGCCCGCACCGACGCCCTGGCGGGTGTCCTGGGCGGCCAGCTCGCGCAGCTGGTCCAGGCCGAACGTGGCCGGCAACCGGCGCACCGGCGGCGCCTGGCCGGTGGCGAGCCGGCTCACGGCTTCCACCACGCTGTCGGACTCGAACCGGTTGTCCGGCGTGCTGGCCAGCGCGGGCCGGGCCACCAGGGTGTGCAGACCCGACTGCGGGTCGGCGTCCAGGCGGACGTAGTTGACCGCCACCATGCCGCGACCCGGCTTGACCGGAACGTCCTTGGCGAACCGGGACCGCACCAGCTTTGCGTCCTCCACGGCGGCCAGCCGCAGCTCGACCCGGGAGCCGAAGCCGCTGCGCACCGGCGGCCGCAGCTCGGATTCGCGATCGGCGGTGACCACCACGTGCACCCCGAACGAGGGGCCCTGGTTGATGATCACGTTGACCTGCTCGATCAACACCTCGTTCTCTTCGGCCAGCGCCCGGTAGTTGTCGACCACCAGGTAGACGTCGCCGAACCCGTCGTTGGGGACCGGGCCGGGTTCGCCGCCGAACTTGCGCCGCCGGAACACCTCCATCGAGGGGATCCCGTACTCGAGGAAGCTGCGTTTGCGCTCCCGCACCAACGCGAGCAGTTCGGCCACCGTGCGGCGGACGCCGTACGGGTCGGTCGGACCGACCACCTCGCCGACATGGGGCAGCCGGGCCACCGTGGTCAGCGCGGTGCTGCTGTAGGCCAGGCAGTAGAACTGGACCTGCTCGGGGGTGTGGGTCAGCGCCGCCGAACAGATCAGCGTCTGCAGCGCGGTCGTCTTCCCCGAGCCGCCGGCGCCCAGGATCAGCACGTTGGCGCCGGGCCCCGACGTGTCGACCGTCCACGGCGGCTGGTCGTGCTTGAACGGGCGGTCGATGATGCCGATCGGGAACACCAGGTCCCGCGCGGTGCCGTAGTCCTGCTGCCAGGGGTGGCCGAGGAACCGGTTCACCAGCTCGTCGATGGCGATCGGCTGGTCCAGCGGCGGCTGCCAGAGCCGGTACGGCTGGAAGTCGATCTTGCGCAGCTGGTCGATGATCACCGTGCCGACCTTGGGCGTGCGGATGCCTTCCACGTCGTCGTCGTCCGGCCCCTCGATCTCGGGCATGTCGGCGCCGGCGGCCGGGATGGCCGGGACGGTGACGTCGGGTCCCCCGACGCTGACTTCCAGCGGGGTGAACGAGTTGGTGAACAGCTGCGGGCGGACGTAGTCGATGCTGTGCACCAGCGCCGGAGCCTCTTCCCCGTCGTCGCTGATGCCGCGGGGGAAGTAGTCGCGCCACAGGAATTCGGCCTGGAACCGGACGATGTCCTCCAGGCTGCGGCGGAAGTATCCCAGGCCGGCCTGGGCGGGCAGGTTGACCGCGTTCGGCACCCCGGCCGCCTGGGCGGCACCGGCGGTGCGCGCCTTGAGCACCAACCGGTAACCCATGTTCTCCATGAGCTTTTCGGCGCGGCTTTCGATGGTCTGCGAGGCCATCATCAGATGGATCCAGTAGGCGCGGCCCTGCCGGCCGATCGAGTCGAGCACGTCCACGGCGGTCGGCATGATGCGGAACCACTCGTAGAACTCGTCGATGACCACCACCAGCATCGGCAGCGGCGGCATGTCCTGGCCGCGGGCCCGCATCCGGGCCCGGACCGCGTTGTACTCCTTGGCGTCGTCGACGCCGGCGCTGTCGCAGATGGCCTTGCGCCGGGCGATCTCGCCCCACAGCGCGTCCAGGAAGCGTTCCATCAGCGCCTGGTCCTCTTCCAGGTCGGTGATGATCCGCGAGACGTGCGGCACCCCGGCGAACGGCTTGACCGCCGACCCACCCTTGAGGTCGGCCAGCACGAACTGCAGCTCCTCGGGCGGGTGGCTGAGCATCAGCGATTCGATCACCGTGCGCACCAGGGTCGACTTACCCGAACCGGTGGTTCCGGACATGACGCCGTGCGGGCCGTCGCCGCCCTCGTCCAGTGACTTCATGTCCAAGAACAGCAGCTCGCCGTTGTCGGAGCGCACCCCGAACGGGGCGCGCAGCCGCGACCGGCCCATGGTGTCGGTGCGGCCGCCCCACAGCGCATCGAAGTCGATGTTGCCGGGGTCTTCAATCCCGTAGTAGGACAAGATGTCTCGGGCGCCGATGTGCGCCACCCGCTGGCCGATCTCCTCGTAGGCCTCGGCGAGCCGCCAGCGGGCCAGCTTCTGCGCGAACTCCTCCGCCTCGGCGACGCTGAGGTGGTCGGTCAGGGCGAAGAACCACGGCTTCTCGTCGATCACCATCCAGGTGTCGCGGTCGCGGGGCAGCGCCTCGATGACGCCCTTGTCGTCGAACCGCAGGGTGCGCTCCGGGACGCTGCTCCACATGGACGAACCGGTCAGGTCGAAGAATGTCACCCCGTCGACACCTTCGGCGCTGATCACGTATTCCCATTGCGGGTCAACGGCGTCGGCGATGATCACGGTGTGCGGTGTCGGGGTCTGGGCCGACGAGCTGGCGTGCCGGGGCGTGAATGATCCACGGCCGGCGAACAATTCGGCCTGTTCGGCGGCGAACTCGCGCACCGAGCTGTACACCATGCGGGCGTTGCCCGCGGCGTCCTGGCGGCGCGGATCACCGAAGTGGGGCAGCCATTTCACCCAGTCCCACTCGTCGAGGTCGGAGCTGACCACGATCATCCGCACATGGTCGGGCCCGTGCGAGAAGGTCAGCTGGCAGATGATGGCCCGCATCAATCCCAGCACCTGCTCGCGGTCTCCGGCCAGCGAGTACCAGGGCTCGACCAGCAGCGAGATCATCTTGGGCAGGTTGTAGACGACGCTCTGGTAGCGGCCGAACTCCTGCAGCGCCTTGCCGGTCACCGGCTCCAGCTCGATGTCGGTGGGCATGTTCTGCGGCTCACCCCAGGTCACCTCGGGGCGGGTCATGCCGACGCCCACCCGGACCACGCCGAAGTTGAGGTCCTTGCCGTCGGGCTTGCGTTCCCACATCCGCGGCGACCCGACCGCGGCGGCCAGCGTGGTGGGCGCGGGGTGGAACCAGCGGTAGTTGGCGTCCATGCTGTCGGCCGACTCGTGCGCGGTCTCGCGCAGCATGTCCAGCATCAGCATGAACTGGGCGCGCATCGAGTCCAGCTTGGGCCGGCTCATCTGCTGCTGGCCGCCGAACCGGCCGCCGAACATCATCATCGCGACGCCGCCGATCATGAAGATCGGGAAGATGGCGCCGGCGCCGCCGAACACGTGCGAGCCGCTGGCGAAGGTCATGCCGACCATGCCGATCAGCAGGCCGACCACCAGGACGCCGACCACCACGAGCCACCACGGCTTGCCCTCCGGCGGCGGGATGCTCAGCGGGGTGGGTAGGACGATGTTCTCCGGCTTGATCACCGGGGGCTTTTCCGGTGTGGGCCGGGCAAATCCACGTTTCACTTGGGTACCGCCAACTCTGCAGGGGACATGTCCATCGGTAGCGTGTCGTGCTGCACCAGCGCATCCGCGCGCGACAGGGTCGGACCCTGCGGCAGCAGCCGCAGCGCCACCCACGGCGCCACGCTGGGTTTGGTCTTCAAGCCCAGCGCCTCTCGCACGTCGCGGGTGTCGTCGACCCCGAACCGGGCGCCGGCATCGGTGAGCCACCACAGCGATTCGGTCGTCTTGGCGCCGGGATCGTTCCCGGTGACCGCCACGAAGTTCGCATAGTCGGGCCCGAAGAAGACCTGATCGGCCTCGCGGCCCGTGGTGTCGGCCTTGACCAGCGACACCACCTTATTGACGTCCTTCTGCGCGACCGGGATGGTCGCGCCGGACACCACCTGGACCCGGGCCCGGTTCTCACCGGAGGTCTTCTGCCACCACCAGCACGTCGCCGGGTTCTCCCGGATGTCCATCACGTTCAGCGGCGCGTCCGGGTAAGAGGACAGGTCCAGCTTGTTGACCACCGGCATCTTCGCCAGGGCCGACGGTTCCACGGTCACCGGTTTGGTGTTGCCCGGCCCGGCGTTCTGCAGGATCTGGGCCACCAGCGGCGGCAGCGTCTGCACACCGTCGGCCAGCACCAGCGAATACTGTTGCGGCCCACTGATTTGCGGGGTGACCAGCACGGTGCCGATGGGTCCGGGCGCACCGGGGAAGGAGGCCGCACCACCGGCGTTCTGGATTTGCGGCACCGTCAGTTCGGGGCCCACCGGCAGCGCGTCGTACAGCGCGCGGCTCATCGGCTTGGCCATGCTGACCTGTTCGGGCGTCAGCCCCAGCGGCAGCAGCACCGAACGGTTGGTGGCATCGATCCGGGACCGGCGGCCGTCGCGGATCACCCAGGCGTCCCCGCCGTAGTTCAGCACCACCGCGTCGGACCCGGTCAGCACCTTGCGGTGGTTGCTCAGGTCCGGGGCGCCGTCGATCACCGTCACCGTCACCCCGGACGGCGCGCCGGCGCCGGTCGAGTTGGACACGGTGTCGCAGACCAGCCACGACGAGGTGGACGGGCCGGTGGGATGGAAGTTGGACGGTGCGCCCGGGATGCCCACCATGGGGCCGCGGGGCAGGCTGGCGATCTGGTTCGACTTGACCAGGTGCGGGTTGTCGGGACGGCCGGTGATCAGGCGCGCCGACGCCAGGTTCAGCGCCGGATACAGCCGGTCCCCGACCCGCACATACAGGGCGCCCGAGTCGCGGTCGGCGATGATCGGCGAGTCCCCGACCTGACCGGCCGGGCTGATGAACGACCACAGCAGCGCGCCCAGGCAGATCACGAGCGCCGCCGACACCGAGGCCACCACGGCGAGGTTCTGCCGCCGCCCCGGCTCGACCTCCATCCGCACCCGCCAGCGAGTCAGCGCCATCGCGGTCCGGCGGGCAAGGAACTGATAGCCGGTCACCTGCGTCCGCGTCGACAGCCCGAGGCCGTAACCCGACCCGCGCTGCCCGCGACTCTCTTCCGCCACTAATTCACCATCCGGTTTGCTAACACGCCTGGATATTGTCCATCTCGCGAATTACTTCCGACCACCCGTGACAACGGTAAGGCACCTGCACGGACCTCGCCACGCGGCGCCGAAGCGCACTCAGTTCCACATCTGTTCATGCACCCGAATCCGGTGCCGGTCACCGTGCCCGATCCACCGCCGCACCACCGGCCGACGGTGCGGTTGCGCTGGCGGTATTCCCTCCCCCACGGATCGGCCGACCGGATTCTCGTCAGTCTCCTCCACCGCATCGTAATGGGCCGCGGGCGTCTCGTCCTGTCGAACGACGACGGGCCCGCCCGCGGCCCGGCCGGGTGAACGGTCGGCGGCCGTTCAGCAAACACGACGCGAACGGGTGCCGCAGCCAGGTCGCCGGTGGACGAATCCGGGCAGCAAGATGGCGGTATGACAGAACTCGCGCCGTCGCTGATCGAACTCGCCCGCAGATACGGCATCGCGACGGATTACGAGGACTGGACCGGCCGCCGGGTGCGGGTGCCCGAGACCACCCTCACGGCGGTGCTGGCCGCGCTCGGCGTGGCCGCCGGCACCGAGCAGGAACGCAACGACGCGCTGACCGCCAAGCTGCGCGCGTACTGGGCGCGCCGGTTGCCCGCGACCATCGTCGGGCGGACCGGTGAGCAGATCCGGTTCTGGGCGCACGTCACCCACGGCGACCCCGCCGAGGTGTGGGTGCGGCTGGAGGACGACACCGTGCGCGACGGCGTCGAACAGGTCGACAACTTCACCCCGCCGTTCGACCTGGACGGCCGCTGGGTCGGCGAGGCGAGCTTCGTGCTGCCCACCGACCTGCCGCTCGGCTATCACCGGGTGTGGCTGCGCTCGGGCGGATCGGAGGCCAGCGCCGCGCTGATCGTCACGCCGGATTGGCTCGGCCTGCCGGAACGCCTGGGCGCCCGGCGCGCCTGGGGCCTGGCCGTTCAGCTCTACAGCGTGCGGTCCCGGCAGTCCTGGGGCGTCGGCGATCTCACCGATCTCACCGACCTCGCGGTGTGGTCGGCCTTCCGTCACGGCGCCGACTATCTGTTGGTCAATCCCCTGCACGCGGCCGGGTTCTCCGGCCCCGCCAACCGGATGGAACCCTCGCCCTACCTGCCGACCTCGCGGCGCTTCGTCAATCCGATTTATCTTCACGTCGAGGCGATCCCGGAGTTCGCCGAACTGACCAAGCGCAGCCGGGTCCGGCGGCTGCGCGCGGACGTGCAAACCCACGCCGCCGGCCTGGACGCCGTCGACCGCGACAGCTCCTGGGCGGCCAAGCGCACGGCGCTGCAGTGGCTGCACCAACAGCCCCGCTCGGCGGGCCGGCAACTGTGTTACGCCGCCTTCCGCGACCGCGAGGGCCGGGCGCTCGATGACTTCGCCACCTGGTGCGCGCTGGCCGAGGAATACGGCCCGGACTGGCATTCCTGGCCCGAGACGCTCCAGCACCCGGACGCCCCCGGGGTCGCCGATTTCGTCGAAAAGCATTCGGAGGCAGTCGATTTCCATCGCTGGCTGCAGTGGCAGCTGGACGAGCAGCTGGCCGCCGCGCAGTCCCAGGCGATCCGGGCCGGGATGTCGCTGGGCATCATGCACGACCTGGCCGTCGGTGTGCATCCCAACGGCGCCGACGCCTGGGCGCTGCAGGATGTGATGGCGCTGGGGGTGACCGCCGGCGCGCCGCCGGACGAGTTCAACCAGCTCGGCCAGGACTGGTCGCAGCCGCCGTGGCGACCGGACCGGCTCGACGAGCACGAGTACCGGCCCTTCCGCGCCCTGATCCGCGCGGTGCTGCGACATGCCGGCGGGGTGCGCATCGACCACATCATCGGGCTGTTCCGGCTGTGGTGGATCCCGCGCGGCAGCGCCCCGACCGAGGGCACCTACGTGCGCTACGACCACGAGGCCATGATCGGCATCGTCGCGCTGGAGGCGCATCGGGCCGGGGCGGTGGTGGTCGGCGAGGACCTGGGCACGGTCGAGCCGTGGGTGCGCGACTACCTGTTGTTGCGCGGCCTGCTGGGGACCTCGATCCTGTGGTTCGAGTTGGACCGCGACGGTAACGGCGGCCCGCTGCCGGCCGAGCGGTGGCGGGAGTACTGCCTGTCCTCGGTCACCACCCACGACCTGCCGCCGACCGCCGGCTATCTGGCCGCCGACCATGTCCGGCTGCGCGATTCGCTGGGCCTGCTGACCCGGCCGGTGGCCGACGAGCTGGAGTCCGACCGCGCCGACCTGGCGGCGTGGATGGCCGAGCTGCGCCGGGTGGGGCTGCTCGCGGACGGCGAAACCGACTCGGAGCAAGTCATTTTGGCGCTCTACCGCTACCTGGGCCGGACGCCGTCGCGGCTGCTGGGTGTGGCGCTGACCGACGCCGTGGGCGACCGCCGCACCCAGAACCAGCCCGGCACCACCGACGAGTACCCCAACTGGCGCGTTCCGCTGACCGGTCCGGACGGGCGGCCGGTGCTGCTGGAAGACGTGTTCACCGATCGTCGGGCCGCCGCCCTGGCCGAGGCGGTGCGCGCCGCCATCGCGCCGTGACCGCCACCTGTTAGCTTCGGGTGCCATGAAGGTCTCAGTCGTGGCCCCGGTTGCCGACGGCGTCACCGCGGACCCGGACTGGATGGTGGCCTTCGCCCGTCACCTCGAGGCGTGCGGGTTCGAATCGATCGTGGCCGTCGAGCACACCGTCCTGCTCACCCGGTACGACAGCGTCTACCCCTACGACAGCTCCGGGCGCGTCGGGCTAGCACCGGACTGCCCGATCCCCGACCCGCTGGATCTGCTGGCGTTCCTGGCCGGGCACACCACCCGCCTCGGCTTGGCGACGGGGGTGCTGGTGCTGCCCAACCACCATCCGGTGGTGCTGGCCAAGCGGGTCGGCACGCTCGACGCGCTGTCGGGCGGCAGGCTGCGGCTGTGCGTGGGGGTGGGCTGGCTGCAGGAAGAGCTGCGGGCCTGCGGCGCCGATTTCGACAACCGCGGCCGGCGGGCCGACGAGCAGCTGGCCGTGCTGCGGGCGTTGTGGGCGCACCGGCCGGACGGGGCGTCGTTCCACGGCGAATTCTTCACCTTCGACAACGTCATGTGTTATCCGAAACCCGTTGCCGCCGAGTGTTTTCCGGTGCATATCGGCGGCCACAGCCGGGCGGCCGCGCGCCGGGCGGGCCGGTTCGGGGACGGCTTCCAGCCGCTCGGCGTCACCGGCGCACGGCTGGCGTCGCTGATCGGGTTGATGCGTGACGAGGCGGTCGCGGCGGGCCGCGATCCCGCCGCCCTGGAAGTGTCTCTGGGCCATAGTGTTTCGAAGATCGACGCCGAGCGCGCGGCCCGCTTGGCCGATCAGGGCGCCGACCGGCTGGTGTTGGCCATGCCGCCGACCTCCGATATCGAGCAGGCCAAGGACATGTTGTCGGCGTGCGCGCAGCGGCTGTCGCTGCGCCCGGTGAGCGGGCCGTGACGCTTTCGGCCGACGACCGCGGCGCGCTCAGCGATCTGGTGCACCGCTACGCGGCAGGCGTCGACGATCGCCGATTCGATGCTGTCGCAGAGCTTTTCACCGCCGACGCCGAGCTGGTGGTGCCCGCGCCGCCGGCCGAGCTGCGGCCCGTGCACACCCATCGCGGCCGGGCGGCCATCGCCGCCGCCGTCGCGGCCGTCGCCGCGGTGGCGCGCACCGAGCACGCCATCGTCGGCGAGGTATACGACGCGACGGCGCCCCCCGGCGCCGCGCGGGGCCGCATCGCGTGCGTCGCGCACCACTGGAGCGAGCGCGGTGACGAGCTGGTCGACGTGGTGTGGCACCTGCGCTACGACGACAGCTACCAGCCGACCGGTGACGGCTGGCGGATCAGCCGCCGGGCGCTGACGGTCACCGCGATCGAGACGCACCCGGCGCGCCGGCTGCTGCCGCACGACCCCGCCTAGCGCCGCCCGGCCGCGCGCGACCCTCCGAACCCCGCCGGAAGCACGCTGGCAGCAGATTATGCGCTGACTCACAGCTAGCACCGGGGTGACGCAGTTGCGGCGGCATGGCCGGCTTTCGTCTGGCAGGTGCGGCTAACCTCGCCGACGCCGGCGCGAATTTTGCGCGCCCCGCGCCGCCCGCCGAACGCCGCGCCCGGCCGCCCCGCGAGCCGCCCGGTCCTTTCCCGATCCGATCCAATTTATCCAAGTGTGTTCGTGTATTTTCGGGCGCGTGACGAACACCGTTGATTCCGCGGGCACCGGCGGAGGGCGGGCGGCACCGGGCGGCTCCGCATCGGCACTGGCAGTGGGCACGCCGCTGACCTCCATTCCGGACTACCGCAACGAAATACACACCGCCGAAGACGTCATCGACGTGGAGGCATACGGCGGCGGCTTCGATCTCACCCGGCGGGCGACCGCCCCCAAGCTGCGGGTCGGCCGCGACCGGTGGTTCAACCTGTTGTGGTTGATCCCCATCGGCTTTGCCCTGCTGATCGCGGGGGTGGCGGTGGGCAAAGGCCTGCACAACATGCCGGCGGTGCAGTCGTTCATCCAGCGCTACCCGGGCACCGACAGCGCCGATGTCCCGCCCGGCCTGCCGGCGTGGATCGGCTGGACGCATTTCTTCAACCTGTTCATGATGATGTTCATCATCAGGACCGGCATCCAGATCCTGTGCGACCATCCCCGGCTCTACTTCAGCCGCAACGCCACCCCCGGTAAGGACGAGTGGCTGCGGGTCGGGCCGCCGGTTCCCGACGACGAGCTGTGGACCGCCAACGCCGACACCGTCGCCCTGCCACCGCAATTCGGGCTTCCCGGGTTCCGCCACTCGATCGGGTTGGCCCGCTGGTGGCACCTCGGCGTCGACGTGTTGTGGTTGCTCAACGGGGCCGTCTTCTACGTGCTGTTGTTCGCCACCGGGCAGTGGCGCCACATCGTGCCGACCAGCTGGGACGTCTTCCCCAACGCCGCGTCGGTGGCCGTGCAGTACCTGTCGCTGGACTGGCCCACCGACAACGGCTGGGTGGCCTACAACGGCTTGCAGCTGCTGTCGTATTTCACGACGGTGTTCATCGCCGCCCCGGCCGCGTTGATCACCGGGCTGGGCATGTCACCGGCGCTGTCGCAGCGGGTGCACTGGCTGAGCAAGCGGCTGAGCATCCAGCACGCGCGGTCGCTGCATTTCCTGGTGCTGGTCTACTTCCTGTTCTTCATCCTGGTGCACGTCACCATGGTGCTGACCACCAGTGCGCTGCGAAACCTCAACCACATGTTCGCCGCCCGCGACGACAACAGCTGGATAGGTTTCGGCATCTGCTCCGCGGCCATGGTGCTGACCGCGATCGCGTGGGTTTGGGCCACTCCCTTCACCATCCGCCATCCGCGGGTGGTGCAGCGGGTCGGCTACGCGCTGGTCGGCCCGTTCCAGCGGATGCTCGAGCAGCTGGATCCCAAGCCGGGCGCCTTCACCGAGAAGGACATCTCGCCGCACCACTGGCGCAACGGCCGGCTGCCCGAGACGGTCGAGTACAAGGAGCTGGAGGCCAACGACTTCAAGGACTGGCGGCTCAAGGTCTACGGGCTGGTCGAGCACCCGATGGAGTTCTCGCTCGAGGACCTGATGGCGCTGCCCTACCACGAGCAGATCAGCCAGCACTTCTGCATTCAGGCCTGGTCGGGTGTCGCCAAATGGGGTGGCGTGCAGATGAAAACGATCATGGACATCGTCAAGCCGCTGCCCGAGGCCAAATGGGCGGTGTTCTACTCGATGGGTCTCGGCGCCACGGGCGGCATCTACTACAACGCCCACCACATCGGCCAGATGGACCATCACATGACGATGCTGGCCTACAAGATGAACGACCAGCAACTGCCCTACATGCACGGCCGGCCGCTGCGGCTGCGCAATGAGCTGCAGCACGGCTTCAAATTGGTGAAGTGGATCAAGGGCATCGAGTTCGTCGCCGACTACCGCGACATCGGAAGCGGTTACGGCGGCTACAGCGAAGACCACAAGTATTTCGGGCGCCACCAAACGCTCTGAGGCGCTCCCGGCCGCACACGCGGGCCGCGCCGCCCGAAGTCGTTTGTCCGACCGGCTTTTTGGGTAGCACCCAGGAATCGGCGCGAGCCAAGCGACAGCAGAGGAGACGCCCATGAGGCACAACCCTGTGCAGCATGCCCGGATCGTCGGGCGGGGCCAACCGATCAGGTACCCGTCGGCGCGGGATGCGGCGGCCACGTCGGGCCTCGCCGCGGTCGGGATCGCAGCGGTGGCGTTCGTGGTGTGCGTGGCCAACTTCGCGTTGGGGCATGCCGGGGCCGGGGTGACGGCGGCGATCGTGGCGATGCTCGCGTTCGGCGCCGGGCTGGCGTGGCTTGCCATGGACCGCAGGCGGATTCGCCAGGAACAGCGCGACTGGACGATCAGCCGCCCGGCGCGCTAGGCCCGCTCGGCTGCAGCGCCGCGAGGTTGTGCACCGACTTGTGCACGTCCGAGCGCAGCACCCGGGCGACCAGTCCCCCGATCGGGCCGCTGAGCACGCCGCCGTCGATGTCGGCGGTGAGGTGAAAGACCGATCCCGGGTGGTCGTCGGTGACGGTCATCGCCACGGTGAGCCGGATCCCGCCCCGGCCGCGGCCTTGCAGCTCAATCGATTTCGGTTGGTCGTAGCGGGTGACGGTCCAATGGATGACGTTGCGGAATCCCTTGACCTTGACGCACGAGGCGACGCGGGTGCCCTCGCCGATGGTGTCGGGGACCGGGCCGCGCCAGCCGGCGAAGATCGTCATCCACTCGCCGAACCGATCCAGGTCCGAGGCCAGTTTCCAGGCGGTTTCGGGCTCCAACTCCGACGACACCGACACATCTACTCGAGCCAACGTGATCCTCCGCTTCTCCCCGGGTTCCCGGCTGGATACCCGCAGCGCCGCGGAGCTATTCGTGGCCCCGGGCTCAGCCGGGCCAGGCCTGTTCCAGCTGCTGGGCCACGTCGATCACCTGGGCGGCCTGCGAGTGCGGGGCGTCGATCTCGTCGGCGACGTACTGGGCGATGAAGCGGCGGATCTCGCCGTCCACCCCGGCCAGGATGCGCAGCACCTCGCCGCGGATGGACTTCGACGAGACGTTGACGGTGATGTCCGACGGTCGCGGCTTGGCGACGTCGACGATCAGCAGCAGCGGTTCGGCCGCCCGCGCCGTCGCGCGCAGGGCGATGTCGCCGGAGACCACGAAGCGCTGCTTGTCCAGCCACAGGTCGACCAGCAGGTCGATCGACAGCGGGATGTGGATGACGAAGGTGATGGTGTCACCGAGGCGCCGGGTGACGCGCGGTTCGTGGATCTTGACGTTCGCGCTGACCTTGGCGATCTTGCCGGGCCCCTGGGCGATCGGCTCCATGGCGAACTCGCTGCCGGCGATGTCGGCGAACGCGGCGGCGACCCGTTCGGGGGTGACGGCAACCTCGAAGAATCTGCGGCCGAACTCTTCGTAGGTGACATAATCGTGGTTCGACATAGGCTTATACCGTCTCACGTCACCTGCCCGAACGGCCGCTGATCCGCTCGCGTCGCAGGAATTGCGCATCGGATCCCGACCGTGGCCCCGGCCCACCCGCGCCGGACGGTGATGAGCTGCGCCGATCACGCGGTGCTGTGAAGCACACCACAGGCGGTGGCTTGGATTCGATGTGTCGGGCGGTGGCCTGGGAGGCTGGACGGTGCTCGACGGTGGAGGTGTTTTCGGTTCATGCCCCAAGACGTAACTGAGCCCCGCCCGGGTCCGGCCCGGGTGGCGGGAGTGCTCATCTGGCTGGGCGGCGGGGAAGCCGGCGAGCCCGGGGAACGCCACGAGCGGTCCGCGCACGCCGTGGCCGGCGCGGTGGTGCTGCTGGGTTCCGCGCTGGCCTGGCTGGTCGCCGGGCTGGCGGCGGCGGGCCGTTGGCCGCTGCCGGCGCTGGTGCCGGCGACGCTGGTCTTCGGCTTGCTGGTGGGCGCGATCGTCCGCGGCACCGCCGCGCCGGCCGCCGGCGCGAACCGTCCGGTGGCACGCGGCGCGGTCGCGGCGGCGGTCGGTGTCGTCGTCGGTGAACTCGCCGCCCTGGTCATCCTTTCCGGCCCCATCGACCAGCGTCTGGACGAACAGGCATCGCGCACCGCGGATTCCGCCCCGGCCGTCGTCACGGCGTCGGCGACGCTGCGGCAGGCCGAGGAGGCGCGGGCGGCACTCGACGGCGCGGTGGCGCAGGCGCGCGACCGCCAGGACAGGGCGCTGGTCGTGGCCCGCTGCGAATATCACCCCACTCCGGGCTGTCCGCAGACCCGGATCACCGGTGTCCCCGGCCCGGGCCCCGAAACCCGCACGGCCAACGAGCTTCTCGCCGACGCCCAGCGCGAGCTGGACGAGGCGCTGGCGGCCCGCGACAGCCGCGCACCCGAATTGGACGCCGCGGTCTCGCGGGCCCAGCGGGCCGTGGCCGACGCCCGCCGCGCCGCGATGGCGGACGCCGGCCGGGGCCCGGGCGCGCGCTGGATCGCGATGAACGACGTCACCGCCGGCAACGCCGGAGCATTGACCTTGCGGCTGTTGACGATCGGGGGCTGCGTGCTGCTGTACCTGACGCCCCTGATCCTGGGGCTGTGGCGCGGGGAGACGAGTCACGATCGCCGCGCCGCGGCGCGCGCGCGGCGCGAGCGCGCCGAACTCGACGCCGACACCGCGATCGCCATCAAGCGGGCCGAGGTTCGCCGCGAAGCCGAAATCATGTGGGCCGAGCACCAATTGACGCAGGCGCGGCTGGCCATCGAGGCGCAGACCGAGATCGACCGGGAACACCAGCGCCGCCGCGTGTTGGACGCCGTCGCCGATCCGCCGTCGCCGCGGGCCTTTGAACCGACATCCGAACTCACATCCGAACTGACATCCGAGCCGGCCCGCGATGACGTCTATCTGCCGATCGCCGCCGAGGCCGAGGCGGCCAGCCGGGCCATCACCCAGGCGCCGCAACCGCGCATGGAATGCGACCCCGGCCCGCAGCAGCTGCCGTCTTCCCCACCGCCGAACGACGCGGTCGAGCAGGATCGGAGCACGCCGTTGATCCCGTCGATCCCGGACGCGACCAAGGCCGCGGCCCGCTGGATTCGCCCGTTGGTGCCGCCGCTGGTGGCGCGGATGATGGACACGACGACCCATCGGCTGACCCATCCGCTGCGCACCGCGCGCCAGGTGTTCGAAGGCGTCGTCGAGGAGACCGAAGAGATCACCTTCGCGCTGCGCCGCACCCGCAAGGTCACGGTCAATTCGCAGGCCACCCAGACCGCGTCAGCGGACCCGACCGAAGACACCGAAAGCCGCACCGAAAGCCGCGCCGCCGGGCCGGGTTTCGTCACCTCCACGCGGCAGCAACCGGGGCCGCGGGCGCACCGGCGGATGACCGGCCGCGACGCGCGCTCGTCGTTGCCGCGCTCGTCGGCACCGGATGCGGGCAAGTTGTCGGTGCCCTCGGCCGCGGATGACCGCGCCGAATTGACCCAGCGGGACGGGCCGGCGGAACTGGAGCCGCCCGACGGCCCGCGCCAGCTGCCGCCTGCGCCTCCGCACTAGCCGCGCACCAGCGCGCAATTCAGCGCAGCGATCAGCGGACCAGGTTGATGCCGAAGTCGGTCTCGGGTCTGGGCGGGGTGCCCGCACGCCTGCGCCGGCGTGCACCCCGCCTCCGGGTCGGCCAGCGCAATTCGAGCCTTAACGCCTGGGGACCCGCCGGGGTCTCGAGGTGGTTGGAGACGGCCGGGTTACCCCGCGAGAACTCGGCCGTCCCAACGTCTTGATGCCCGCTCAACAGGGCACTGCGGCGGACTCGAACAGCGGTCCCCATTCGCGCCGGGCCGCCGATTGCGCATCGACGAAGCTCGGTGTCTGCTGCCCAGCACCGGCCAGGTGCACCAGAGCCCATGCCATCGCGAACACCGGCACCTTGTGACGCAATGCCGCGCTGTGCAATTCGTCCAGGGCGGCCTCGGAGGGGCAACGGCGAAGGCCGATCAAAATGCCCCGTGCGGTGTCGAGGATGCGGCCGGAGTGCGGGCCACACGAAGTCTGGGTGGGGACCCAGTTCGATGTCATGACGTGGATACCTCCTGCGGCGCCCTACCGAATCCGCCGCCGGAGGCAGCGGGCGAGGAATTCCTGCGCTACGCATCGTCGCGGCCGCAAACCTCAAAGCGCCCTGTGCCATGATTTGTCGATCGGTGGCGATCTGCCAGACCGCTACCGGGATTGATATGCGCCTGTGACCGTTTCGGGATCGGCTGCTCACCAAGCAATCCGCGACGCGTGGTATCGAATCAGGTTGCGGTGAAACGCAATTAGGCACGCATCGGCGATAGCTGTGCAACCCGATCCCGGGTCGTTACAGAATTGCCTTGAGCGCCTTGGCCTCGGCGATGTCGTCCCAATCGACATCGAGCTCCAGCAGGATCTCCTCGGTGTGCTGACCGTGTTCGGGCGCACGCGCCGGTGCCGGTGGTGTCTCGTCGAATTGCACTGGCGCGGCGACGATCCGGTACTTCTCACCGTGGTCGTCGACATTGGTCACCACGTACCCGTTGGGCTCGACCTGCGGATCGTTGAGGGTCTCCCGTGGTGTCGCGAGCGCGCCCCATACCCCCGGTTCGTCCGCCAGCACGGTTTGCCAGTGCGAAAGGTCGTGGCGGGCGAACGTGTTCGCCAGCAGCTCGGTCGCCGCGGCCGCATTGGCGATCAGGTTGCTCGACGGGACGAAACGCTCGTCGTCGGCCAGTTCGGCCAGGCCGATGCGCCGGCAGAAGCCCGCCCAGTACTTGTCCGGCTGCAGGAACACCAGCTGGATCCACCGGCGATCTTTGGTCCGGTACCGGTTGACCAGCGGGTTGATGGCCAGGCCCGGCGGCGCCCCCGGGATGCCGTCGATGTCGAAGAAGTCGGCCGCCGAGATCGACGGTGCTATCGACCACATCGCCTGGGCCAGCAGCGAGGAGTCGACGATCGTCGGCTCACCGGTGCGTTCGCGATGGAACAGGGCGGCGCACACTCCGCCGGCGAGGGTGGCGCCGGCTTGCAGGTCACCGAAACCGGGGCCCTGCACGGCGGGTGTCTCGCTGCCGAACGGCGTGAGGGTGTATGCGGCCCCGCCCCGCGCGAGGTAGGTGGCGGCGTCGAACCCGCCCCGATCCCGGTCCGGGCCCCGCACGCCCAGACCGGTGCCCCGGGCGACGATGATGCGCGGGTTGAAGGCGCGAATGTCGGCCACGGTCAGCCGGGCCCGCTCCAGGGCGCCCGGCAGCCAATTGGTCAGGAACACGTCGGCGCTGGCCAGCAGCCGGCCGAACAGCTCACGGCCGGTTTCCGACTTGATGTCGATGGCGATGCTGCGCTTGCCCCGATTGCCCAATTCGAGGATGAAGTCGGCGTCGGGCCGCGCCGCCTCCCGGGTGAACCCGCTGACCACCAGCGCCCGCCCCGGGTCACCGGAGCTCACGCCTTCCACCTTGATGACGTCGGCGCCCCAGTCCGCCAGGGCCGCACCGGCGGAGGGGACGTAGGTCCAGGACGCCAATTCGACCACCCGCACGCCCCGCAGGACACCACCGTGCACGCCTGACATCGCCAATCCCCTCGGTCGCGGCCATTCCTTGCTATTTTAGATATTCTAGTTAGTCTTGGGCGTAGTGATAGCCCATCTGCAGGTCAGCGCAGTTTCTCCGGGAAGAGACGCGATGGAGCCGACCGTTGGTCTGAGTCCGGCGCCCGCTGCGGTGGCCGGGCGCCCCGTCACAGCGCGGCCTGGTGTCCGGCCGACCCGTCACCGCGACCGCCGGACGCCCGAATGGCATTGGGCCCCACTAGGAGTCGCGAGGTAACGGGCGATGGGCAGGGTGACGGGCAAGGTGGCGGTGATCAGCGGGGCCGCCCGCGGTCAGGGCCGGTCCCACGCCCGGATGCTGGCCGCCGAGGGCGCCGACATCATCGCGGTCGATCTGTGCGCGGACATCGAGACCAATGAGTATCCGCTGGCCCGTCCGGAGGATCTGGACGAGACGGCGCGGCTGGTCGAGAAGGAGGGGCAGCGCGCCATCACCGCGGTCGCCGACGTCCGCGATCGGGTGGCCCTGTCGGCGGCCATCGACGCCGGTGTCGCCGAGTTCGGGCATCTGGACATCGTGGTCGCCAACGCCGGCATCTGCCCGCTGACCGCCGGCCTGCCACCGCAGGCGTTCGCCGACGCCGTGGACGTCGACCTGGGTGGGGTGCTGAATCTGGTGCACGCCAGCCTCAAACACCTCCGCGCCGGCGCGTCGATCATCGTCATCGGTTCCAACGCGGCCTTCATGTCGTCGCTGAACACCTCCGGCGCCGGGAGCGGGATCGGCGGACCCGGCGGCGCCGGATACGCGTTCGCGAAACTGGCTGCCGCGCACTACGTCAACGACTTCGCCCTGGCGCTCGCCCCGTTCTCGATCCGGATGAACGCGGTGCATCCGACCAACGTCAACACCGACATGCTGCACAGCCCGCCGATGTACCGCGCCTTCCGGCCGGACCTGCCGGCCCCCACCCGCGAGGACGCCGAACCGGTGTTCCCACTGGTGCAGGCGATGCCGGTGCCCTACGTCGAACCCGAGGACATCAGCGAGGCGGTGCTGTTCCTGGCCTCGGATGCGGCCCGCTACATCACCGGGCAGCAGTTGCGCGTCGACGCCGGCGGCTTCCTCAAGGTCAAACCCTGGTCGGGCGGGTAGCCGAATGACGCCGTCCGCCAAGCCTTCCCCCGACATCCAGCGTCGCCTCTACGCGCTGATGGTGTTGATGAAGACGGCCGACGACCGGCTGTCGCGGGGCATCGGCACCGGCGAGTTCCTCTGCGTCTACTGGCCGTCGCGGGGCCAGGAGGCGATCGCCGCCGCGATGGGGGTGACGCTACGGCCCGACGACCAGCTGGTGACCACCTATCGCGGCCTGCACGACCTGATCGGCAAGGGGGTCGGGCTCGAGGAGATCTACGGCGAGATGATGGGCCGCACCATCGGCGCCGGGCGGGGCAAGGGCGGCACCATGCACATCGCCAAACCCGAAGTCGGCGTGATGCTTTCGACCGGCATCGTGGGCGCCGGGCCACCGGTGGCGGTCGGGCTGGCGATGGCCGCCCGACGCAAGGGGCTCGATCGGGTCACGGTGGTCAGCTTCGGCGACGGCGCCACCAACACCGGGTCGTTCCACGAGGCGGCCAACATGGCCGCGCTGTGGGACCTGCCGATCGTGTTCGTGTGCCAGAACAATCGGTACGCCGAGATGACGCCGACCACCGACACCATGAAGCTCGAGCACGTCGCCGACCGGGCCGCGGGCTACGGCATGCCCGGGGTCCGGGTCGACGGCAACGACCCGCTCGCGGTGACGGCCGCGCTCGACGACGCGCTGCGGCGCGCCCGCGCCGGCAGCGGCCCCACCTTCCTGGAATGCGAGACGTTCCGCTTCCGCGGCCACTATTTCGGGGACCGGATGCCCTACATACCCGCCGATCAACTGCAAGCCGCGCTGGCAGCCGACCCCGTGCCCGGGTTCCGGCGGCGGCTCGCCGAGACGGGGGTGTGCGGCGAAGCGGAACTCGCCCGCATCGACGACGACGCGGCGGCCACCGTGGAGGCGGCGCTGCGGACCGTGCTCGGCGCGGATTCGCCGGCGGCGGACGAACTCGACCGGGACGTGTACGCGGCGCCGATCCCCTTCCCGACCTGAGGACGCGTGCGATGGCCGACCAAGAGATGACGATGCGCGAGGCGCTCAACCTCGCGTTGGATCAGGCGCTCGCCGCCGACGAGCGAGTCTTCCTGCTGGGCGAGGACATTGCCGATCCCGGCGCTTCCGGACCGACCGCGGGTCTGTCGACGAAATACGGCCGCGACCGGGTGCTGGACACACCGATCTCGGAGGCGGCGATCGTGGGGGCGGCGATCGGCGCCGCCATCGACGGCCTGCTGCCGGTCGCCGAGATCATGATCATGGATTTCATCGGCATCGCCGCCGACCAGCTGATCAACAACGCCGCCAAGCTGAGATTCATGACGGCCGGACGCACGTCGGCGCCGCTGACCGTGCGCACCCAGGTGTATGCCGGATTATCCACCGGCGCAACGCATTCGCAGAGCCTGGAGGCATGGTTCATGCACATCCCGGGATTGAAGGTGATCGTGCCGGCCACCCCGCGCGACGGCAAGGGGTTGCTGAGCTCGGCGATCTTCGACCCCGACCCGTGCCTGTTCATCGAGACGATTCGGCTGCAGGGCAAGAAGGGCCCGGTCCCCGTCGAACCCGGCTTCCGCATCCCGCTGGGCCAGGCCGACATCAAGCGGCCCGGCACCGACGTCAGCCTGATCGGTTACGGGCGCCCGGTGCACGACGCGCTGGCCGCCGCGGCGATGCTGGGCGACCAGGGCGTCAGCGCCGAGGTGGTCGACCTGCGCACCCTGGTGCCGCTGGACGTCGACACCGTCGTGGCGTCCGTGCGGCGCACCCGCCGGGCCGTGATCGTGCACGACGCGGTGCAATTCGCCGGTCCCGGAGCCGAAGTCGCGGCGATCCTGCACTCGCGGCTGTTTTCGGAGCTGGCCGCGCCCGTCGAACGGGTCGCCGCCCGGTTCGTCCCCAATCCGGCCGCGGCCGCGCTGGAGGCGCAGGTGTACCCGTCCCCGGAGCGCATCGCGGTGGCGGCGCTGAAGACGTTGGGCAGGACGCTGACGGGGGCCACGGCGCATGGCTGACTTCGTCATTCGCATTCCCCGGGTGTCGGTGGCGGTGTCGGAGGCCGAGCTCACCGGGCTGCTGGTCGGCGCCGGCGAGCACGTCGAGGCGGGCACCCCGATCTACGTGATCGCCACCGAGAAGGTCGAGCAGGAGATCGAGGCGGGAGCATCCGGCACGGTGCGGTGGACCGGGCAGGTCGGGACCACCTACCAGATCGGCGCCGAAATCGGGGTCATCACTGGTTGAACCGACATGAACCAAGGTGAACCAACGTATACCAGGAAAGGTTGAACGCGTATGGATCTCAACGAGACCCGCGAGAGAATCATCTACCAGAAGGAAGGCCCGATCGCCCGCGTCACCCTGAACTGGCCGGAGAAGGCCAACGCCCAGGACCAGAAGCTGGCCGAAGAGGTCGACGCGGCGCTGGCCGACGCCGACCGCGACTACGACGTCAAAGTGCTGATCATGAAGGCCAACGGCAAGGGCTTCTGCTCGGGTCACGCCATCGGCAACAACGCGGTCGACTACCCGGCGTTCGTCGAGGGCGCGAAGGTGATGGGCACCCCGTGGAAGCCGCAGACCGATCTGTTCGTCAAGCCGATCCTGAACCTGTGGGAGTTCTCCAAACCGACGATCGCCCAGGTGCACGGCTACTGCGTCGGCGGCGGCACCCATTACGGGCTGACCACCGACATCGTCATCGCCGCCGAGGACGCCTACTTCTCCTACCCGCCGCTGCAGGGCTTCGGCATGCCGTCGGGCGAATGTTCCATCGAGCCTTGGATTTTCATGAACTGGCGCCGCGCCGCCTACTACCTGTACCTGGCCGAGGTGATCGACGCCCGCAAGGCGCTCGAGGTGGGGCTGGTCAACGAGGTGGTGCCGCGCGACCAGCTCGACGATCGGGTCGAGGCCATCGCCCGCCACATCGCGCAGGCGCCCATGACGACCCTGCTGGCGACCAAGGCGAACCTGAAACGGGCCTGGGAGTTGATGGGCATGCGGGTGCACTGGCAGAGCTCCAACGACCTCGTCGCGCTCGCCTCGATCAGCAAGGATGTCCAAGAGCTGATTCAGACCGTGTTCAAGGCCAAGGTGCTGCCGTCCGAGCAGGCCCGCCGCCAGGCCGCCGCCGCTGCCCAGACCGACGGCGCCGCAACGACTTAGGCCGGCCGGGTGAACATCGCCGAGCACGCGCTCGCGGCCGCACAGTCGCCGGCCCTGATCACCGACGGCGGGACGATCTCGTACGGCGAACTGCACGACCGCAGCCGGCGGGTGGCCGCGGCGCTGCACGAGCTGGGGCTGCGCCGCGGCGACGGTGTGGCCCTGGTCTTGCCCAACCGGCCGGAGTTCCTCGAAATCAGTTGGGGCTGCCAGCTTTCCGGCCTATACTACACGCCGGTCAACACCCACTTCACCGCGGACGAGGTCGTTTACGTCATCGACGACTCGGATGCCAAGGCGGTGTTCGTCGACGCGTCGCTGCCCGGAATCGCCACCCGGGTGCGCAACGCCAACCCGGCGGTGCACATCGCGGTCGGGGGCAAGCTGGCCGGCTGGCGCGACTACGAGGGAGTACTCGGCGCCGCCGGCGATGCCCCACCGGTGTCGGACGGGTCGGAGATGCTGTATTCGTCCGGCACCACCGGCCGGCCCAAGGCGGTCCGGCGGCCACTTCCCCAGGACGGCAACGGGTCCTGGGCGCAGTCGGTGCTGGAGCTGGCGCTGATCCACAAGTACGGCATGACGCAGCGCAGCGTCTACCTGTCCCCCGCACCGCTCTACCACGCCGCGGGCGTGAACTACACGATGGCCGTCAACCGGGTCGGTGCCGCGTCGATCATCATGAGGAAGTTCGACGCCGAGACGGTCTTGCGGCTGATCGAGACGCACCGGGTGACGCACGCCCAGTTCGTGCCGACGATGTTCGTGCGCATGCTCAAGCTTCCGGAAGCGGTGCGGGACCGCTACGACGTGTCGAGCCTGCGCTGCGTCATCCACGCCGCCGCACCCTGCCCGGTCGACGTCAAGCACCGGATGATGCGCTGGTTCGGCCCGATCATCCACGAATACTACGGCGGCACCGAGGGTTTCGCGGGCACCACCATCGGCCCGCAGGAATGGCTCGCCCACCCCGGTTCGGTCGGCGTCCCGCTCGCACCGGTGCACGTGCTCGACGAGGACGGGCGGGAAGTCCCGGTCGGCCAGACCGGTGAGCTGTATTTCGAAGGCGGGCCCGACTTCGAGTACTTCAAGGACCCCGTCAAAACCGCGTCGGTGTACAACGAGCGCGGCTGGCGCTCGCTGGGCGACATGGGCCATCTCGATGAGAACGGCTACCTCTACCTCACCGACCGCTCGACGTTCACGATCGTGTCCGGCGGGGTCAACATCTATCCGCAGGAAGTCGAGAACCTGCTCGTGATGCACCCGAAACTTCTCGACGCGGCGGTATTCGGGGTTCCCAACGACGAATTCGGCGAGGAAGTCAAGGCCGTCGTGCAGCCCGCCGACGGCGTGCCGCCCGGACCCGACCTGGCCGCCGAGCTCATCGCATACTGCCGGGCCCACCTGGCCGGCTACAAGTGCCCGCGCACCGTCGAGTTCGGCACCCTTCCCCGCGACCCGAACGGAAAGCTGTACAAGCGGCGTATCCGCGAACGTTACTGGCAGGGACGGGAATCCCGGATCGTGTGACCTGACGAGGATGGCGAGATGGCTGTAGAGACGAGCAAGCCGCACACCGGCGTGAACGCGACGCCGCTGCCGGTGCCGTGGGCGGTGCAGACCCCCAACCGGATCCCCAAGCAGCGCTACTACGACCCGGAGTTCTACGCGCTGGAGAAGGAGATGTTCTGGCCGCGGGTCTGGCAGATGGCGTGCCGGCTCGAGGAGATCCCCAAGCCCGGCGATTTCGTCGAATACGAGATTCTCAACGAGTCCATCATCGTGGTGCGGCTGGACAGCCAGACCGTGCGCGCCTACCACAACGCCTGCCGGCATCGGGGCGTGAAACTGGTGGAAGGCAACGGGAATCGGCGCACCTTCGTGTGCCCGTTCCACGGATGGTGCTGGAGCCTGGACGGGCGCAACACGTTCGTGCTGCGGCCCGAGACCTTCGCGCAGGAGAATCTGGCGGCCGCCGACCTGCGACTGGTGTCGGTGCGCTGCGAACTGTGGGGCGGCTGCGCGTGGATCAACTTCGACGACGATGCGCCGGCGCTGCGCGACTGGATGGAGCCGTTCGCGTCGACCTACGACGCCTGGCGGGTCGAGTCGCTGCGGGTCGAGTGGTGGCAATCGTGCCGGCTGCCGGTGAACTGGAAACTGGCGACGGCGGCGTTCATGGAGGGCTACCACGTGCCGCAGACCCATCCTCAGCTGCTGCCGGGCGCCCAGACCGGCGAGCCTTCGGCCGCAGTACATCCCGTCGTCGCGAGCAGCCTGTACTTCATGCGCACGCTGGGCGAGGGCATGGCCGGCATGACGCACCAGAACGACATCCGCATCGCCGAGGGCCTGCAGACCATGCGGCTGCCGTCCGACCCGGCCGCCGCGATGGCGGCGTGGCGCAGCGCCCTCAACGACGCCGTCGTCGACTGGCATCGCGCCCGGGGCAGCGGCATGCCCGATCTCAACGAACTGGACCGCCGCGGGATCACCGATGCGATCGGATTCGCCTTCCCGCACCACTTCATCCTGCCGACCTACAGCAGCGCATCGTCGTATCGCATCCGGCCGCTGGGGCCCGAGGAAACCCTGTTCGAGATCTGGTCGCTGACCCGGCTGCCCGGCGACGCCTCGGCCGGCAAACCGACACCGCCGGAACCGATGGCGCCCGACGACCCGCGCTGGCCGCCGATCCCCGCCCAGGACTTCTCCAACCTGCCGCGTCAGCAGAAAGGCTTGCACTCCAAGAGCTTCGAGTTCATGCGGTTGTCCGACCGGATCGAAGGCCTGATCTCCAACTTCGAGCGGGTCATCGACGGCTTCCTGGCCGGGCTGCGCTACGACGCGCTGCTGCCGGCCATCCACAAGACCAACACCACCATCGACGTGCCGGTCGTCGACCTCGGCTTCGGCGCCGTGGAGGCGCGATGAGCGTGACGTGGGACCGCTCGGTGGATCTGCTCATCGCGGGCAGCGGCGGGGGCGGCATGGTGGCCGGGCTGGCCGCGCTGGACAGCGGGCTCGAGCCGCTGATCGTCGAGAAGCAGTCGCTGGTCGGCGGTTCGACGGGACTCTCGGGCGGCATCGTCTGGTTGCCGAACAACCCGTTGATGCGGGCCGAGGGCGTCGCCGACTCGCACCAGGACGGGCTGGCGTACCTGGCCGACGTGGTCGGCGACGTCGGTGCGGCGTCCTCCCCCGAGCGACGTGAAATGTTCCTCACCGCGGGCCACGAAATGATCAATTTCCTCACCCGCAGGGGCGTCGCGCTGATCCGCTGCGCCGGCTGGAGCGACTACTACCCGAATCACAAGGGCGGCAACGCGTCCGGCCGCGCCGTCGAGGCCGTCCCGTTCGATGCCGCGAAGCTGGGCAGCTGGAGCGGGCGGGTGCAGCCGCCGCTGGCCCGCAACTACGGATACGTGGTGCTGACCAACGAATTGCGTTCGGTGCAGTACTTCAACCGCTCGGCGCGCACGTTCGCCGTGGCGGCCCGGGTGTTCGCCCGCACCGCGGCGGCGCGGATGCGGCGCCGGCAGCTGCTCACCAACGGCGCTTCGCTGATCGCGCACATGCTCAAGGCGCTGCTGGACCTCAGCGACGGGCAACCACCGTTGTGGACGGATGCCGCGCTGACCGAGCTCGTCGTCGAGGACGGCCGAGTGGTCGGCGCGCGCATCCTGCGCGACGGCGGGGCGTGCGCCGTCGAGGCGCGCAAGGGAGTCTTGCTGGCGGCGGGCGGTTTCGGCCACAACAAGCAGATGCGCCGGCGCTACAGCGGTGACCAGCCCAATGAGGGGCAATGGTCGATCGCCAACGCCGGCGACACCGGTGAGGTGCTCGAAGCGGCGATGCGGCTGGGCGCCAAGACCGACCTGATGGACGAAGCCTGGTGGCTGCCTTCGGTTTTCATCGCCAACGGCGGGGCGGTCGCTGCCTCGCTCGGCTCGGGGCGGCAGCGGCCGGGCGCGATCTATGTCGACTCGACCGGGCGGAGGTTCTGCAACGAGTCGAACTCATACGTCGAGGTCGGCAAGGCCATGTACGCCAACAAGGCGGTGCCGTGCTGGATGATCTTCGACGACGGTTACGTGCGCCGGTACGTCACGAGCGCGAACCCGCTGAAAACCCTGCGGCGCCACCAGCCGCTGCCGGCGGAGCTGATCGAGTCCGGCGCCGTCAAGCGTGCCGCGACCATCGCCGGGCTGGCCGGCGAAACCGACCTTCCCGCAGGCGAACTCGCGCGCACCGTCGAACGCTTCAACCGGTTCGCGGCCAAGGGCCTGGACCCGGACTTCGGCCGCGGCCAGTCGGCCTACAACGACTGCCTGGGCGACCCGGGGTATCGGCCCAACGCCGCGATCGGACCCCTCGACACCGCGCCGTATTACGCCACCCGGGTGTTCCCCGCCGATGTGGGCACGTGCGGCGGCGTGATCACCAACGAGTACGCGCAGGTGCTCGACCAACAAGACCGGGTGATCGAGGGCTTGTATGCCACCGGCAACACCACCGCGACCGTGATGGGCCGCACCTATCCGGGTGCGGGGGCGAGCATCGCCAACTCGATGGTGTTCGGGTACGTCGCCGCCCGGCACGCGGCCGGCCGCAGGATCGCCGGCACGCCTCCACGCGCCATCGCCGGCGTGCCTCCGCGCCGAGTGTGCGACTAGTTTCACGCTCGGTCGCGAGCGTGAAACTAACTTCACGTTGGCGGAGAACCCTTTTCGTCCGGCTTGTCGACGAATTCGCGCGGCTTCATGCCCGACCGCATCAGCTCGGCCCGGCGCGCCTGCACGTCGGAGGCGGCGCCGACCATGTTGGTCAGGATGTGGCTGACCTGCAGGTGCACCCGCATGCCCATCAACTCCCACGCCCGCTTCACGTTGTTCTTGACCGCCATCAGTGTGGTCAACGGGATCCGGGCGATCTTGCGGGCCATCTCCTCGACGGTGTCCTCGAGGTCGTCGCGCGCCACCACCTTGTTTAGCAGCCCCCAGTCGAGGGCCTGTTGCGCGGAAAGCGTCGGCGCCAGCAGCAACCAGTCCATGGTGCGGTGCCAGTTCATCATCAGCCAGGGCTCGATCATGGTGTGCCCGCCGGGCTCGCCGAGGCTCTGGGCAAGGGGCATCTGGAAATACGCGTCCTCGGAGGCGACGCAGAAGTCGGTCAGCAAGCCGAGATAGATTCCACCGCCCATGCAGTAGCCGTGGATTTGGGAGATGGTCGGCTTGGGAAACTCCCACAGATACAGCGTCGGCCACAAGAACAGGTCGGCGGTGCCCTTGTAGAGGTCTTCGAAGGTCTCCCCGAAATCGGGATACGGGTTTTCGTCCGGGCCCCACCGGGCCACGTGGCCGCCGCAGAATCCCTTGCCGTTGGCCTTGATGATGACGACCTTGATGTCCTTGTCCCGGTCGGCCTCGTGCAGGCAGTCGTCGACCTCGGTGACCAGCACCGCGTCCTTGGTGTTGGCCTTGTCGACCCGATTGAGCACGATCCGCGCGATCGGCGGTTCCCGCTCGTAGATGACCGCTTCCAGGACGCGCCGCTCCATCAGGCAGACATTACCGGAGACCGGCCCGGCCGAAATCGGCTTTGCGCTGCTCACCGTGCTCGGGTTGCGGCCGTTTAGCGGTCCGGGGCGGCGATAGGCTAGGCTGGTCGCAACGTTGGCGTCACTGTCACGAGCACAGTCATGAACACTGACATGAACCGCCAACCCGTCGTGGAAAGTTTCTCATCCCACCGGTGCCGGCGCCGTAGACCGCGCCCGGCACCCGGATGATCCGTGCATCCCGCACTGGCTTGTCTCGCGGCGATCGATTTTGCCAGCCGGCAATCTCGCCACCTCGCGCCGGTCCGCGGGACGTCCTCGTCTCCCACCCGGCGCTGCCTGAAAGGCACCGAAAAGTGACCACCCCCAAGACTTTTGCCGATCTCGGCGTGCCCGCCCGGATCGTGGATGCGCTGACGGCGCGCGGTATCACGAGCCCGTTCCCCATCCAGGCCGAAACCCTGCCCGACACCCTTGCCGGGCGAGATGTGCTGGGCCGCGGGAAAACCGGCAGCGGCAAGACGCTCGCGTTCTCGATTCCGCTCGTCGGCCGGCTGTCCACCGGAAACCGCCGTCCCGCCCGGCCAACGGGTTTGGTGCTGGCACCCACCCGGGAGCTGGCGACGCAGATCACCGCGACGCTCGAGCCGTTGGCGGCGGCGGCTGGCCTGCGGGTCAGCACGATCTTCGGCGGCGTCTCGCAACACCGCCAGGTGGCCGCGCTGAAGGCCGGAGTGGACATCGTGGTGGCCTGCCCCGGCCGGCTCGAGGATCTGATGCGGCAGCGTTTGATCACCCTGGAGGCGGTGCGGGTGACCGTGATCGACGAGGCGGATCACATGGCCGATCTCGGCTTTCTGCCCGGCGTCACCCGGATTCTGGCCGCCACGCCCAATGATGGCCAGCGGCTGCTGTTTTCGGCGACGCTGGACAACGGGGTGGACAAGCTGGTCACCCGGTTCCTCCGCGACGCGGTGCTGCACTCCGTCGACGAGGCCAATTCGCCCGTGTCCGAGATGACCCATCATGTGTTCCATGTCGACAGCGTGCAGGCGAAGAAGGAGTTGGTGCACCGGCTCGCTTCGGGCACCGGGCGCCGAATCCTGTTCCTGCGCACCAAACATCAAGCGCGCAAGCTCGCCAGGCAACTCACCGAATCGGGGGTTCCCTCGGTCGACCTACACGGCAACCTGTCCCAGCCCGCGCGGGAGCGCAACCTGGCCATGTTCGCCGCCGGCAGCGCCCGGGTGCTGGTCGCGACGGACATCGCGGCGCGCGGCGTGCACGTCGACGAGGTCGAGCTCGTCGTGCACATCGACCCGCCCAGCGAGCACAAGTCCTATCTGCACCGGTCCGGGCGCACCGCGCGGGCCGGCAGCGCCGGCGACGTCGTCACGGTGGTGCTGCCCGAGCAGCGCGAACACACCCGGGCGCTGATGCGCAAGGCCGGTATCGACGTCGCACCCCAGCGGGTGACCGCCGGCTCGGAGGCGGTGCACGCACTCGTCGGCCCGATCGCGCCCCCGAAGCCGCCCGCGGCCGCCGGTGTGCCGTCGCACCCGGCCGGGCCGCATCGGCCGGCTGCCGCGGGACAACGGCGCCGGCGCAGCGGCCGGTCGGCGAGGACGACCGCGGCGCACGCCGCCGTCCCGCACCGGCCGCCGCACCGGCCGGCGACCCGACCGTCGCCGCGCCAGCCGCGCCCAGGGCAGCGCGGGATAGGCTGCGGCTCAACGCCTCTCAACCATCGGCTCGGATTGACAGGCCCGGGCCAGCAGCCACGCCTGGCCGTCCGCCTCTCCGGCGGCGATCGGCTCCAGATCGGCGAACGCGGCGGTGAGTTCGCCGGGCGCCGCGCGGAACGGGCCCGGGCCGGCTCCCACCTCGCTGAGCACGGCGATGGCCAGCAGCCCGCCCGGCGCCAGCCGTTCGACGATGGCCCGGTCGAGGCGGCGGTCGCGGAACTTGCAGCAGACGATGACGTCGGCGGGTGGCCCTACCGGCAGCCCGCGGTCGAGATCGGCGACGTCGAAGCGGCACCGCTCGCCCACCCCGGCGCGCCGGGCCAGGTCCCGCGCCTGGCCGATCGCCACCGGCGAGACGTCCAGGCCCAGCACGCGCAGCCCGCGCAACGCCAACCACACCGCCGAGGTCCCCTGCCCGCAGGCCAGGTCCAGCGCCCGCCCTGCGGCCGGGAACACGTCCGCGTGGCGCGCGAAAACACCGGGCGGCGCAACCGAACTCAGCGGCGGCGGGCCGTTCGCCGCGTACCGCTCGTCCCAGCGATGCCGGTCGGCTTCGCCCATCCGCATCTCCTCCGCCCAGCCACTCTAGGCCCGGCCGCCGCGTGCTGACCGGACGGCACTCGCTGTCGGCGGCGGGCTCATTCCTACACTCGACGGGTGCCCGAAGATGCGTCATCGCCGGTCATCGCCGGCGGCGCCCCCACCGGACCGGCGCGTCGATCCGACCGCCGGCCCGGACAGACGATCCGCAAAGTGCTCGACGCCGGGTTGCAGGAGTTGCGGGAATCGTCCTACGCCGGCTTGACGATGCGCGCCGTGGCGACCCGCGCCGGGGTATCACCGGCCAGCGCCTACACCTACTTTCCGTCGAAGAGCGCCCTGGTGGCGGCGGTGTACCTGCGCTTTCTGCGCGACCTGCCGGTGCACACCGACGTCAACGAGACGGCCCAGAGCAGGGTCAGCGCGACGCTGCGGGACATGGCGGTGGTGGTCGCCGATGAGCCGGAGTTGACCGCCGCCTGCGGTGCGGCGCTGATGGCCGACGATCCGGCGGTCAAGCCGCTGCGGGAGCAGATCGGCGAGGAGGTGTCCCGGCGGATCGCGGCCGCGTTGGGGCCGGGCTGGCCGCGCGCCGTCAAGTCCACCCTGCAGATGACCTTCTCGGGTGCGCTGATGACAGCCCGGTTCGTCAGCTTCGCCGAGATCTCCGGACAGCTCGACGAGGCCGTCGGCCTCATCCTGGGCGCCGCGCGGGCGTCATGAACACACGAAATCGACTGTCCTGCAGGCTGGTTCGCGCTAGCCGGTGCTGACCAGGGTGCGCGACGGCCGGCCGGCGCGAAGGAACTGACCGTATCGCTGCTTGCCCAGCTGCGGCGCGGCCCGACCGGAGCCGAACGCGAGCTTCCCGGCCACCAGCACCGCGGTGACCGTGTCGTCGTTGCGGTTCACCATCCGCGACAACCCGCCGTAGGACGCAACCGGATGCTCGGCATAGCGGTCGAGCGACTCGTCGAGTCTGGCGGGATCGATGACGACGATGTCGGCGCGGTCGCCCACGCGCAGGGTGCCGGCGTCGATGCCGTACCACCGC
Source organism: Mycobacterium sp. MAC_080597_8934 (assembly GCF_000523975.1). Classification (NCBI taxonomy): domain Bacteria; kingdom Bacillati; phylum Actinomycetota; class Actinomycetes; order Mycobacteriales; family Mycobacteriaceae; genus Mycobacterium; species Mycobacterium sp. MAC_080597_8934. The sequence continues at coordinate 135,196 of NZ_JAOS01000004.1, read as the reverse complement.
CCGAGTTCGCCGGTGAGCCGGTGCACGGCGTGCTCCATGGAGATGAAGGGCTTACCGGCTTTCTGGGCGTCGTGCGCGTGCCGCAGCAGCCGCAGCCCGGAGTTGTAGAACGCCATGTTGCGCAGGTGCGCCCCGGCGTCGGAGAACCCCATCTGAACGGTGGGGCTCTGGGCCATCTTCCGCAGCACCTCGGGGCGATGGTTGGAGATCGTGGTGCGCCAGCGCAGCCGCTCGCCGTGCTCGACGACCAGGTCCAGGAACGCGTCGACCGGGTGAAGGGCGCCGCGCTCCAGGCCGACCTGCCCGAACGACTTGCCGACGACGGCCTGCTCGGGGCAGGCCACGATCTCGGCGTCGAAGAAGTCGCGGTGCCACACCCGGGGCCCGAATCTGCTGTCGTAGTCCTTGCGGAACCGGCGCCGGTATCCTTCGTCCCGCATCAGCCGATTGCGCTCGATCTCGGTCTGCAGGTGCAGGGCCGCGGCGCCGGAACCGAACTCCTCGAACACCACCAGCGAAATCCCGTCCGCGTACACCTCGAACGGCACCGGCAGGTGCTGCCAGCGGAAGTCGCCGCCAAGGGCATTGACGACCCGGGCGAGCCGGTCCATCACGTGGATCACGAACGGTATGGCCTTGATGTCGGCCGCCGACAGCAGGCTGGTCTTCAGCCGCGGCCGGCCGATCCCGAGGGACGTCATCAGCTGCGACAGCACCGACAGCGGATTCGTGATGTCCGGCCCCGACTGCAGGATCTTGTCGCGCCGCCGCAGGATCGAGTTCAGCCGGCGCAGCTCGCGCGGCGCGGCGTAGGTCGAGGGCAGGGTGCGCGACCGGCACACCTCGCCGTCGAGCTTGTCGAACAACAGCTGCTGCGAGGACATCCCGACGAACCCCTCGTCGAGTGCCTCGTTGAGCATCGTCTCCATCCGGGCCAGTTCGGCCGCGGACGGCCGGACGTCCTTGCGGGTCGCCCGGTCCAGTCCCATGGTGGCGGCGCGCATGTCCGAATGCCCGATGAACGCCGCGACGTTCGGGCCCAGATTGCGCCGTTCGAGTTCGGCCACGTACTCCTTGGGGTTGGTCCAGGACCGGGCCGCCTTTAGGTGCTCGATGACGTAGCGCCGCGGGATCGCCTCCACCCGGCCGAAGATGTCACCCGCGTCGACGTTGTCCAGGTAGACCGTCGACAGCGAGCACGAGCCCAGCAGCACCGTGGTCACACCGTGCCGCAACGACTCGGAAAGCTCCGGCTCACAAAGTATTTCGACGTCGTAGTGGGTGTGGATGTCGATGATGCCGGGGATCACCCATTGGCCGGAGGCGTCGATGACGGTCGCGCCGGCGGTGTCCAGCGGCCCCGCGGCGATCGTGACGACGCGGCCGTCGCGCACGCCGATGTCCCGCATTGCCGACGGTCCGCCCGTCCCGTCGAACCAGCGCCCGTTGGTGATCACGGTGTCGTAGCCCATCGGTCGGCCTTTCTGTCCAGCCGGCACGCCGGAAGAGATTCGCAGTGATCATACACAATGGGGATAGTGTCTTGCCGGGTTGCGGGCGCCCCGACGCGTGGGTTAGCCAGCGACGATCCGGCGGTGACGGAGGCTAAGATCCAGCTGTGGGGATCACCGGCTACGAGTTTGCCATCGGGTAATCATGCGCAGTCATGGCTGGGCGGGAAACACGCCGGCATCCGATGCGGAGGCGATCGAGCGCATCCTCGACGCCGCCGACCGGATCATCGCCGAACGCGGGTCGGCGTTGCGGATCGCCGACGTGGCGCGGGCACTGGGCGTGACCCGGCAGACGGTCTACCGCTACTTCCCGGGGACGCAGGCGTTGTTGGTGGCCTCGGCGATGCGGTCGGCCGACGGCTTCCTGGACCGGATGGCGGCCCATCTCGACGGCGTGACCGATCCGGTGGTGGCGATCACCGAGGGGATGGCGTTCGCCGTCGAGGAGCTGGCCTCCGACCACCAGGTCGAGTTCGTCCTCAACCAGCGCCACCGCGGCGGCCAGAAGGTGTCGATCATCTCCGACACCGCGTTGGCGTTCGGCCGATCCATGCTACACCGTTACGACATCGACTGGGAGAGTTACGGTTTCGACGAAGCCGGGCTGGAAGAGCTGAACGAGTTCTCGTTGCGGGTGCTGCATTCCTTCCTCACGGACCCGGGCCGTCCGCCGCGCACCGGCGCGGATCTGCGGCGCTACCTGACCCGCTGGATCGGGCCGGCGATCGCCTACCCGCAGTTGCTCCGCGCGATGGACGCGCTGGGCGCCGCCGAGCCGCAGCAACGCCCCCGCCGGCGGGCGTCGAAAGCGTCCTGAGCACCCACGCCGGCATTCCAGGCCCAGGCCCCCAAGGCCCCCAAGGCCCCCAAGGCCCCGGCGCGGTGACCATACATGTGCACCAATATGTCCGTCCCGGGTGCCCGCGAGGCCGGCCGGTGGTTGTCTTCGTCACAGCACGATCGCCCGGCGCGCGCCGGCGGCCGTGCTGTGGCAGGATCGCGATGTGAAGGCGCGTCTCCTCGCTGGCTTGAGTTGTGCTGTGCTGTCGCCGTTTTCGGCGCTGCTCCTCGGTCCGGCGCTCGTCGGTCCGGCCGCGCCGGCGGCCGCGGATTCGTGCCCTGACGTCGAGGTGGTGTTCGCTCGCGGCACCTCCGAACCTCCCGGCGTCGGACGGATCGGCCAGAGCTTCGTCGACACGCTGCGGTCGCGCCTCGGCGCGAAGTCCGTGGGCGTCTACCCGGTCAACTACCCCGCCACCACCGACTTCCCCACCGCCGCCGACGGCATCAGCGATGCCGGCGCCCACGTTCAGCAGATGGCCGCGAATTGCCCCCGGACCAAGATGGTGCTGGGCGGCTACTCCCAGGGCGCCGCGGTGATGGGCTTCGTCACCGAAAGTGCGGTGCCGGACGGGGTCCAGCTGGTGCAGTCGCTGCAGCCGATGCCGGCGGCCGTCGCCAACCACGTGGCGGCCGTTGCCCTGTTCGGCAAGCCGTCGGCGCAGTTCATGAGCATCATCAACGAGCCGCCGGTCACCATCGGGCCGCTGTATGCCGCCAAGACCATCGAATTGTGCGTGCCGGGCGACCCGATCTGTTCCGGGGCGGTGAACCCGGCCGCGCATCGGCAGTACGTCGAGGCGGGAATGGTCGATCAGGCGGTCGACTTCACCGCCGGCCGGGTGTAGGCCGCAATCGTCGGCACGTCCGGATCCGGCGGGTCATGGCGTCGCCGCCGCGCCGATCATCGTGTGCACCTCCTCGATCGACCACGGCCCGGCCCGATGATGATCGCGGTAGCCCAGCAGGCGCGGTGTTTGACGGTCGAAGCTGCCCACGAAACCGCCTGCGGCGACAAGGATCTGGCCCGTGACGTCGCGCGCCAAGTCGCTGACGAGGTAACCGTAGACCGGCGCCACGAAGGCGGGCGGGGCGCTGTCCAGCGAGGCCTGCTTGGTCATGTCGTCGAGCAGCCCGCGACGGTGCAGGTCCTCGATGTGTCGTTCGTAGTCGGCGCCGGTGGACAGCCGTGTCCGGGCGCCGGGACACACCACGTTGGCCCGGACGCCGTAGGCCTTCAATTCGGCGGCGATGGCCATGGTCAGAGCGTTGACGGCACCCTTGCCCGCCGGGTAGCCGGTCCCGCCGTAGTCGCCCAGGAACGCCACCGAGCTGGTGTTGACGATGGACCCGTGCCGCTGCTCGACCATGACCGGGGCGGCCGCCCGGCAGGTGTGGAAAGCGGTGCCCAGGTGGGCGCCGATGAGGTGGTCGAATTCGTCGGCGGTGATGTTCAGGATCGACGAGCCCGCGGGTTCGGCGATGCCGGCGCAGTTGATCAAGGCGTCCAGCCGCCCGAACGCGCCGATGCACTCGTCGACGAGGCTTCGGGCGATGCGCTCGTCGTCGGCGGCGCCCACCACCGCGGTGGCCCGCCCCCCGGCCGCGGTGATCGCCGCAACCGTCTCCTGCACGGCCTGCGGGTCGCGGCCGTTGACGACCACCCCGGCGCCCAGGCCGGCCAGCAGTTCGGCGACCGCGCGCCCGATGCCGCGGCTGCCGCCCGACACCACCGCGCCGCGCCCGGACAGTAACGCGTCGGCGCCGCTCACCGCGGCCACCGCCCAGCGCCGGCTTGCGGGCGAGGTAAAACCTTGCGCGCGAATGATTTTCGCGATTGGATGCCGGCGAGCCGCCCGGCAGGGATGTCGAACATTAGCCGAACAGTACCCAGCCGTCGCGAAAATGAGAACCGGCGCTGCCGGCCAACCGGATGGTCGGGCACCTACGCGACTGCCGGGTGCGCGGCCGCGCCGAAAATCCGAACGGATACGCCCCCGCGCACACCGGCGTGAAACGGGTCACCGAGGGCCGTCGGGACCCCACACCAGGCTGCGACGCTGTTTGCTCACGGCCAATCCGGACGGCACGGAGCACTGGTGACGCGGCCGCCGGGCCATCCCCGGGCCTTGCTGGGCCGGCGCTGATACACGTCGGAAACTGTTAAGAAAAGCCCGCAATCTGCTGCCGTGAGCGATCGCCGGGTGCGGCGATGGGGCGTATAGTCGCCACTGAAGTCCGTTATGGACGCGTCGCCGTTTAGCTAAAAGCGGCCCAGTCAGCCGCACGGCTACTGAGCTTGGTATGGCTCCGGCGATCCACGATCCGAGTCACCTTCCTGCTAGTCCGTGCGACGGGTAATCGACCGTCCGGCGGATAAGGATGCAGTGGAGGCGACCGTGCGCATCGCTGCGAGGTCCCGCTGCACGACTCGAGGAGTGAGTCAGCAATGCAAACTTGTTCCCGCGCAGTTGTTTACCCGATTCGTCGAGTGAAGAGGTGCGCCAGCCTATGACCAACGCAATCGCTCCGACACCTACAACTGCCCGGCCCACCACCCAATCCGACGATTCGTACGAAGACGTCGTCGAGATGTTCCTGGAACTGCGCCGGATGCCCGCGGAATCGCACGAGTACTGCCGTCAGCGTGAGCGCATCGTGGCCCGATGCCTGCCCCTGGCCGATCACGTGGCCAGCCATTTCGCCCGCCGCGGCGAGGGTCTCGACGACTTGGTCCAGGTCGCGCGGCTGGGGCTGATGAACGCCGTCAACCGCTTCGATCCGGCGAAGGGCCCCAGCTTCATCGGGTTCGCCGTGCCCACCATGATGGGCGAGGTCCGCCGCTATTTCCGTGACTACAGCTGGGGGATGCGGGTGCCCCGGCGGCTGCGCGAGTTGCACGTGCAGATCAGCAGGACGACCGCCGACCTCGCCCAGCAGCTCGGCCGGGCGCCGAACGCCGGCGAGCTGTCGCAGGTGCTCGAGGTTCCGCGGGAAGAGATCGTCGAATGCCTGGTCGCCGGCGACGCCTATCGCCTCGACTCGTTGGATGCGCCGCAGGGTGCGGACAGTTCCGGGACGCCGCGCTCGGTGGCCGACTCGGTGGGCGACATCGACCCGCAGATCGAGCACATCACCAACCGGGAAGCGCTGCGGGTCCTGGTCGCCACCCTGCCGCACCGCGAACGCGAGGTGTTGCGGATGCGGTTCTTCGAATCCATGACGCAGAGCCAGATAGCCGAGCGGATCGGCGTCTCGCAGATGCAGGTCTCCCGCATCCTGGCAAACACCCTGCGCTGCCTGCGCGACCAACTCGAGTAAACCGTTCATACCAGGAGTGCTCCGCGGCATTCGCTGCCGCGGAGCACTGTACTGTGCGATGCGGAAGACGAACCCGACTGTGTCGCCGGGAAGGTCGCCAGGAAGCCTGGAAGGGAGCTCGATGCGATGAGGACTTCACGTGCGGTGATCGCGGGGGTGGCGGCGACGACGGCGCTGGCCGTGTCGGTCGCCGGGTGCGGCAGCAACAACAGGTCGCAGCCTTCGACGTCGAAGACCGGATCCGCCACCTCGTCGACCTCGGCCACCAGCCCCGCCGCGGCACCGCCCTCGTCGCCGGCGCCGGCGACGCCCAACGAGTACGCCAAGCTGCTCATCCAGGCGAGCGACATCAACGCGCCGGTCCCCTTCACCGGCGCTCCACCGACCGACAACCCCAACGGCCAGCCCGGCGTGTCCACCACCTTCAAAGACGAGGACGGCAGCCACGCCATCAAGATCACCATCGGCATCTACGACGACCCCGGCGCCGCGACCAACGCGTTGAACGCGGCGAAGGGCCAGCAGGGCGCCGTGGTCAAAGACCCCAGCACGCAGCCGTCCAACATCGGCAGCGGCGGCACGATGCTGATGGGTAACGCACCCGACCGCAGCAAGGGTGTGGTGGTACTGCTGTTCACCGAGGGCAAGGCGCTGGCGACGCTGGAGTTCGACGGTCCCACCGACACGCTGGCCCCGCCCGAATTCGTCAACGACGTCGGCCAGAAGCAGGACGCGGCCATCAAGAAGGGGCTGGGCGGCTAGCTCGCGGCTGCGGAGGGGGCGCGACGTGAACGTCATCAACGGGATGCCGGCCCATGCGCTGCTGGTGCATTTCGTGCTGGTGCTGGTGCCGCTGACGGCGCTGCTGGACATCGTGTGCGGGCTCTGGCCGGCGGCGCGGCGCGGGCAGCTGATGCTGCTGACGCTGATCCTGGCCGTGGTCACGATGGCGCTGACGCCGATCACCATCGACGCCGGGGGATGGCTGTACGACCAGCGGGCCAACCCCAGCCCCATCCTGCAGGAGCACGCCACCCTGGGCAGTGCGATGACCTACTTTTCCGCCGCCCTGCTGGCGGTCGCGATCGTGCTGGCACTGCTGGGCCTGATCGAACGCCGGTCGGACAAGCGGCGTCTGCTGACCCGCGGCGTCGTCGCGGTCCTGGCGCTGGGCATCGGCATCGCCTCGATGGTCCAGATCTACCGGGTGGGTGACGCTGGGGCCCAATCGGTTTGGGGCGGCGAGATAGCGCACCTGAAAAAGGCGCACCCGGGATAACGGTCCCCGGATCAGCCGGTCGGGGTGAGCAGAAACAGCCGAAATCGCCGCGCACCCGCGAGTTCTTGGGCCAGACCGTAATTCGGCCAGTGCGCCAGCGCGGCGGCCCAGGCCGCGTCGCGCTCTTGTCCACTGAGCAGCTGCACCGCCGCGACGAAACGATGCCCCCGCCTGCGCACCGTGACCCGTTGTGCCGCTTCGAGATTCGCCGACCACGACGGGTGCCGCCGGCGTCCCCAGTTCGAACCGACCAACAACAGACCGTCACGAAAAGGGACGTACTGCACCGTCGCGCTTCGGGCGAGACCGGTCTTGCGTCCCGAGACGGTGATCCGCACATTCGGCAGACCGGCGAGGTCGAGCACTCCCAGCCGCCCCTTCGTGGCGAACCGCAGCAGCGCCTCCAGACCCTCGACGATCGGCCGCCCGCAGCCCATCAGCAGGCGGTAGACCGCCCGGCTGCGGGCCAACCGCTGCAGCGAATTCATGCCACGACTGTATTCGCCGTGAGCCGCCTGCAGGCGTCAGCGCGATGAAATGCCGTCGACGCGCCCACCTTTGACCGAGGCAGCCCGGCCCCACCCGGGTCCGCCTGGCGTCGCCCGCGGTGCGACGCCTGCCCTCGCCCGCGGTGCGACGGTAAATAAATTGCTTGATTTAACACGAGGGTGGGTGTTCACTGAGGCGATGACCGCCGAGCGCATCGCTCGTTCCGACAGATCGACGGGCACCCGAGAGGCCATCCTGTCGGCCGCCGAGGTGTTGTTCGCCGAGCGCGGGATGTACGCCGTGTCGAACCGGCAGATCAGCGAAGCCGCCGGGCAGGGCAACAACGCCGCCGCCTGCTACCACTTCGGCACCCGGGTCGATCTGCTCCGGGCCATCGAGGGCAAGCACCGCCAGCCGATCGAGAAGCTGCGCGCGCAGATGTTGGCCGCCGTCGGCGATTCCACCGAGCTGCGCGACTGGGTGGGCACGCTGGTGCGCCCGCTGACCGACCACCTGTCCGCGCTGGGCACCCCCAGCTGGTATGCCCGGTTCGCCGCCCAGGCCATGGCCGATCCCAGCTACCGCCACGTGGTCACCAAGGACGCGCTGAGTTCGCCGTTGCTGGTGCGCACCCTCGACGGCATCAACCGCTGCCTTCCCGAGCTGCCCCGGCGGGTGCGGGCCGAGCGCACGGTCATGGTGCGCAACCTTCTCATGCACACCTGCGCCGAGCACGAGGGCGCGCTGGCCGAACACGGGCCGCGGTCCCGGTCGGCGTGGCCGGTCGCCGCGGAAGGGCTGATCGACGCCATCGTCGGGCTGTGGCGAGCGCCGGTGCACGTGGCGGCCGCGGCCGGTCCCACGGGGCAGACCACGGCACCGGCCACCGGGCAGACCGATCACCGAGGAGCACGATGACGCAGCCGTCGACCGACGCCGACACCGACATTCCGGACTTCCCGATGACGCGGGCCCCGGGCTGCCCGTTCGCCCCGCCACCGAAGGTGTTGCAGCTCAACGCCGACAAGCAGCTGAGCAGGGTGCGGATCTGGGCCGGCAGCACCCCGTGGCTGGTCCACGGCTACCAGGCGATCCGCGCGTTGTTCGCCGATGCGCGCACCAGTGTGGACGACCGCCTGCCCGGTTATCCGCACTGGAACGAGGGCATGCTCGCCACGGTGCACAAGCGGCCGCGTTCGGTGTTCACCTCCGACGCCGAGGAGCACACCAGGTTTCGCCGGATGCTGTCCAAACCGTTCACCTTCAAGCGGGTGGAGGCGCTGCGGCCGGCGGTGCAGAAGATCACCGATGACCACATCGACGCGCTGCTGAGGGGTCCGAACCCGGGCGACATCGTCAGCACCGTCTCGCTGCCGGTCCCCTCGCTGGTCATCAGCGAACTGCTGGGGGTGCCGTACGAGGACGCGGAGTTCTTCCAGACCCAAGCCCAGCGCGGCATGGGCCGGTACGCGACCGAGGAGGACACCGCTCAGGGCGCGGCCTCGTTGGCGAAGTATCTGGCCAACCTGGTCCGGGCCAAAATGCAAAGTCCCTCAGAGGATTTGGTGTCCGACCTGGCGGAGCGGGTCAACGCCGAAGAGATCAGCGTGCGCGAGGCCGCGCAGCTGGCCACCGGCGTGCTGATCGCGGGCCATGAGACCACCGCGAACATGATCAGCCTCAGTGTGGCGGCGTTGCTCGAGCATCCCGACCAGCGTGCGCTGTTGTGCGACACCGACGACCCCAAGGTCATCGCCACCGCGGTCGAAGAGCTGATGCGCTACCTGAGCATCATCCAGACCGGGCAGCGGCGCATCGCCATCGAGGACATCGAGATCGGCGGTGAGACGATCCGGGCCGGCGAGGGCATCATCCTCGACGTCGCTCCCGCGAATTGGGATGCCCGCCAATTCCCCAACCCGGACCGGCTGGACCTGCGCCGCGAAGACGGGCCCCACGTCGGGTTCGGTTACGGTCGCCACCAATGCGTGGGTCAGCAGCTGGCCCGGATGGAACTGCAGATCGTCCTGCCCACGTTGCTGCGCCGCGTCCCCACACTGCGCCTCGCCGCGCCGCTGGACGAACTGCCGTTCAAACACGACGCACTGGCCTACGGCCTCTACGAGCTGCCCGTGACATGGTGAAGCCCAACCTGACCCTCGAAATCCCCGATCTGCGAGGCAAATTCGCCGTCGTGACGGGGGCCAACAGCGGCTTGGGGTTCGGGCTGGCCAAGCGGCTTGCGGCCGCGGGCGCCGAGGTGGTGCTGGCGGTCCGCGACCCGGCCAAGGGCGACCAGGCGGTGGCCGCGATCCGGCGGGAGGTCCCCCAGGCCAAGTTCACGATCCGCCAGCTGGACCTGTCGTCGCTGCGCAGCGTGGCCGCGCTGGGTGAACAGCTGACCGCCGAGGGGCGTCCGATCGACATCTTGATCAAACAACGCCGGCGTGATGGCCCCGCCCCGGCGGCAGCAGACCAGCGACGGATTCGAATTACAGTTCGGCACAAACCATCTCGGGCACTTCGCGTTGACGGGACGGCTGCTGGCGCTGCTGCGCGCCGCGGACTCCGCCCGGGTGGTCACCGTCAGCAGTATCGCCGCCACCCAGCGCAAACTCGACTTCGCCGACGTGAACGCCGAACACGTCTACCAACCCATGTACAGCTACGGGGTGGCCAAACTGGCACAGCTGATGTTCGCCGTGGAGCTGGACCGGCGCAGCCGGCTCGGCGGTTGGGGTCTGATGTCCAACGCCGCGCACCCCGGACTGGCCAAGACCAATCTGCTCAGCGGCGCCTCCTACGGCCGCAGCGCGCCGACATTGCAGGCTCGCCTCACCCGGCTGACGTGGCGGCTGCTGCCGTTCATGTGGCTCGACATCGACGAGGCCGTCAAGCCGACGCTGTATGCCGCGGTGTCACCGGATGCGCAGGGCGCTCGCTACTATGGCCCGCGCGGGTTCTACGAAACCGCCAGGGGCGGCGTGACTTTCGCGCGCGTGCCGCCGCTGGCGCGCAGCGAGCCCGAGATGGCGCGGTTGTGGCGGCTCTCCGAACAGCTCAGCGGCGTCGACTATCCCGGCTGAACCGCAGCAACGACCACGAAGGGACGATGGTGTTGATGCCGGGGCGAAAGCAATTCCTGGGGATTTCAGCGTGACGGCCTCAGCGCGCGGATCGGTGATCGACATCCCCGACGAGCCGGACTGGGCGCGGATGCGCGCCGAGACCGGGGCCCGGTTGCGCGGCGCGATGGCCGACCACGGCGTCGACGCGTTGATCCTGCTGATGAACGGCTACGTGGGATATGCGACGGGAGCCAGCTGGCCGTTGCTGGATGCGGGCCTGTCCCACGTGGAGCGCCCGGTCGCCGTCGTGCTCGCCGACGACGAGCATCCGCACCTGTTCATGCCGTTCCGCAGCGGCGCATCCGCGGAATCACCGGTACCCGACGACCACCTGCACGGATCCGCCTATCTCGAATTCGACCACGGCGTCCAGGATTTCGCGCGGACGCTGGCCGATCTCGTCCCGCCACGGGGGCGCATCGCCGTCGACGAACTCACCGGGGCGATGCGCCGGGCCGCGGCCACCCTGTTTCCGTCCGGCCCGCCGACGGATGCGGCGACGGTGCTCGGCGCCGCGCAACTGGTGAAGACCCGCGACGAGCTGTCGTGTCTGCGCCGGGCCGCCCGGATCACCGAAGAGGCCATCGTCGACGTGCAGCGGGCGCTGCGGCCGGGGGTACGGCAGATCGACCTTTCGGCCACCTTCGTCCGCCGCGCATTCGAACTGGGCGCCACCACCAACATGCTGGAGGCGATCTGGCAGGTGATGCCGAGTTCGCGGGAAGCCGGGGTATGGACGACGCATGGCGACCTGGCGCTTCCGCTGCTGCCCACCGAGCGGGAACTGGCCGCCGGCGATGTGTTGTGGACCGACATCAGCATCACCTACGCCGGATACTGTTCAGACTTCGGCCGGACCTGGGTGGTCGGCCGGGAGCCCACGCCGCGGCAACAGGACCAGTTCCACCGCTGGCGCGACATCCTGGACGCCGTGCTGGCGGTGACCAAAGCCGGTGTCACGTCGGGTGATCTGGCGCGTGCGGCGATCGCCGCGAACGGCGGGCGCAAACCGTGGCTGCCGCATTTCTATCTGGGCCACGGCATCGGCACCTATCCCGCCGAAGCCCCGATGATCGGCACGGATCTCGGTGAGGAGTTCGACGACAACTTCGTCTTTCCCCCGGGCATGGTTCTGGTGCTGGAACCCGTGGTGTGGGAGGACGGGACCGGAGGCTATCGCAGTGAGGAGATCGTGGTGATCACCGAGGACGGCTACCTGCCGATCACCGACTACCCCTATGCGCCCTATGGCGACTGAGGTTCTGCCCGATGCCCCGGCGCTGCGGTTGGCACGCCGGCAACGGGCGCTGGCGGCGATGGATGAGCACGGCCTCGACATGCTGGTGTCGTGAGTTGTTAATCCGCGATCACTGGGTAGACTTGGGCTGTGCCGAGTCCGATTGCTGTGCCTGTGGTGTTGACCGATGACGAGCGTGAACAGTTGCAGGGGTGGGCGCGACGTCCGAAGAGCGCCCAGGCGTTGGCCCTGCGTTCACGCATTGTGCTTGCCTGCGAAGGGGATTCGAGTAACACCGCGATAGCACGTGATCTGGGTATCACGCGGGGGATGGTGACCAAGTGGCGTAATCGCTTTGCCGCTGACCGCATCGAGGGGCTGCTCGACCAGCCGCGCCCGGGCCGGCCCCGGGTGGTCGGTGATGAGCGGATTGAAGCGTTGATCACCGCGACGCTCGAGACCACACCGCCTGATGCCACGCACTGGTCGACGCGCTCGATGGCCGAGCATCTGGGGTTGAGCCAGTCGATGGTCTCGCGGGTGTGGCGGGCGTTCGGATTGGCTCCGCACAAACAGGATTCGTGGAAGCTGTCCAAGGATCCGCTGTTCGTCCAGAAGGTCCGTGACGTCGTCGGGTTGTATCTGAATCCGCCCGAGCGCGCGGTGGTGTTGTGCGTGGATGAGAAAACCCAGATCCAGGCGCTTAACCGCACCGCACCGGTGTTCCCGATGCTGCCCGGCACCCCGGCGCGCGCCAGCCACGACTACGTCCGCCATGGCACCTCAAGCCTGTATGCCGCCCTGGATCTGGCCACCGGCCAGGTCATCGGCGCCCTGCACTCGCGCCACCGCGCCCAAGAATTTCTGGCCTTCCTGAAAAAGATCGACGCTCATGTCCCCGCCGACCTGGATTGCCACGTCGTACTGGACAACGCCTCCACCCACAAAACACCGCAGGTCAAACGCTGGCTGACCGCGCACCCACGCTTCGTCTTGCACTTCACCCCGACCAGCTCCAGCTGGCTCAACCTCGTCGAACGCTGGTTCGCCGAACTGACCACCAAAAAACTACGCCGCGGCACCCACACCTCGGTGCGCCAACTCAACACCGACATCCGCACCTGGATCCAAACCTGGAACGACAACCCGCGCCCCTACGTCTGGACCAAGACCGCCGATCAAATCCTGGAATCCATCGCCAACTACTGCAAGCGGATTAACGACTCACAACACTAGTGCTCGGCCGGCAGGCCAACGTCCGGTACGTCACCGGCGCGCCGCAGCTCTGGATAGCCGGAACGCGACCGTTCGGCCCGATGTGCGTGCTGGTGCGCGCCACCGGGGACATCTATCTGAACAGCACCGACGACGAGGGTGTCCCGGAGGAGATCGACCACGATCACCTGTACGGCCTGGCCTGGAATCCGGTGACGCTGATCGACGTGCTCAGGAAGGTCGAGGGCGCCGAATCGGCGCGGCGGGTCGGAACCGACGCGCTCACACCGACTTTCGCCGCCTTGCTGCCCGAGGCGTTCCCCAATGCCGAACTCGTGGACGCCGAGCCGGCGATGCGTGCGGCGCTGCGCATCAAGACGCCCGACGAAATCACCGCGATGGGTGCGGCGCTGCGCGTCGCCGAGCACGGATTGGCTGCTGCGCTGGCCGAATTGGCGCCGGGCGTGGCGGAGCGGACGCTGGCCGGGGCCATGATGGGGGCGATGGCCGCGGGTGGGGTCAGCACGCCGGCCACCCAGGATGCCGCGTGGGTGACGTCGCGGGAACGGCTGTGGCGGCGGGCCTTTTCGGGCGAGGTGCGCCCGGGTGACCTGGTGGCGTTCGCCGCCGGGGCGCTGGCCGACGGTTATGTGGCCGAGGTGGGCCGCACCTGGCCGGCCGGTGATACGGTCGGCGGTCAGGTTCGCGCGCTGTTCGGCCGGTCGAATGCGTTGTACGACAGGATGCTTGCCGCCTGCCGCCCCGGTGCGTCCACCGGTGATCTGCTCGCCGCCTATCGCGCTGTCGATGAGCCGGTACCGCCGATGCCGGTGGCGCACGGGCTGGGCCTCGGTTTCGATCCGCCGGTGGTGTCCGAAACACTGGCGGCCTGAGGAGAACGGGATCGGCTGGAGGCCGGCATGGTGTTGGCGATCACCGGCTACGTGTGGCAGCGCGGGATCGGCGCGGTGTTCCGCCGCGACACCGTCCACATCACCGAGGGTGGGGTGCAGGGAAGAGATCGTCGAGGTCTTCGATGCGCTGGATGCTGCGGTCGACCGCCTGGGCGAGTTGAGTTTTGACGCGTTGACACCGCGCGAGTGTCTATCGTTGTTGCAGCGTTGCGAGACGGTGCGCCGACGCCTGCCTGTCCCCGAGCATCAGCTGATCAATCATGTTGCGCGGCAAGCCAGCCCGGCGGAGTTGGGTGGCCGGCTTTCGCATGCGATCGCCGAGGCCACCCTGATCAGCCGCGCCGAGGCCGCCCGGCGGGTACACACCGCCGCTGACCTGGGCCCCGCGTCGGGTTGACCGGCGAGCCGTTGCCTCCGCTGCTGGCGGCCACCGCGGCCGCGCAACGCGCGGGGTGGTTGGGTCTCGAGCAGGTGGCGGTGATCCGCAAGTTCTGCCACCAGTTGGTGAGGGATGACAGCAGGGGAACAGCTACGCGCCGCGCTCGCCGCCGCGCTGGCCCGCGAAAGCGTCAAGCGCGGCGAAACCATCCGGTGGGACGAACGCGAGCAACAGCACATCGACGCTGCCTGCCGAGCTGCCGACGCCGTGCAGCTGCTCGATGAGCGGATCGAGGCTGAGCGCGCCGGCGAGGGCAATGGTTCGCTGATCGTGAAATACCTGGCTGAGCGTCGGCTGCAAGACGACAAGGTTTCCGAGCACCTAAAGTGGTTGCAGCTCGAGGAGTTTGCGCCGCTGAAGTCGCCGCAGCACGTGGCGGCTGGCCAGAAGCGCTGGGAAGGCGTGTACCGCGGACGGAAGGGGACGGCCTGATGCCTGTTGTGGTGAGCGATGGAAACAACCGCCAAGGCGGCGTTTACCAGGCTGTCCGCGCGGCGGTCGGGGGGACGCCCGCCTCCACGCCGAGCGCATCGCCGGGTGGTCGGTTGACTCCGCCGACTACCCATACCCGTTGCAGCGGATCCTCGACGCGCTGCGCGCGGGCGAACCGACGGACGTGCCCGGGTGGATGCTCCCGGAGGCTGTCCGCGGCATGGTCGGGACACGCAATACCGAGAATGCGCGGAACGCCACCTGTTTCTACGTCGCGGTGCTGCGGCCCGATGACACCGTCATATTCGAGCCGGACGACGGCTCCAAAATGGTCGAATACCTTAAGGTATGACCATTCTGCGGTGGTTGTGGCGGCTGCGGTGGCGGGTCGGTGCGGCGGCCCTGGCCGCCGTCAGGCGCGGGTCACGGCGCTGGAACAGCAGCGGCCGGTGATCGTGCGCGTAGGCGGGAGCAGCGGGTTCCGCTGGAAGTGAAGTGTTTAGCGTGGGGTGCCGCTGCGGTCATCTGCGTTGCCAGCGCGACTATCCAG
Organism: Mycobacterium sp. MAC_080597_8934; assembly: GCF_000523975.1. Lineage (NCBI taxonomy): Bacteria > Bacillati > Actinomycetota > Actinomycetes > Mycobacteriales > Mycobacteriaceae > Mycobacterium > Mycobacterium sp. MAC_080597_8934. Next base: position 119,838 of record NZ_JAOS01000004.1, on the reverse strand, counting down.
CGCTTTCGACGTCCACGCTATCGCCCACAATAAGACGACGTATGAGAGTGCATAGCTTGGCGCCATGGCCCACACCGACCTGCCGCCTAAAAGAAGTGATGCCATGCTACCCAGTACGTCGCCGGCGAAAAGGGACGCCATTACGCCGACGAGAAGCGCTATGTAAGCGTGCTCGCGTTTCTGTGAAATCTTGCCGCTAGCCCGTTGAGTGAAGTACCAGATCCCTACGGCAACTACGGCTATTGCAGAGGCAATAAAACCGACGACTATCCAGACTGGAACAGACTTGCTGGGGTTGAGGCGAGTTGAATGGAACACCATGTCGACGGCAGTAAGCGCGGCGACATACAGCGGCAGAATGAGCACGGCCCGTTTCATGTTAATCACTTCATCCACCCCGGTATCGGTACATCGGCGCATTCGGCTGCGCCTTCTAGGGCCGCTTTGACAGGGGCTTCCTCTACCCCCTTCGCGAACCCGCCGACAAAGCCGAGGACGGCCCCGGGCAACGCCCCTGCGCCGGCGAACTCGGGAGTGGCTATTCCGCCACCTGCCGCACCGACGATCGCACCCTTGATGCCTGTCTCGAATCCGCCTTTAACCATGTCCTTGCCGACGTTAGCTTTCACCTGACCCCCTACACACTGCCCGAAGCTCGGTTGAGGCGGCACGCTAGGCATCGGTCCTGGCGCTGGCTGAGGACCGGAGTCTGGTCGCGGACCGAATGCCGGCATAGGTGTGGCAGACGGCTGCGCTTGCTGGCCGGGTGACGTCAGAGCTTGCTTGTACTGGTCCAAGAAGCTGGGCTGCGGTCCCGCGGGTTGCGGCTGCGGCTGCGGTCCCGCGGGTTGCGGCTGCGGTCCTCCGTCTTGTTTGAAGTAATCGACTAACTTCGCGCCGTTGTTGCGGTTCGATCCCGGCGTGGTGCGGTTGTCGGCCGGTGTGGCGTGGCCGGAGCCCGGTGTCGGCGCAAAGCCGCCGCCGCTGAGACCAGCGGTAGCGGCGGTGAGTTGGCCTGAGACCTTGGTGTCCGCCGCGTCGAGTTGCTCGGCGCGCAACCGGAGGTCAGCGGCGAACGCTTCGGCCTGGGCTTGGCGTGCGGCGCGTTCTGTCGGGCTGGTGCTGCGGGTATCGGTGACCGAAAGGTCTTCTCCGACAGTGAATCCCGCGTTCTGGGCGTCTTCGACGCCGTACAGGACTCGCCGTTGGGCCGCGCTGATGTCGCTGGCGCCGTTACGGGCTATCCCAGCTGCCTGCCGTAGCAGGTCGGCTTTGCCACTGACGACAGATAGGTCGGCTCCGGTGCGTTGCCGCAGCGCGTCGCCGCCGGCGCCGTGCCAGGTGATGGATTGCGCCTGGTTACGCATGGTGAGGAAGGCGTCTTCCCAGCGATCGGCGGTTTGCGTCCAGAAGGCGGCCGCGTCGATGAGGTGCTCGGTGCTCCACGCCTGGATTTGCGACAGGGTTGCTGGCATCTACACCACCGTCACTCCGGCGATGTTGGACATGTCGGCCGCCGAGGTGGCCTCCTGCGCCGTGTATCCGTCGGCCGCGGTCGTGACCCCGCCGACCGTTTCCTGCGTCCGCGCGGTGAAGGCCGCTGCGGTGACACCGATCGCCGCGTTGACGGCGTTCACGGCCGCCGTCGTGGCCTGGAACGGTTGCCCCGGCGACGGCGGCGCCCCCACGAGCTGGGAGGTGAGCGCTTCCCACTGGCCGGCTGTAGCTACCAGCTCGGGCGGGAGAACCTGCATTGAACCTTGCCCCATAACCGCCTGAGTTTATGCGGGTCACAGGTGGATTGCTATGCACAAGGCGGCTGGCGACACGTACCCCGGGGCGGCGCCGGCGGTAGCGGGCGGGGGGCGGCGGCAGCGGCCGGCGCCACCACACAAACGGCGGCCATCGCGGCGACGCCGGCCAGCCACCAGCGGATCATCGGTTCCGCTCCCCGAGTACTGGCCCAGCAGCACAGCGCCGAACAGGACAGCGGTTATCGCGCCGGCGGCGAGACCGACCGCCGCAGCGACATAGACGGCCGCGCAGAAGGTCACTGCGGCGGTCACTGCAACCGCTGCGGCGATGCGTTCGGGCCAGCTACGGCGGCTCACAGTGCACGCCCTGCGGGGTGGCGCTGCTTGGCCGCGTCGATCGCCTGGCGGCGTTGCGCGGAGCGCAGCGCGTTGCCGGACTGCATGAGGACCGACGCCGCGTCGAACAGCCTGGCGTGGTCACCGCACGACCCGAGGTCGACACCGACGCTTGCGTACACGTCGTAGCGGGCCTCGCCGGCCGCGAAGTCGTGCCGTTGCAAGACAGCTCGCGCGAGTCCGGCCTGGGCTTGACCCCGTTTGGTGGACACAGGGTTAGGCGGCTTGTGCCGTCTGAGTGAATCTATTCTCGTAGTCGACGGGGCTGATCATACCGAGGGCCGAGTGACGGCGGCGTCGGTTGTAGACCCGTTCGATCCAGTCTCCGACGGCGATCTTGGCCGTAGCTCGACTGGGCCATAGGTGGCGGTCGTAGAACTCGACTTTTAGTGTGGCCCAAAATGATTCGGCTGCAGCATTGTCCCAACACACCCCGGTGCGCCCGACCGAGCGGGCCATATTGTGCCGGTGAGCGAACCGCGCCAGCTGTGCCGAGGTGTACTGGCAGCCACGGTCGGCATGGAAGATGACTTGCTCGGCCAGCTCGCCACGCAGCGCGACTGCCATCGACAGCGCCGACTCAACCAGGTCAGTACGCAGGTGCTCATCGATGGCCCAGCCGATCACCCGCCGGCTACAGCCGTCCCGTACCGCGCACAAGTACAGCCAGCCCTGACCGGTACGCAAGTAGGTGTAGGGGTCGGACCGGGGCGCGGTGTCGGCATTTCTACCGATCCGTTTCCCCGGCCCGCCCTCCGAACCCGCCGAGCGAATTTCTCCGCAACGGGCTCTCCACGGATTCAGGCCACTGGTGCAGTGATGTCCGTCGGCCTCGCTGTCCAAGGGGTGATGATTTTCGTGCCCCGGTAGCGGTATCGGGTGACCTCTACCTTCTGCGGCCGAAACATCGCCGTCTTGCCTTCGCGGATTTGCCAATTGGGCAGGAACCGTCGATGGAAGACGCCCCACGCCAGCCCGTGGTGCCGTTTGCGCATCCAAGTCACCACCCGCCACCATGTGAAGTGGTCGAGGTAGTCGAAGGTGCGTTTGGACACCCCGTGCTGGAAGTAATTGCACCATCCCCGCAGGACGGGGTTGAGTTGGCGCAGCAGATCAGCGAGCGTTCGATGTTTGTGTCGCCGCGTCAGATTCCTGACTTTGTCGGTGATGGACATAAGTGCCTTCTTCGACGGCCAGGTGTAGACGTAGTGCTTGGTCGTGCCCCTTTTGATCTGCCGTTGGATGCGGAAGCCGAGGAACTCGAACCCCTCGTCGACGTGGCAGATCCTGCTCTTCTCGACCGACAGGCGCAGGCCCATCGGCGCGAGCACTGCTGCGATCTCGTCCCAAAGCGCTTCGGCATCAGCGCGAGTGCCGTGGACCATGACACAGAAATCGTCTGCGTAGCGGACGATTTTCATGGTCGGAACTCCGGCGCGTCGATGCTTGGCACGTGTCCATTCCGGGCCGAGCGCCTTCCACTTCGCGGCGAAGTGCTCGTCGAGAACGGACAGGGCGACATTGCTGAGCAGTGGTGAGAGGATTCCGCCTTGCGGAGTGCCGGTGATGGTGTCCCGGTAGCCGAGATCTTTCGAGAGAATCCCGGCTTTGAGGAACGACTTCACCAGGGCCAGAACGCGTTTGTCCCCGACACGTCGCCGCACCCGGCCCATAAGGGCCGAATGCGAGATTTCATCGAAGCACGCCGTGATGTCTCCCTCGAAAACCCAGTGATAGGCCCGTGAGCCGCTGGCGAGGTGATGGATCTCAGCGATGGCGTCCTGGGCTCGCCTGCCCGGCCGGAACCCATATGCGCACGGATGAAAGTCCGCCTCGAAAATGGGCTCCAGCACCAGCTTCAGCGAAGCTTGCACGACCCGGTCGGCGACGGTCGCGATACCCAGGCGGCGGAGCTTGCCGTTCGCCTTCGGGATCATCACCTCCCGCACCGGATCCGGCCGGAATATCCGCTCCTTGAGTTCCTCGCGGAGCCGCTGAAGCAGTCCGACCGCCTCTGCCGCACCGACAGACCGCGGTGCGGTCCCATCGGCACCGGCTGAGCGCGCACCCTTGTTCGTCCGCACCCGCTCCCACGCGAGGGTGAGGAATGCGGGGTCATAAACGAGGTTGTACAAATCATCGAAACAGCGGTCGCTTTCATCAACCGCCCAATGGTGCAGTTTGCGTTGCATCCTGCGTACCCGCAGCTCGGCCGTGTCCGGGTCGGGCCACAAAGCACTCGTATTCACAAGTGACCTCCACAGTCTGCGTACTCGCCGCGAACCCGCTGGAGCCCTTTGCCATGCGACCGGCTTTCCCGGCCTCGGACTACTACGGCTCCTCCGCCCCACCACACCGGCATCAGCCGACGACTGCCTACCCCTCCAGCCCGGCTGGCTGCCGGATCTGACCGGGGACCGGCGCGGTGGTTCCCGTGTTCACTGTCAACCGTTTGACGGGTGAGGTGTCCAGCTATGCCCCTGCGACCTCGTCACGGCTACGCCGCAGTCCTTCACCGTGACCTCCCGAACCGGCGACATCAACCGGCCCACGAGTTCCCCGCCCTCAGGGCGGGTGCGCGTCGCTGCCCAGCCCGCATCCGCCAGGTTGGAGCTGGTGGTCTTCTCTTAAGAGGCGTTCAGCCGCTGGTTCCTCGCGTACACCTTCCCGTCTCGCTAGCCGGACCCGACCCGTCTGGCAGTACCAGGCCGTCCCGGCGTTGTCGGGGCTGCTTCCCACCCTCACCAAAGTCTCTTTAGATCAGGCTGCCCCCAGCTTCTACCGGGCCACTGCGATGGCTCGGCGACGGTGGTCTCTCACCTCCGTTCGGTTGAACAGCGCCTCACGGCGCTCGATGTCACTGGTCCACACCCGGTCGAGCGTGCCGGTGTCAAACCGGCGCCCCACCAGGTCCTTGGGCACAGGTGCGTCGAGATCGACGATGGTGGTGGCTGGGGCGAAGCGGCGCGGACAGATCCCGGCCAGACCCTGACGACGCAGCGAGGCCGACACCGTTTTTCGCGACACCGCCGCCCCGGCAGCACGCAGATCGGCCAAAATCCGCGGGGCGCCGTACACGCCGTCGGAGGCTTGGTGGAACCCGGCAACCGCGACGTCGAGCTCGGCACGCCGCTGCGCTGCCGACGAGGGCCCCTGCGCGGCTGCTTTGCGCCATTTGTAGAACCCCGATCGCGACACCTGCAGCAGCTCACACATCCGCTTGACCGCGTAGATGGCCTTCTCCGACTCGATCACCCGGTATGCCTCTACCGGTGTTGTTCGGAGACGAAGAAGGCCGCGGCTTTTTTCAAAAACTCACGATCCAAACGTAATTCGGCGTTCTCCCGGCGCAAACGCTCCAGTTCTGCGCGCTCATCGGTATCCAACACCGCGCCAGTATCGCCAGCTGCGGCCGTCTCCTTGGCCAGGCGCACCCAACGACCCAGCACTTGTTCACCAACACCGATTTCGGCCGCTACATGCGCCACCGGCCGACCGGTCTCAATCACCAGGCGGGCAGCCTGCTCCCGAAACTCCGGGGTGTACTTCCGACGCTTGCCCGACATACAGACAACCTTCCCGCAGGACCAGCAGTCCCACCAGTTAGGTGTCCACCATCAGGGGTCAATCCCAGTCGACGTTGGCGTTCCAATGGCACAGCGCCACGTAGTCGGCGTCGGCCGCCAGGTGGCCGGCAACCGCGCTTTCGCACTCCGCCAAGCGGGGAGCCTCGCGGGTCAGCCGCGCCAGGAACCCGGGTGAGCGGACCCCGGCGGGCACCAGCCCGGGGTGGGTCTGGATGAACTCGACCAGTTCGGCCACCCGCCGACCGAGCTGCGCGCCGGGATGCGCCGCCCGCGGCCCCACCGTCGCGGCCCGCACGTCCAGCGGAAAGTGCGCGGTCAATGCGGCCGGCAGGCCGCCGGCACGATGGGTGCCGGCGAGCCGGGCCAGCGCGACGAGCAACGCCCGATAGTGCTCCAGCGGCTCCGGCATCTCGTAGTCGAGGCACTTGTGGTACTGGCGTTCGACACCATTGGCGCCGAACATGATTCGTTCGGTGATGAGAATGCCGGTGCCGGTCCGGCGGTGGTAGTCGGCGAACTGCGGGCGAGGCACCGCGATGGGAAAGCGCGGCGCGCGTGACAACACGGCGAATCGGACCTCCGATTCCATCTGCGTCCGGCCGCGGTCGCGCACCGGGTCGTCGAAATCGCGGGAGAACTTGACGAACAACTCAGTGGGCAGCTCCGGTGCGGGCTCGTCGTAGTCGACCGACAGCATGGCCTTGCGCCCGGTGCTGCCGGCCTCGATTTCCCGGTAGTCGCCGATGCCCGTCACGCTGTTCTCCCCGAGCACGCCGGCGACACGAAATGCCTTGGTGAGAAAGGACGCTCCGTCACTGAGCAACGTCGCGGGGTCGGCCGGAAACGGCAAGCCGTACTGATCGCCGACCACCCAATGCGGAGTCACGCGACTACCAGGTCTGTTCGGCGGCGCGCACCAGCATGTGGTTGACGGCCACCCGCCGATCGCGGGTCACCATGAACAGCACCGCGTCGGCGATATCCTGCGGGCGCAGCATCACCATGCCCGCGGTCTGGCGTTCGAAAGCCTCCCGAGACGGCTCCGACAGATGGCCGAAGATCTCGGTGTCGACCGTTCCGGGCCCCACCACGCCGACCCGCACCCGCTTGCCCAGCACCTCCTGGCGAATGCCCTCGCTGAACGCGTTCACACCGAACTTGGTCAACGAGTACACGGCGGTGTTCGGCCGGGCCACCCACCCGGCGGTGGAGCTGATGGTGACCAGATCGGCGACGCCGCGCGGTGAATCGGCGGCGGCGTCGACCAGGTGCGGCAGCGCCGCGCAGGTCGCGTACAGCACGCCTTGCACGTTGACGGCCACCATCCGGTCCCAGTCCCGCAGCGACGCTTCGGTGGCGGGCCCGGACTGCATCAGGCCGGCATTGTTGACCAGGATGTCCAGCCGCCCGAATTCCGCGACGGTGCGCTGCACGGCGGCAGCCACCCGCTCGGCGTCCGTGACGTCGGCGGGCACGACAAGGGCTGTGCCACCGGAGCATTCGATCTCGGCTTGCAGCTCCGCCAGCCGGTCGGCGCGTCGCGCGAGCAGCGCCACCGCGGCGCCCTCGGCGGCCAGGGCTGTGGCCGTCGCCGCGCCGATGCCGCTGCTCGCACCGGTGACCAGGGCCGCCGTGTGGGCCAGTGTCGTCATGTTCCGCCCGTCGCCCGTGATCCGGCCGCCGGCGCCGGTGCGCCGAGGATTTCGCGCAGCACGTAATCGGTGTCCTCGCCCAGATCGGGTGCCCCGCGCGTGATCCGGGCCGGCCGGCGCGTCATCCGCCAGGACGGCCCGACGATCGGTCGCTGACCCTCGCGGTGATCGGTGACGAAGCGGTACAGCTCCCGATCCCAGAGCCGCTGGTCGCCGATCACGTCCGGCACCGTGGCGCTCTTGGCGGCGGGCACCCCCGCCGCGCGCAGCCGCGCCGCGAGCCGCTCGGCATCGTGCCCACGGGTAAGTCGACCGAGGTCGGCGTCCAGTGCGTCGGTGTGCCGGTGCCGCGCGTCCCGCGTGGCGTAGCGGCCGTCGCCGGAAAGGGCTGGGGCGTCGAGCACGTCGCACAACGCGCCCCATTCCGCGTCGGTCGCGACGGCCACGCTGATCCAGGCGCCGTCGGCGCACGGGTAGCAACCGTGCGGACACATGTCGTGATGGTAGTTGCCGTTGGGCGTCAGCGGCTTTCCGGTCACGGCGTGTTCCAGCAAGCAGTCACCGCTCAGCGCTGAGAGGGTTTCCACCGCCGAGACGTCGACGAACTGCCCGGTGCCGCCGAGTTCACGATGCAGCAGCGCCACCACAGCCGCGTACGCCGCGGCGGCCCCGACCGTCGAATCCCCGTAGCGCATGCTGGTGCCCAGCGGCGGCCCGCCGGGGTAGCCCACCAGCGAGGCCAGCCCGGCCAGCGCGGCAAAGCATGGCGCATAACCGGTTTGATGCCCCAGCGGCCCGTCATTGCCCCACATCTTGATCGACACCGAGATGATGTCGGGTTTGATCTGCGTGAGCTGGTGATAGCCCAGACCCTGGCGTTCCATCGCGCCCGGGCGCAGGTTGTTGATGACGATGTCGCTGCGGGCGATCAGGTCGCGCAGCCGGGCCATGTCTTCGGTCGATTTGATGTCGAGGTCGACGCTGAGGATCTCGGGGTTGATGCTCAAAAAGTAAGGCGCATGGTTGATGTCGGTGCCGCCGTAGGCGCGCATTTCCTCGGGGCTGTCGGCGGTTTCGATCTTGATGACTTCGGCGCCCAGCATCGCCAGCAGCTTCCCCGCGTACGGGCCGGCCCAGACCTTGGTGAGTTCGACGACGCGCACCCCTTCCAGCGGTCCGCCGCGCCGATCCCTGGGCGTTCTGAGCTGCGCCGCCTTGACCGCCGGCCGGGGCCGCCCGGTGGCGATGCCGTCGAGCACCGGTCGGGTGTGCTGTCCGAGACTGGGTGCGGCAGTGGAGATCCGGGCCGGGGACGCGCTGAACAGATACGGCACGGTGGGGTACGCCGCTTCGCCCAACACGGGATGGCGGACCCGCTGAACGAAGCCGCGGTGGCGATACTGCGGCGAGCGGTGCAGATCCGCGGCGCCGTTCACCGGCACCAGCGGCACGCCCAACCGCTGGGCCCGCTCGGAAACTTCCTCCCTGGGCAGCCCGGCCACCCAGGCGGCGAAGCCGCGCCGGAACGTGGCGACCTTGTCGGCGGTGACGGAGAACTCCAGCCAGTCGTCGTCGAATTCGTCCAGCCATTCCGGTTGGCCCATCAGGGTTTTCATCCCGTGCCAGTGCGCGCGGCTGGTCATGTACAGGTAGACGTACCCGTCCGCACACGCGAAGAACGCCGCCGGCCCGGATTGGTCGTAGTCATCGCGGGTGCCGTCGGCCGGCACCTCGCCGGTGATGAACCGGCCCAGGATGCAGTCGGCGCGCGACACCAGCACCGCATGGGCCGAGATGTCGATGCACTCTCCGGTGCCGGTGTGCAGACGGCCGAACAGCGACGACGCGACGCACAGCGCGGCCTCCAGCCCGGCCTCGTAGTCGGCCAGGAATCGGCCCGGGCCCTGCAGCGGCGGCTTGGCCGGATCGGCATGGCTGGGCGTGTGATACCCCCAGCCACTGGCATGAAACACGGTGATGCTGCGGGCATTGTCGAACTCGGGAGGTGCCCCCTGGCCGTGCGGGGTGATGGTGCAGAACACCACCGACGGGTGTCTGGCGGCCCAATCGGTGGCCGGTGGTCCGATCACCGCGTCGGCGGTCTCGATGAGCTGGTGCAGCCGCGCGGTGCCGGACGCCGAGGCGAGGTCGAGAACCACGGACTGCTTGTTGGTATTGAGGTAGGCGAACAGCACGCTGCCCTCGCATCCGCCGGCCAGCACGGGTGCCATGGCCCGGGTGGCGCTGCCGCGCTCCGGCGGCTCGACCTTGATCACCTCGGCGCCGAAGTCGGACAGCAGCTTTCCGCAGTACTCCCCCGCGACGGAATCGGCCAGCTCGATGACCCTGATCCCGGTCAGCGCCGACATGCCCGCTCTCCCAATGTGTTCAGGGCTTCGCGCGGCCGGAGCGGCTCAGCCGCCACTCCGGCGGGAAGTTCAGGTCGTTGTCCTTGACCACGTTGTTGAGGCCCTTCTCGAAGGTGCCCGCGGTCAGGTCGACCTCTGCGGCGTCGTTGGCGATCAGCGGCAGCATGCCCTCCACCAGGCCGGTCAGCAGGCTGCCGAAGTACTCGCCCTTGTGCTGCTTGTAGAGCTCCAGAAAGGTCTTCTGAACGGCGACCGTATCTGTCGGGCGCGCCTTGGAGCATGCCAGCGCGTACTTCTCGGTCTCCGCCTCCAGCTTGTCGCGCGGCACCACACTGTTGACGAACCCGCAGTCGTACATCTCCTTGGCACTGAACGGCCTTCCGGTGAAAAGCATCTCGGAGAACTTGCGCAGCCCCATGGTCTCGGCCCACCACCACAGCCGCGGCCCCCAGCCCACGTAGCGGAAGGCCGGGTGACCGAACAGGGCGTCGTCGCTGGCGATCACCAGGTCGGCGTCGCCCGCCTGGTAGAAATGCCACCCGTAGCAGTAGCCCTTGGCCTCGATGATGCTGATCTTCCGAAGCTCTTGCAGCGGACGGTTTCCGGCGCGCGCCTTGGCGTAGAAGTCGGTGACGGTGGACAGGTAGCGGTAGGAGCCGCCGGGCGGGTACTTGACATCGTCGTCGTTGATCGCGAGCTCGTGCAGCAGCGGCATGCCCGGGTTTTCCAGCATGCCGCGCTGCTCGGGCAGGTCCCCGCCGCTACCGAAGTCCTCCCCCTCGCCGCGGATCACCACCACCTTGACGTCGTCGTCCACGTTGCACTTGTGGATCAGGTCGGCGTAATTCTGCCGCATGCCCAGGGTGGCGGAGTTCTGCGCGTCGGGACGGTCGAAGGTGATGTAGGCGATCCGGTTCTTCTTGTCCTTTTCGAACTTGATGTACTGCTCAGCTTCCTTCTTCAATTCTTCGTAGTCGTATTCGGGCATGGTTCTCTTCTTTCGGTTGATGCGGAGTTTTCGCGTCTACTTGAGCAAGCTGCCCGCGTCGACGGGAAGCGAAACGCCGGTGACATAACGTGATTCGTCGGAGGCGAGGAACAAAACGGCGTTGCTGATGTCGCTGGCGTCCACCCAGGGCACCGGCAGCGTGTGCATCATCTGCGAGATGGGGGCGAAGTCGTCCGGCCCGGGATTCTCCAGGTCCGGCCGGAACAGGCGAAACGTCTGGTCGTTCATCACCATCGTGGTGCTGACCTGGGTGGGCAGCACCGCATTGACCCGGATCAGGTGCGGGCCCAGTTCGACGGCGAAGGCCCGCATCAAGCCGATGACGCCGTGTTTGGCGGCGATGTAGTGACCGGTGTTCGGGTAGGCCTTGCGGCCGCCCACCGAGCTGGTGAGCACGATTGATCCGCCGCGACCTCCGGAAAGGACATGCGGGACACCGGCTTTGACGGTGTGCCAGACACCGGTCAGGTTGATGTCGATCATGTCCTGCCACACGTTGTCGCGGATCTTGTGCAGCTTCCTGCCGTCGGTGCCGACGCCGGCGTTGGCGACGATGATGTCGAGGCGGCCGAGTTGTTCCACCCCGCTGTCCACCGCGGACTTCAGCGCCTCGAAATCGCGCACGTCGACCTGCGCGGTGACGATGCGACGATCGAGATCCTTGACCAGGTCCGCGGTTTCGGCGAGGTCTTCGGGTGTTGAGTGCGGATACGCCAGGTTCTCGATCGGCCCGCAGATGTCGATGGCGATGATGTCGGCGCCCTCTTGCGCCAACCGCACGGCGTGGCTGCGGCCCTGACCACGGGCGGCGCCGCTGATGAAGGCCACCTTGCCCGCTACCCGGCCGGTCATCACGGCACCAGCGCCGGCATACACTCCCAGCCCCGCACCGTGGAGGTCGGGCTGAGGGTGGCCCTGCTCAGGTCGACCTCCCATTCGGGGAATCGCTTCAGGATCTCTTCCAGTGCGACGCGGCCTTCCAGCCGGGCCAGCGCCGATCCAAGGCAGAAATGCGTGCCCATGCTGAACGTGAGGTGCGGACGGACCGCCCGGTGTATATTGAATTCGCCTGCATCCGGGCCGAATTGGGCTTCGTCGCGGCACGCCGACCCGATGAGCATCATCATCACGCTGCCTTCGGGCACGGCCTGGTCGTGCACCACCACGTCGCGGGTGACATACCGGGACACGTGCGGCGCCGGCGGCTCGTAGCGCAGCAGCTCCTCGATGGCCTGCGGGATGAGCGCGGGGTTCTCGACGAGGTCGCGACGCTGATCGGGGTGCTCGGCGAGAACCTTTCCGGTCCAACCGATCAGGCGTGTCGTCGTTTCGTTGCCCGCCCCGGCGACGACGTTCAGGTACACCAGGATTTCTTCCCGGGTCAACCGGCGGGTGGTGCCGGTTTCGTCGACGAATTCGACGTTGAGTAATTCGGTCATGATGTCGTCGGACGGATGCTCGGCGCGCCAGTCGATGTAGACCTCGAACTGCTCGCCCACCGACAGCCCCTGCTCGGCGGCCTTCATTGGTTTGCCGGCCTCCGTGCGCAGTTGCGCGTTGCCGCGGTCGCGGATGTATTCCTGGTCGTCCTCGGGAATGCCGAGCAGCATGCTGATCACCTTCATCGGCATCTGCGCGCCCAGATCGGTGACGAAGTCGAAGTGGCCGGTGCCCACCAGCGGGTCCAGGCATTGGGCGCAGAAGTCGCGGATCATCGGTTCCAGCGCGGCGATCCTGCGCGGGGTGAACATCCGGGACAGCAGCTTGCGGTGCACGTCGTGAATGGGCGGGTCTTCGAAGATCAGCATGCCCGACGGGATGTCCAGGTTGGCCTTGATCAGCTCCAGGATCGCGCCGCGCGCCGAGCTGTAGGTCTCGTGGTCCACCAGTGCCTTGCTGACGTCGGCGTACCGGCTCACCGCGTAGAAGTCGTATTCGGCGTTGTAGTAGAGCGGCGCCTCCTCGCGCAACCGCGCGAACATGGGATAAGGGTCGGCGATCAGCCCGACGTCGTACGGATCGAATCGGACATCACTGTCGGTGCTAGCTGTCACGAAATCCCTCCTGCCGCTGCAGTTCTCGCTGCCCTGCCCGCACCGGCGCGCCGGATTCGGTTGAAGGCAATTTCTACACTCCGCTTAATTGCGTCGCTAACACGTGCGCGCCGGTTCCGTTGAAAGCGGTGCATGAACATGGGCTCACTCTATTCTCGTAGAGAACGATACAGCGGATGAACTGGCAAGAGCCAGCGCATCCGAACACCGTGTCCGCCGGGTTTCATTCCGAGTCGGCCGCCCGGCGGCGCGCCGCCGCTTGACCACCGGTTCGCGTCAGCCGCCCCTTGTCCGGGCTCTTCAAAATCCCCGTAGCGATCGCCGACAGGATCCCGTCCAGCTGTTCGGGACTGTCGACGATCCGGTCGCCGTGGACGAGTCGCTGCAGCAGGCCGTTGATGAACGTCAGCGTGACGTTGCTCAGGTCCTCGACGACGGCCGGATCGAGCTGGGCGCCGTGCGGCATCAGTTGCACCAAAATCTCCCGGTGCAGCTTGGTGAACGCGTCGGTGGCCTGCTGCAGGATCGCGGCCAGCGCGGGGTCGCGGGTGGCCTGCAGGGTCAGTTCGTATCGGGCCCGGGTCCGGTACAGCTGCGGGTCGGCGCCGGCCTGGGTGACGACTTGCGACAACCGCGACGGCGAGGGTCCGGGGCCGGAGCTGTCCGCAATCTCCTGCAGCTCGGCCAGGTCCAGCTCGGCCAGCCGCTCGGCCGCCGCGCGCAGCAGTGCCGACCGGGTGCGGAAATAGAACGAGGTGGTCCCGTCCGGCACCCCGGCCTTGCGGTCGACCTTGAGGTGGCTCAGCCCTTTCGCGCCTTCGTCGGCCAATAACCGAATCGCCGCATCGCACAGATCGCGGCGGCGTTCGGCGGGATTGGGCTTGCGTCGTTTATCCATATTTCTTGAGAATGCATTTCCCGAGAAACCGACCCTACTCTATATTCGTAGTGCCGGTAAAGCGTGCCGTACCTGGTGTGCGCTGCTTCCCGGCGGGCGGAAAGCAGCGCTGTCGTGGGTACAGTGTGTCCGGATGAATGACCGCCGAAGCTTCGCGAGCACTCCCGTCGCCCGCCTGGCGTGCGTCGCGCTGTGCGCGGCGGCGCTGGCGGGTTGCCAGCAACCGCACAAGCCGGCGCCGACGAGCTCGTCGACCACCCCCACCACCACGGCGAGTCCCGCCGCGCCGGCCGCACCGCCGCCGACCGTGCGGATCGCGCCGTTGCCGGTCCGGCCGGTGACCAAGTCGCAGCCGACTACCCCCGCCGTCAAGTGCCCGGCCATCGACCCGACCGTCCCGGTGCCGCCGACCGACGGCCTCACCACCTGCGACATCGCCAGGGCCACGGTGTACACACTGGGCCCGGAGGCCATGCAGCTCGGGCTAATTAACGTCGACCCGCCGAAGTCGCTGACCGCCGACTACTACGAAGTGACGTTGGTACTCGATCCTGCGTCGGCGTCGGCATGGGCGGCATTCACCGGCGAGCATCCCAAGGACCACATCGCCTTCATCCGGGACAACCTGGTGGTGGAAGCGCCGATCATCGAAGAGCAGGTGACCTCCGGGCGGATCGCGCTGACCACCCAAACCGCCCAGGGCGCCGCGCAGTTGGCTCAACTGGTCGGGCGCCCCGGCTGATCTCGGCGCGTATCCGTTTCGCGGCCAAGCGATTTCAGGTCGGGTAGCGCAGCGGCAGGCCCGCGGCGCGGTAAATCGCATCGATGACGGTCATGTTGTCGACCGCGTCGCGCGCGCTGGTCTTGACCGGCTCGCCGCGCAGCACCGCCGCGGCGAAGGCATCCAACTGGTAGGCGTAGGAGGCCCGGCGCTCGAACCGTTCCGTCCGCCTGCCGTCGCGTGAGCGGACCGTCAGCCGGTGGAAGGCCTGCGGCAGCACCGGATTCACGATGCGCAGCTCCCCGTGCTCGCCGACCACCCGGGCGCTGATCTGCAGCAGCCGGGTCGACCACATCGAGCAACGCACCCGGCCCGTGTGGCCGGCCGGGAACCGCAGCTCGGCCGTCATGGCTCGGTCGACTTTCGGGCCACGCAATTTCGCTTGTGCGGAAACAACTTCCGGGGAACGACCGCCGAAGGTGCGGGCCATGTGCACGGCGTAGCAGCCGGCGTCCATGGTGGCCCCGCCGGCAAGGGCGTAGTCGTAGCGGATGTCGGAGAACTTCGGCAGCGGGAAGCACAGCGCGGCCTCCACGTGCTGCAGCCTGCCCAGCTCGCCGGAGGCGATGATCTCCTCGGCGCGCAGTGTCAGCGGGTGGTAGCGATAGTGGAAGGCCTCCATCACGACGCGGTCCGAATGCTCCGCCAGGTCCGCGATCTCGCGCGCCTCGGCCGCATTGGCGGTGAACGGCTTCTCGCACAGCACGTGTTTGCCGGCGGCCAGCGCCGCCCTGGTCCAGCGGCCGTGCAAGCCGTTCGGCAGCGGGTTGTAGATCGCGTCGATGTCGGGGTCGGCGATCAGCGCCTCGTAATGGTCGTGCACGGTGGCGATGCCGTGGCGGGTCGCGAAGGCGCGGGCGCGGGATGCGTCCCGGGCCGCGACGGCGGCCACGACGGCATCGGGATTCTCGGCGGCCGGTTTGATCAGCGCCAGCGGCGCGATGCGGGCAGCACCCAATATGCCTATCCGCAGCTTGGGCGCATGCACTTCAGCCATTGCGCTCACCCGGCCCTCGGTGGGCGAACGCCGGCGCCGCCACGGTATCGGTCTTACCCAAGTGAACTGGGACCAAGTCGACTGTCATCTGCACTCGCCGTGCCATACGCGCATGGTAGCCAGCTGCGGTTAGAGTCGGCGGATGGGGCAGGTAACCGACCACTGGCGTGCCGCTCGGCTCGCGTCGGCGTTGTATGACACCGCCGCAATGCACGATCGCGTCGCTGCGGTGGGCGCAAAAGCGTTGTGGGGGTTGGCGTTGCGCGACCTGCTCGCCGAGGTTCGGCGTGTCGGTACAGCTCCCCCGGGCGCCTATGTGCTGGACATCCCATGCGGCGGAGGGTTCGCCTTTCGCGGATTGCGCGCCGGGCAGGATTGCCGTTATGTGGCCGCTGACATTTCCTCGGACATGCTGAGACGGGCACGCAGTCGGGCCACTCGGTTCGGCGTGGCCGACCTGATGGAGTTCACCGAGGCCGATATCACGTGTTTGCCGTTCCCGGACAACACCTTTGACCTGGCGTTGACTTTCAACGGGCTGCATTGCCTGCCGGACCCCCGAGCGGCGGTGTTCGAGCTTGCCCGGGTGCTCAAGCCCGGTGGGATCCTTCGCGGCACAACATGTGTACGTGGTCGCGGCTGGCGCCAGGATCGCTTTGTCACGGCGTTGCAGGCGGCGGGTTTTTTCGGGAACACGCCCGGTGCCGGTGACGTATCGCGCTGGCTCGGGGAGGCAGGACTCGAGATCGTGGCCGCACGGCACAGTGGTTCGGTCGAGCTGTTTGAGGCCGTCCGCCCCAGCGCATAACCGAGCAGCCGCGCCCGGTGTCAGAGCTCGGCGTCGAACACCGAGATGGGATCGAGGATCACGCCGGTCTCTTCGACGTAGCGGTCCCACAGGGCCAGCAGCTCGGCCAGCTTGTCCGGCCTCGCGGCGGCCAGATCGTCGACCTCGCCGGGGTCGGACGCCAGGTCGTACAGCTGCCAGCTGCCCGGACCGTAGGGGGCCGGCAGATGCAGCGCCTTCCAGTTGCCCTGACGGATGGCGCGGCGGCCGAACAGCTCCCATCCGGTTTCGGTGTCGGCGTCGTGAACGGTGTCCGCGGCGCCGGACAGATACCCGACCAATGAGCGGCCGCGCATGGGCGCCACCTCGCGGCCCCGGTAGGCGGTGCCCGGATGGCTGGTCCCGGCCAGTTCCAGCAGCGTCGGCGCGATGTCCATGACGGTGCTGAACGCGGTGCCGATCTGGCCCTGCCGGGCGAAGCCGGGCCAGGTGATGAAGCCGGGAACCCGGATGCCGCCCTGGGTGGTGAACGCCTTGTGCAGCCGCGACGGCGCGGTGGCCGCCTGCGCCCAGCGCGGGCCGTACCAGATGAACGAGGTGGGCCGGCCGAGGTTGTCCAGGCTGTTGTCGCAATGCTTTTCGATCTGCGCGGCGATCTGCGGGCCGCGCAGCGGCATCGCCTCGACGATGGCGCCCTCGGCGCCGTTGTCGGACAGGAAGATGACGACGGTGTTGTCGAGTTCGCCGGAACGGCTCAGGTAGTCGATCACCCGCCCGACGTTGTAGTCCATTCGGTCGACCATCCCGGCGTAGACCTCCATGGTGCGGGCCGAGCGGGCCCGCTCCTCGTCGGTCATGTCGGCCCACTCCGGCGCGCCGTCGGCGACCACCGGGTGCGGGGTGACGTCGGGTGGGCACAGCCCCAGCCGCTTGAGTGCGGCCAGCCGTTCGGCCCGCAGCACGTCCGGCCCCTCGTCGTAGCGGCCCCGGTATTTCGCGATCGACTCGTCGGGCGCCTGCAGCGGCCAGTGCGGCGCTTGAAACGGCAGATAGGCGAAGAACGGGCGGTCGTCGTCGGGGGCACGTTCGTCCAGATACCGCAACAGCGTGTCGGTGTAGGAGTCCGACGAGTAGAAGTCGTCGCCGACGCTGACGAACCGATCGTCTTCGGTGTAAAGCGTTGGCACCGGCGAAAACCCGCGCGCCCCCGAGCCGCCGTAGTGGCTGGCGCCGGCCGGCAGCAGGGCGAACGAGCGCTCGAAGCCGCGCGCCCACGGCGACGTCTCGATGGTGGCGCCCAGGTGCCATTTGCCCGACATCAGGGTCAGGTAGCCGGCGTCGCGCAGCAGTTCGGGCAACGCGACCACCCGGTCGTTCAGGTAGCCCTCGTAGCCGGGTGCGCCGTGGAATTGCGGGGCCGCGACCTCGAGCATGGTGCCGATGCCGGCGATGTGGTGGTCGGTCCCGGTCAACAGCATCGCCCGGGTCGGCGAGCAGGCCGGCGCCGAATGGAAATCGGTGAGCCGGATCCCGGCGTAGGCCAGGCGGTCGAGGTTGGGCGTCTCGATCTCCCCGCCGAATGCGCCGAGGTCGGAGAAGCCGAGGTCGTCTGCAACGATCACCAGGAAGTTGGGGCGCTTCACGGTCAAGCATCCTGCCAGGTCCGCCGCCAGGGCGGAATGCCGCGGCTCGCTAGGGTCGGGGCAGGCGCGTGAGCGCACGCGCGCGGGAACGGCGAAAGGCAGGCAGATGTTGGCGCAGTTCGGGATGTCCATACCCCTGGTCGCCGCCCCGATGTCGGGCGGACCGACCACCCCGGCGATGGTGTCGGCGGCCGCCCGGGCGGGCGCGCTGGGCATTCTCGCCGCCGGATACAAAACGGTGCAGGGCATCGAGGCGGAGATCAAAGCCGTTCGCGCCGAGTCGATCCCATTCGGGGTCAACCTGTTCGCGCCCAACCCGGTCCCGGTCGACCCGCAACGCTACCGGGATTACCACGGCATCATCCAGCGGGAAGCCGACCAGTTCGGCCTGACGCTGCCGCCCCAACCCGTCGAGGATGACGACGCCTTCGACCAGAAGATCGCGCTGCTGCTCGACGATCCGGTGCCGTTGGTGTCGTTCACCTTCGGCATCCCGCCGCGCGAGGTGATTGCCGCGCTGCGGCGCGCGGAAACCGTTGTGGCCCAGACCGTTACCACGGCCGACGAGGCGGCGCAGGCGCACGATGCCGGGGTGGACATGCTCGTGGTGCAGGCGACGGCCGCCGGCGGGCATTCGGCCACCCTGTCGCCGCAGCGGCCGGTGCCGTCCGTCCCGATCGCCGATCTGGTCCGGCAGGTCACCGCCCGGGTGCCGCTGCCGGTGATCGCCACCGGCGGGCTGGCCACCCCGGCCGCGGTGGCCGAGGTGATCCGGGCGGGCGCGCACGCCGCCGCGGTCGGCACCGTGCTGTTGCGGGCCACCGAAAGCGGCGCCTCGGCCACTCATCAAGCGGCACTGGCCGATCCGGCGTACACCGAGACGGTGCTGACGCGAGCCTTCACCGGCCGCCCGGCGCGCGGCCTGCGGAACGCGTTCATCGACGCGCACGAGGCCGAGGCTCCCCTGGGCTACCCCGCCATCCACCACCTCACCAGCCCGCTGCGTAAGGCCGCCGCGGCGGCGGCGAGGCCGGAGTACGTGCACCTGTGGGCGGGCACCGGATACCGTCATGCGACCGCCGAGCCGGCCGCCGATATTCTGCGCCGGCTGACATCCGCCCTGTGACAGCTCAGTATTCGAAGCGGTTCAGCACGTCGTAGCCGCGCCCGCCGGTCAGCCACGTCAGCCGGTAGATCGACCGCACGACGGCCGACGGGATCCGCTGGTAGCCGGCCAGGGCGGGCGACTGCTCGAGGAAGCGCAGCCGGGGATTCCAGTCGGCGATCCGGCGCGCGTCGCGGATGCCCCAGGTGATGATTCCGCGGGTGAAGACCTTGGAGAGCAGCGGGGCCAGCGCCGAGAGCGTGTCGAAATGCATTTCGCCGCCGGGGAATCGGTCGATCAGGCGCTGCAGCAGCAGCCGGACCTCGTCCTCGCGCAGGTACATCAGCAGCCCCTCGGCCACCATCAGGGTGGGACGTCCGGCCGGAACCTCGTCCAGCCATTGCAGCTCGGTCACCGACGAGCCGATCATGCGATAGTTCTCGGTGTCGTCGTAGAGCCGGCGGCGCAGCCCGATGACGCTGGGCTGGTCGACGTCGAACCAGGAAACCGACGGCGGCACTGACACCCGGAAGGCCCGGCCGTCCAGGCCGCAGCCCAGGTGCAGCACGACGGCGTCGGGATGGCGGCCCAACAACTCGGCGCACCAGTCGTCGAACTGCACGGCGCGCAGCGCGACGAGGTACTGATTCGACGCCGGCAACGACATGCGATGGATTCTCTTGAAGTCGTACCGGATCCGGTCCACCGCCTCGGCGGCCGCCGTGTCCCCCAGAATCGGCTGCCGCGAACGGCTTTCGCAGGCTCGCAGGTACAGCGTGACGAGGTTGGTCCATTCCACCGATCCCCAGGCGACCGAACTGAAGTCGACCTTCTCCGTGGCCGTCACGATTGCCTCCTCCTGGCCGACTTGGTCGAACCGGCCTCCTTGGCGGCCTTGGTCGGACCGGCCGTCTTGGCCGAGCGGTATTCGGTCCACATCCGCATCAGCTGATCGCGGTAGTCGCGGGTGCAGAACTCGCAGAAGTCGCGGAAGTCCTCGACCCGCCGGCGTTGCTCGGCGCGGTCGTCACCCAGCACCGACAGCGCGAACTCGGCGGGCTCGATGCCCACCCGCATCAGCGACAGCTGGGTTTCCAGCACACTGGTGAATCCGCCCGGGGTGACCCGGTAAAGGTGTTGACGGTTGGGGCTGGGCAACCGCTCCACCATGCCGCCGTCCAGCAGTTGCCGGGCGACCGTGCTGATCGAGGCCTTGCTCACCGACAACGCGTCGGCCAGCTGGGTCAGCGACTGCTGCGGCGGTTCGCAGATCAGCAGCCAGCCGTAGACCCGGCCCATCGTGCGGGTGGCGCCGAGCAACTCGAAGAACAGCCCGAGGCGGTCGACGAACTCGGCCTCGTCCGGGGACATGGGCCTCCACGTTGGGTTGCATCGTTAAGTACATACTTAACGTACAACATGCAAGCGGGCTTTGTCACGGAACCCAGCCTTGGGGTCAGATTAGAACGCGTCGGGGTTTTGCTGCACCTGGATCGGCACCGGATGCTGGTACAAACGAGAGGCGTTCTGCCAGGTGAACTTACGGATGACATCGGCAGGCAGATCACCGATTTGTTCGTGAACGGTCTGCTGGGTGTGCGGCCACGTCGAATCGCAGTGCGGGTAGTCGGCTTCCAGCATGATGTTGTCGACGCCGATCCGGTCGCGCTGCACGAACGACGACTTGTCTTCGACCGCGCAGAACCAGAAGTTGCGCACCAGCACCTCGGCCGGAGTCAGCCGCTCGCCGAGTGCCTGCCAGGTGCCGTACATGGCGTGGTAGCTGAGCATGTGGTCGAGGCGATCCAGAAGACCTGCGACCCAACCAATTCCGCCTTCGGACAAGCAGATCTTGAGGTCGGGGAACCTGCTGGGCAGCCCGGAGTAGAGCCAGTCCACCGCCGCGGAGATCGCGTAGGCGAAGAACAGCACTCCCTGCACGTCCGGCGGCGCGTCGGCGGTGGTGGACGGCGAGGACCCCGACGATCCGATGTGCAGGTTGACGACGGTGCCGGTCTCGGCGCAGGCGGCCATCATCGGGCCCCAGTGGCCGGTGTGGATGCTGGGCAGGCCGAGCATCGCGGGGTTCTCGCTGAAGGTCACGGCGTGAAAGCCTCGTTCGGCGTTCTCATAAATCATCTTCGCGCCGAGTTCGGGGTCCAGCAGCCAGGGCAGTTGGCAAGGAATGATGCGGTCGGGGTACGAGCCCGCCCAGACCTCGAAATGCCAGTCGTTCCAGGCCCGTACACAGGCCAGGGCGAGGTCACGATCGTCCGTCAGCTGCTGCAGCCGCTGGCCGGCGAATCCCGGCAGGAACGACGGGAAGTTGAGCGAGGCGTAGACGCCGTTGAGGTCCATGTCTTTGACGCGTTCATGGATATCCCAAGCGCCCCTGCGCATTTCGTCGAATCGTACCGGCTCGAAGCCGTACTCGGCCACCGGCCGCCCGACCACCGCATTGAACCCGACATTGGGCAGTTGCCGGCCGTCGTACACCCAGGTCTGTCCCCCGGTGTCGGTGTCCACGACGCACGGCGCCCGGTCGGCGAACTTGCGGGGCACCCGCCCGGCGAAGGTGTCCGGGGGTTCGACGATGTGGTCGTCGACCGAGATCAGCGTGTAGCGGCGCGGGGCGCGGGGCGGATCGGGCAACAGGGTGACCGTGCGCTGGGCGCCGGTTTTCGCGGTGGTGAAGTTCAGGTCGGTGGCCAGCTCATCGATGGATTTCATGCCCTGATCCCCTTGCACCGCAGCAGTGTTGAATGTGGGTCGTTGAGTGTGAACTGACGGCTTTCAATGTGCGGTGGCGGCGACGCGTCTCGGCGTGTCGCCGCCGTGAGCGCACACTCGGCGATGCCGTTCACCGGAGCACGTCGGGATCGGCCTTGATGGTCATCCGCGCCGCCCCCGCCCAATACACGTCGGCGGCCCGTTCGATCAGCGAACGCTGCATGCCGGCCATGTCCGACCAGTTCATGCTCACCGGTTCCCTGCCGGTCAGCATGACGTCGTAGGCCAGTTTGCACACTCGTTCGATCGAGGCGGCGCGGTAGACCGCCTCGGGCAGGTTGCGACCCGTGGCGATGACGCCGTGGTTGGCCAGAATGGTCAGGTTCGCGCCGCCGATGCGGGCGGCGAGGTCGGCGGCCCGGGCCGGGGTGTCGATTTCGCCGTCGTAGGTGTCGACCAGGCACAGGTCGTCGAGGAACAGGGAGCCGGTTTGGTGCACCAGCTCGGGCAGCGTGCCCAGCGCGGCGAGCACACAGACGTAGTACGGGTGGTTGTGGATGACGACGCGGGCGTCGTCGCGCACCCGGTGCAGCTCGGTGTGGATGTGGATGGCCGGGGTGACGTCCCAACGGCCGCGGACCACGCGCGCGTCGCCGTCCACCACGCAGATGTCGGACGCGGTGATCTCCTGCCACCACAGCCCCCACGGGTTGACGAACATGTCGGTCCGGCCGTCGCGCTGCCAGGTGATGTGTCCGGCCATGTTCTCGGCGAATCCGATGCCGGCCAGGTGACGGAACGCGACGGCAAGTGCCTGCTCGTCGGAGAGTTCGACGCCGATGGGCGGAACCACCGACGGCGCCCAGACTTCCAACCCGCCACGCCGCGCATCAGGAGCGTTCATCACCAGCCTCCATCCTGGCTCTAATATCCTCGCGAAGTCGGCCTTTGGCTACCTTTCCGCCGGATGACCGTGGCAGCTCGTCGACGACGATCAGCCGCTCGGGCAGCAGTTCCTTGGAAAACCCCTGTGCCAGCAGGTGTTCGGTGAGGTCGGCGAGGTCCAGGGTGGCGGGATCCGTGGCGGGCCCGGCGAGTTCGGCGTAGAGGCAGACCTTTTCGCCGAACACCGGATCGGGCATGGCGACGGCGGCCGCGACGGCGATGGCGGGATGTGTCATGGCCGCGTCTTCGACCTGGCTTGCGCTGATGTTCTTGCCCCCGCGCAGGATGAAATCGGAGGTCCGCCCGGTGACCCGCAGATACCCGTCGGCGTCGATCTCGCAGATGTCGCCCATGCGCATCCAGCCGTTGCGGGTGAACAGCTTGTCGTGGTCGGTGCCGCCGAGATAGCCCAGGCTGGTCGCCGGGCCCCGGCACGCGGGCTGGCCGCGCCGGGTCGCCGTGACGTCGGTGTCCCCGTCGAACAACCGGACCGCCATTTCGGGGACGATGCGGCCCGCGGTGCCGAGCCGCCGGTCTCGTGGGTCGTGCACGGTGGTGGCGCTGAGCATCCCGGTCTCGTTGGAGCCGTAGAACTGCAGGATGGTAGCGCCGGTGAGTTCCTCGAATTCGGCCGCGGGCCGGTACGGCAGGGCTTCGCCGCCGGTGTAGACGATGCGCAGCGAACTCAGGTCGTGACGGCGGCTGGCCGGGTCCGCCATCAGCATGGTCAATTGTGTACTGACACAACATAGTACGGTGACCCCGTGCCGCGCTATCGCCTCGCAGGTGGCCGCGGGGGTGAACCGGTCCAGGATGACGGCGGTGGCGCCCAGGTGGATCGGCGTGGTGTGGCTGGTCCAGATCCCGAAGCCGAATGGGGTGGGTATGACGGGCAGGAAGACGTCGTCGGGCGTCAGCATCCCGTTCGCGACAGCCTTCTGGTGGAAGTAGTACCAACGGTTTTGGGTGTGCACGACGCATTTGGGCAGCCCGGTGGTCCCGGACGTGGAGTTGATGAGGAAAACGTCGTCCGGGCCCAGTTGACAGTCGCGGTCCGACGCCCTGGGTTCGGTGTCGAGTGGCTGGGTCAATACCAGTGCGGGGATGCGCAGTTCGCCGGCCACCTCCGCGGCGGGCTTGCTGCGCGGTTGATCGCTGAGCAGGATTTTCGGCTGCGCGTTGCGCAGTATCGCGCCGGCCTCGCGGGCGCCGGCGCGCGCGCCGATACCGACGACCACCGCCCCGCGCCGTTCGATCGCCACGAACAGCACGTGGATGGCCGCGCAGTCGCCGTGCCACACCGCGACTCGATCGCCCGGGCCGACGCCGAGTCCGGCAAGCGTCTCGGCTAGATTGCTTGCAGCGCAGTCGAATTCATGCCAGGTGAAGGTCCGCCCGCCGTGGTCGATGTAGGCCGGACGCTCGGGTGTGCGTTGGGCGTTGCGGCGCACCGCGTCCGACAGTGTGGAATCGCACCACCAGCCCGCCGCGCGGAACCGGGCGACGTCCTCGTCGGAGAAGGCCGGCGAGGACTCGGTGTGCAGCCCACCGGCACTCATCACCAAATGATAGGAAAACCGTGTCAGGGATTCGGCGCGGCGGGTGCCGCGTGCCTGACGTGCGCGTCATGCGGGCGACCCGGCTCGGCCCCGCCGCGCTCGCCGACGCGCTCGCCGGCTCGCGAGTGCCAGGCGCACGGCGTAGCTGGCGGCGCTGAGCGCGAACATCGCCGCGGTCAGCAGCAGCCACCGCCCCAGGAACGGGTCCTGTGTCTGGCCGGTCGCGGCCCGGTAGGTTCCGGCGCCCTGGCCGATGATGCCGGGAAGGAACACCAGCAGCGTCAGGCCGGCGCCCAGCGCGGGCACCCGAAGGTAATTGAGCACTGGCACACCGGGCGGCTGCGGTCGCCGGGTTCGGTTCCGCAACAGCCGGTCCAGGCCGGCGTAGACGGGAAACAACAGCAGATCGTGCCCGACGACGGCCGCGACGAACCACACGATGATCGACTGCCACCACGACCGCGGGTTGTACAGCGCGTCCGGTTTCATGACGGCCACCACATAGCCCAGCAGCGCGAACCCGCAGATCATCGTCAGCAGGTGGATCGGGTGCGAACCGTAGCACCGGATGAATGCGCTACGCATCGCCGCCGGCCCGAAAGTCAATGGCGGCAACCCATTTGGTGTTGTGTACGCCGGGCAGCGCGGGCACGACGATGCGTGCGGGAAAGCCGTGGTCCACGGACAGCTCGGCGCCGTTGACCCGCAGCGCCAGCAGCGCGTCCGGGTGCAGCACCTGGCTGCCGTGCAACGTCGCGGCGTTGAAGGCGCCGGCCCGTTCCACGGAGGACACCCGCGCCGATCGCGGTGCAGGAACACCGGCGAGACGGGCCAGATCCGCCAGTCGCACGCCGGTCCACGCCTGAGTGGTCGACCAGCCCTCCACGCAGGCGATCGGCAATACCGCGGTGTGCTGCGGCATCGCCAGCAGCGAGGCACGGTCCAGGACCACCGGTCGCGCTCCACCGCCGAGGGTGAGTCGCCAGCGCGCGCCGATGTCCGCGGCGGCGATGCCGGCGGCGGCTGCGGTGCGGTTGACGTCGAAGTCGTTGGCTCCCGACCCGCGGTCGCGCCCGTGCGGCAGCAACAGGGCGGCCGGTCGGGTGCGGCCGCCGAGGGTCTGGCCGGCGGTGATCAGCGCAAGAAACAATGCACCGCCGCCCACCAGCGCCAACGCGCCGCGCCGGCTCATCGTGGCGGGGCCCGGCTCGGCGGCGGCGAGCCCGCCCGGCCGCCAGGGCTCCGGCTGGGTGTCGGCAGCTGCGGTGCGCAGGACCGCCCGCATCGACATCGAGCGCAGCCCGGCCCACATCCGCCGGCCCTTGATCGTCACGTGCATGAGGAATCCGATGGCGAACACCCAGGCGCCGAAATAGTGTGCGGTGTAGAAACTGAAGCCGAAGATGTAGTCGTACTGGATGTTCAACACGCCGGTGACCATCTCGAACAGGATGCCCCCGACCAGCATCAGCACCGAAACACGTTCCAGCAGTTGGGCAATCGAGCGTGCCGGCGGCCATGCGAAGAGCCTGGGGATGACTGACCACAGCTTGGCGAGCACCACCGGGATCAGCACCAGTCCCAGCCCGACATGCAGTCCCTGGGTTGCCCGGTACAGCCACGGCGGGTCGGTGGGCCAGTCGAAGACCGGCAGCCTCAGCCACGCGACCTCGGCCGGGACGGCCTGGCCGAACCGCGGCCCATAGGCGATGTAGGACAGCAGTCCCGTGACGATGACGACGGGCAGGGTCACCAGCAGGATCGAACCGAACACCGACGTCAACCAGGGCCCGCGCAGCGGGCTGCGCCACAGCCGCCCGGGGAAGCTGCGCCCGGTTGTCCGTGTCGGCTTCATCGGGTTCCTGTGTGGCTGGGCTTCATCCTGATGATCTTTCACGACGCAGCGGCGTTGATGGTTCAGATTCGGTGGCGCGGGCGGATGCGTCCCACCACCCCCGGCACCCTCAGGCCGCCCGCCTAAATCCCTTGTGTCACTTTGGTTTCTGTGGTCACATGGCGGCGATTCTTGTCGGTGCCCCTTCATACACTTCGAGGCATGGGTTGCAGCAGCCGTGAAGAGATCGTCAAGGTCTTCGATGCGCTGGATGCTGCGGTCGACCGCCTGGGCGAGTTGAGTTTTGACGCGTTGACGCCCCGCGAGTGTCTATCGTTGTTGCAGCGCTGCGAGACGGTGCGCCGGCGGCTGCCGGCGGTCGAGCATCCGCTGATCAACGCGCTGGCCCGCGACGCCAGCCCGGCGGAGTTGGGTGGCCGGCTTTCGCATGCGATCGCCGAGGCCACCCTGATCAGCCGCGCCGAGGCCGCCCGGCGGGTGCACACCGCCGCCGACCTGGGCCCCCGCGTCGGGCTGACCGGCGAGCCGATCGCCCCGGCACTGGCGGCCACCGCGGCCGCGCAACGGGCCGGGTTGTTGGGTCCCGAGCAGGTGGCGGTGATCCGTAAGTTCTGCCACCAGTTGCCCGGTTGGATCGACCAGGCAACCCGGGAGCGCGCCGAAACCGACCTCGCCAACCAGGGTGGGCGGTATCGTCCCGAACACCTCGCGGCACTGGCCGGCACGCTGGCCGATTGCCTCAACCCCGACGGCCTCTACCGCGACGAAGACCGCGCCCGCCGCCGCAGCCTCACCCTCGGCAACCAACACGCCGACGGCATGTCCGAACTCCGCGGCTGGCTATCCCCCGAGCTGCGCGCCACCCTGGAAGCGGTGCTGGCCAAACTCGCCGCCCCCGGCATGTGCAACCCCCTCGACGAAAACCCCTGCGTGGACGGCACGCCTACCGAGCAGGCCATCGAGGGGGACACCCGCTCGGCGGCCCAGCGCAACCACGATGGGCTGCTGGCCGGCCTGCGCGCCCTGCTGGCCTCAGGAAACCTCGGCCAACACAACGGCCTCCCGGCCTCCATCATCGTCACCACCACCCTGGCCGACCTCGAAACCGCCGCCGGCAAAGGGCTCACCGGCGGCGGCACCCTGCTGCCCATGTCCGATGTGATCCGGCTATCCCGCCACGCCCACCACTACCTCGCCATCTTCGACCACGGCAAAGCCCTGGCCCTGTATCACACCAAACGCCTGGCCTCCCCCGCACAGCGCATCGTGTTATACGCCAAAGACCGCGGCTGCACCGCCCCCGGCTGCACCGTCCCCGGCTACTACACCGAAGTGCACCACTGCACCGACTACGCCACCTGCCACACCACCGACATCAACGACCTCACCTTCGCCTGCGGACCCCACCACCGCCTCCTACAACCCGGCGCCTGGACCACCCACAAAAACGCCAAAGGCGAAACCCAATGGATCCCACCACCCCACCTAGACCGAAACCAACCCCGCACCAACACCTTCCACCACCCCGAAAAACTCCTACGCGGGGAGAACGGGGATGAAGACGAGGACAGCGACGGCGATGACGACGAGGCGGCGTAGCGTCACTGCCCCGCGATCACGGAAGCTGCAGGGCCGTCGGCATTTTCACCCGCCACGGCGTACCGGGTGCCCCGCGGCGCACGCGACCACAACACGCCGTCGTGCGCGGTGACGCCCGCGGAGATCAGCGCCCGCTTGAGGATCTTGTTGGTGGCGGTGGTGGGCAGCCGGTCGTTGATGCGCACGTAGCGCGGCCACGCCTTGGGTGACAAGTCGGGCTGCGACGCAAGGAACCGCCCGAATTCTTCCGGGCTCAGCTGCGCCCCGGCGCGCAGCACCAGCGCGGCCATCACCTGGTCACCGACCCGCTCGTCGGGGACCGCGTAGACGGCGACCTGGCTGATGTCGGGCAACCGCGCCAGGATCCGTTCGATCGGCGCGGCCGCCAGGTTCTCCCCGTCCACCCGCATCCAATCCGCGGTCCGGCCGGCCAGATAGATCCACCCGTCGGCGTCGCGGTAGGCCAGATCGCCCGACCAGTACATGCCGTGTCGCATCCGCTCGGCCGTCGCCTCCGGATCGTTGTAGTAGCCGACGAACGGGCCGGCGCCCTGGGTGTTGACCAGCTCGCCGACCGCCTCCTCGAAGTTGCTCAGCGCGCCATGCTCATCGAACTGCGCGACGGCGCATTCCTTCAGGGTGGTCGGGTTGTAGATGCTGACCCCGGGATACGGCCTGCCGATGGAGCCGGGCGGGGTGCCGTCTTCGCGCACCACGATCACCGCGAACTCGCTGGAGCCGAAGCTGTCCACCACCCGGCATCCGAAACGCCGTGCGAATTCGGCGATGTCGCGATCGGTCGCCTCGTTGCCGAAGGCCACCCGCAGCGTGTTGTCGGCGTCGTCGGGTCGCTCGGGAGTGGACAGGATCAGCGCCAGCGGCTTGCCGACATAGTTCAGATAGGTCACCCGGTAGCGGCGCACGTCGTCGAGGAACCGCGACGGCGAGAACTTGGCGGGAACCATCAACGCGCCGCTGCCGACCGCGACGGCCCACCCGGCGGCGACGCCGTTGGAATGAAACAGCGGCATCGCCAGATAGCAGACGTCGTCCGCGGTGACGTCGTATTGAAAGATGAGGCTGGCGCCGCACATGATCGCCATCCCATGCGCGAACCGCACCGCCTTGGGATTGCCGCTGGTGCCGGACGTGAAGATCATCATGAACGGGTCGGCCGCCGTCACTTCGCGGTGCGGAATCAGCGGCGGCGCCGCGGCAACCGCATCGGCATAGGCCGGCGACCCGACCTCGAGAACCTGAATTCCGTTGAGGTCCAACCCGTCCAGCAACGGCAGGTGCTCGTCGTCGACAAGGAGGATCTGGCAGTCGGAGCGGTGGACGTCGGACAGCAGCGCTGATCCCCGGCGGGTGGTGTTCAGCCCGCACAGGACGTAACCGCCGAGCCCCGCGGCGGCCATGGCACGCAGCATCGCCGGTGAATTGCCCAGCGCCGCACCGACATGCAGCGGGCGGGCGGGGTCGGCGCGGGCGATCAGCGCCGCCGCCTCGGCCTCGGCCTCGGCCAGGTGCTCGCGCCACGTCCAGGTCTTGTCGCCGTATGCGACCGCCGGGGTGTCGTCGTGTCGGCGCTGCCGCAACAGCTGCTGCACCGTCTCAATCATCGTGTCGTCAGCACCAGCCCGGCATAGCCGCGGTCGGCCACCTGCTCGCAGTGCCGCCGATACGTGCCGAACCCTCCGATGTAGGGCATGAACACTCGTTTCTTGCCTTCGATGTTGGCGCCCAGGTACCACGACGAGGCCGCCTTGGGGAACAGCGTCCGCTCAGCCACCTCGGCCACGTGCCGGGTCCACTCCACGGCCGCGTCCCGCCGCGGCTCGACCTCGGTCACCCCCAGTCGGCGCGCCGCACACAGCAAATCCATGACCCAGTCGACTTGGACTTCGGCGTGCAGCACCATGTTGGCCAGCACCGAGGGGCTGCCGGGCCCGCTGATGCTGAACAGGTTCGGCAGGCCCGGCACCATCATGCCGAGAAAGGTCAGTGGCCCGTCGGCCCAGATGTCGCGCAGTCGGTCGCCGCGGGGCCCCGTGGGGTTGATGCGGGTCAACGCTCCGGTCAGCGCGTCGAAGCCGGTCGCGAAGATCAGCACATCGCAGGGATATGTCGTTGTGCTGGTTTGTATTCCGTCTGCGGTGATTGCTTCGATGGGCTCGCGGCGCAGGTTCACCAGCCGCACATTGTCGCGGTTGAAAGTGGCGTAGTAGCCGTCGTCGGTGCAGATCCGTTTGGTGCCGATCGGGTGATCCACGGGAATGAGGTCCGCCGCGACGTCGGGATCGGTGACGATTTCCCGGATCCGCTCCTCCGCGAACGTCCTGGCGATGTCGTTGGCGGCCGGATCGCTGGTTTGGTCGGGGAACGTCTTGGCGAACAGCACGCCACCCTCGCGCCACCGCTTCCACAGCGCTTCGGCCCGTTCGGCCGGGTCGGTGTCGACGGCGTTCTTGTGGTACGTGCCGTGCGGGGTGCCCGACGTTGCGTAGGCGGAAACGCGGCGGCGCTCGGGATACTGCTCTTGAATCCGTTGCTGCTCCTCGGCCGAAAACGGCCGGTTGGGCATGGGAATGGTGTAGTTCGCGGATCGCTGAAAGACGACCAGGCTTTCGGCTTGCGCGGCGATGATGGGGGTCGCCTGGATTCCCGACGATCCGGTGCCGATCAGGCCGACCCGCTTGCCGCGCAGGGCGGGATCCTCGCGCGGCCAGGCGGCGGTGAAGTACACCTCGCCCGAGAAGTCCTGCGCCCCAGGGATATCGGGCCGGTTGACCGCCGACAGGCAGCCGGTGGCGCAGATCAGGAACCGTGCGGCAAAGGTCTGCCCGTTGCTGGCGCCGACGCGCCAGCGGCCGTGTTCGAACGCGGCGTCGACGACGTCCGCACCGAAGCGGTAGTGGCGGCGCAGGTCGAAGCGGTCGGCGACGTGCCGCAGATAGGCGAGGATCTCCGGCTGTGCGGCGAAGCGTTCGGTCCACTGCCAGCTGCGCTGCAGCTCTTCGTCGAAAGAGTAGGAATAGTCCACGCTTTCGACGTCGCAACGCGCACCCGGGTAGCGGTTCCAGTACCAGGTGCCGCCGACGTCCGGGGCCGCCTCGAGCGCGGTCACCGACAGGCCGGATGAGGCGGCACGGTGCACGGCGTAGAGCCCGCCGAATCCGGCGCCGATGACGAGGACATCGCTGACGTCGGTCATGCTGGGGCCTCTCGGTGCGCCGGATGCAACAACCCGTCGCCGGCCGGGGCGCCGTGCGGGCAGTAGATGCGGACGCGTGGGAATCCGGCGTTCAGCTGCTCCGGCATGGCCCGCACCATGCCGTCCAGCGGGTCGTCCATGTGCACCTCCGACCGCATCGTCGCGCTCATGCGGGCCGGTACTTCAACAGCGTGATCCCGTCCTGCAGATCGTAGAACACCGGGCTGACCCGCATCCCGATCCTGATGTCGCCGGGGTCGACGTCGACCAGCTCGGTGCTGAACTTCGGCCCGGCATCCCAGTGCACCACCGCGGGCAGCTGCGGCACCGCGTCGGCCCACGGCGGGCCGGTGGGCCGGCGTGCGACGGTGAACGTGTACAGCGTTGCGGCGCCGTCGATTTCCCGCCATTCCAGGTCGTCGGCCAGCGTTCCCGGTGACAGGATGCGCGGATAGAACACGTAGCGCCGCAGCGACGGCGAGTACTGCACCAGGATCCGATGCTGCGCCAGGCCGTCCCAGAACGGCCGCGAGACGGGGGTGGGCTCGGGAATCGGGCGCGGTGTCATCGCTACTCCCCCTGCAGCAGCAGGGCGACCTGCTCGCTCATGATGCCGCCGTTGCCGGTCACGAAGGCGGTGTGGCAGCCGGGCACCTGGGCGTCGCCGGCCCGGCCCATGATCTGGCGGGCGCCGTCGACCACATGGTGCATGCCACCGGCCATGCCGGCCTGGCCGAAGGACAGTTGGCCGCCGGCGGTGTTCAGCGGGAAGTCGCCCCGATGGGTCAGGTCGTGGTCGCCGATCCATTGCATGCCTTGGCCTTTCGCGCAGAATCCGGCGTCTTCCAGGCTCATCAGCACCGTGATCGTGTAGCAGTCGTAGATGGAGGCGACGTCCACATCCGGCCGGTCCAGCCCGGCCATCGCGAAGGCCCGTTCGGCGGCGCGCGCGATCGGGGTGGACAGCAGGTCCTCGGCGTACGTCGGGGTCTTGAAGGCGATGTGTTCGCCGAAGCCCTTGATCCACACCGGGCGGTGGCGGCCGCGGCGGGCGAGGTCGGCGTTGGCGATCAACACCGCGGCTCCCCCGTGCACGCGCATCACCGTTTCCAGCATGTGGATGGGGTCGGCGATCATCGGGCTGCCCAGCACGTCGGCCGCCGTAATCGGGGTGCCGAAGAAGACGGCGCCGGGATGGGCGCACGCGTTGGTGCGCTGGTCGACGGCGATCTTGGCGAGCGCGGCGGGGTCGTAGCCGAATTCCGCGGCGTACCGCTGGGCGATCTGCGCGTAGGGCGCGTTCTGGCCGACGTTGCCGTACGGGATCTCGAATTCGGCCTGCGGCGAGCCGTAGTTGTTGGATGACGCCCCATACCAATTGGGTTCGGGCGGGGGTCGGCGCGCGGAGTGCGGCACCGATGCGGACCCGGGGACCACGGCCAGCGCCGCCTCGCAGATGCCGAGTTCGACGGACGCCGCGGCCCGCCACACCATGCCCGCGGAGCTGGCCCCGCCCAGATCGACGCGCTCACCGAAATCGCATGCCAGGCCCAGGTATTCGCACAGGGTGGCCGGTGCGAACATGGCCGACTCGGCGACGCCGTGGGTCAGCAGCCCGTTGACCCGGCCGGGGTCGACGCCGGCGTCCTCGATCACCAGCTTCGCCAGCAACGCGTACTGGTCGAGGGTGAACCGCGGCGGACCGGTCGGCCGTCGCTCGGCCGGCAGCTCCGTGATGCCGACGATCGCCGCTTCGCCGCGCAGCCCGGTCACGATCGGGCTTCCCGCCGCGGCAGCTGCACGGTGGCCGTGCCGGGCATCAGCACGGTGTCGTCGCGCCGGCCGGCGATGTCCAAATCGACCAGGCCGGAGCCGCTTTCGTCCAGCCGCTTGCCGGTGACCCGGCCGCCGAAACTGAGCGGTTCGCCCGGATAGGCGACTGCCCGGTTCTGCACCGAGAACGACACCAGTCGTCCGCGTCCGCCGATCCAGTCCCCCAGCGCGCGGGCCAGCAGCGCCGCCTGAAGCGGGCCGTGCACCAGCACATCGTCGTATCCCTCGGCGCGGGCCCACTCTTTGTCGTAGTGGATGCGGTGACCGTTGTAGGTGGCGGCGCTGAAGAAGAACATCTGGGTTTCGTCGACGGTGACGGTCAAGGTGGGGATGTGATCGCCCACGCTGACGTCGTCGTAGAACAGCTCGGTCATGGCGGCCTTTTCTCGGTCGGGTCTTGCTAGGGTCGGGCGATCATCGACGTCGACGCCTCGGCCAGTAGCTCGTCGTGCTGGTTGCGGTACACCGTGTGCCACGTGACGAGCACGAATCTGCCGGAGCGGCCCTGCTTTTCGACGATCGAGGCGATGGTGCGGACCATGTCGACCCGGTCGCGGTGATAGGCGGGCAGGTGGAAGGTGAAGCTTTCCCCGCCGGCCATCCGCTTGGGTGCGCGCGGAAACGCGAGGCTGCCCGTGACCGCGCCGGAGGATCCGTCGGGGCGCAGCGAGTCCAGCCGCGAGACGCCGAGGATCGCGTATTGCAAAAACAGCGGCGGGCAGATGATGTCGCGAAAGCCGTTGGCGCGCGCGTAATCCGGGTCGAAATACAACGGGTTGTGGTCGCCGACCGCCGCGGCCCAGCGCTGCCAATCCCGTTGGTTCACTTCGCCGGTCGCCGACGCGGCGACTGTACCCACCCGCGCCGCCGACTCGGCGTCGACCAAGCTGTCCTCACTCACCGATCTCCTCCCAGGTTTGTTCGAGCCACGATGCGGCGACGTCGGCGCCGCCGCCCAGCGTCGAACCGAGCCGGGCCCGTTCGCTCCACAGATGCAGGTCGGTCTCGGTGACATAGCCCATGCCGCCGTGCAGTTGGTGCGCGTCGAGCGTGATCAGCCGGGCGGCGGTGGCCGCATGCATGCGCGCGACGGCCGTCTCCCGGCTCGCGGTGCGGCCGCGTCCCAGCCAGAACACCGCAGCGTGCGCGGCCAAGCGTGCCGCCGTCAGCGCGATGTGCATGTTGGCGACCACGTGCTGGGCGGCCTGAAACGAGGCGATGGACCGGCCGAATTGGTGACGCAGCTTGGTGTAGTCGACGGTGCGGTCCAGCACGGCCTGCCCGACGCCGACCAGGTCGAGCGAGCCCAACGCCACCGCGGTGTTGGCCAGCCGGCGCAGGTCGGTCGGGGTGACGCCCGCGGCCACGGCGTCGAGCACCGCGTCGTCGCCGATCGCCACGTCGTCGAAGCGGACCGCGAAGGCCCGGTGCCCGCCGGCCATGTCCAGCGGCGCCAGGCTCACGCCCTCGGTGTGCGGGTCGACGAGGAACACCAGTGTCCGCCCGGCCGCAGCGGCCGATGCCACGACGAGGTCGGCGACGTCGGCGTCGGCGACGTAGTCGACGGTTCCGTTCACCCGCCACTGGGAGGCCGGTGCACCGGCCCGATCGGCGCGCAGCACCGGGGACACCAGCGCGGCGTCGCGGGCGCTCCACAGCGCGGTGGTGGCGCGCAGACTGCCCGACACCAGCGGCGGCAACCACCGGGCCTTGGCGTCCCGGGAGCCGAGCCGGTCGACGGCCAGGGCCGCCTGCACGCTGTTATGCACCGTCGTCGGGCACAGCGCCCGGCCGGCTTCGGTGTAGAAGACCGCCAGGTCGTCCAGCGAGCCGCCGGAGCCGCCGTACTCCTCGGCGATGGCCAGGCCGAAGACGCCCGCGCCGCTCAGCGCCTTCCACAACGCGGGGGTGCGGCGGTCGGCGTCCGGTTCGTTCAGCGCTCGCACCAGGTGCAGCGGGTTCTGGGCGGCCAGCAGCGCGCGCAGCGACGCCGCGAAGTCGCGCTGTTCGGCGGTGGGTGTCAGTTTCATCTGGGTGGTCGGGTCCGGGTCAGCGTCCGTAGCTCGGCATGGCGTGCCCGCGCTGGGCGATGATGTCGCGCAGCACCTCGTTGGTGCCCCCGCCGAAGCGCATCAGCGGGGCCGCCCGGTAGAGCCGCTCGAATTTGCCTGCCAGCGGGGCGTTTTCGCTGCGATGCGCCAGCAGCCCGTCCACTCCGAGCAGGTCGAGCGCCAGATCCGCGATGCGCTGACGCAGCTCGCTGGTGAAGATCTTTTCGACGCTGACCTCGACGGTCGGGATGACGCCGCTGTCCAGGATCGACGCCGCCTCGTAGCCCATCAGGGTGGCCACCGCCACGTCGGCTTCGGCCTGCGCCAGCCGGCGGCGCAGCCACGGGTCGTCGGCGGGCACCGTCCGGTCGCGGCGCGGCCGCCGCGCCAGCTCGTGCAGTTCCTCGACGGCGCGGCGCAGGTCGCCCGCGTTGGTCAGGGCTCCCCGTTCGAGGTCGAGCGCGCCGGTGATGTAGGTCCAGCCGTGGTTGACTTCGCCGATCAGATTGGTGACCGGCACCCGCACGTCATGGAAGTGCACCTCGTTGGTGCGGTAGCCCGACCACGCGTACAGCGGGCGGATGTCGATCCCGGGGCTGTCGATGGGGACGATGACGACCGAGATGCCGCGATGCCGGGTGCCGGTGGGATCGGTGCGCACACAGAGCCATTCGTGCGTCGCCCGCTGCGCCCCGCTGTTCCAGATCTTGGTGCCGTTGATCACCCACTCCTCGCCGTCGCGGACGGCGCTGGTGCGCAGGTTGGCCAGGTCGGTTCCCGCGTCGGGCTCGGAATAGCCGACCGCACAGATCATTTCGCCCTTGGCGATCAGCGGCAGCCATTCGGTTTTGTTGCGTTCGGTGCCGTGCCGCATGATCATCGGCGCCACCGACGTCACGGTAAGGTCGGGGCCCGGCACGCCCCAGTATTCGAATTCGCTCATCAGCAGGTGCAGGTGCACGGCGCCCAGCCCCAGGCCGCCGTACTCGCGGGGCCAGTTCAGCCCGAACCAGCCCTTGGCGCCGATCTTGCGCCGGAACCGGGCCACTTCGCCGTCGGGAAACTCGAGATCGTGTTGGGCGAGCTCGGCCCGCAACTCCTCGGTGACGTTGTCGCGCAGGAATTCGCGAATCTCGGCCAGCCAGGCGCGCTGCCCCGCGTCGAGTTCGAAATCCATTCCGGCGCCTGTGCCTTTCTGCGGGTGCCTTTCCGTCGGCCTCACACCGAGCCTTACACCGAGCAGCGCCAGCGTAACGCCACGGCGAGAATGCGCCCGGGATTTCGCCGTGGCGTTACGCCCGGCGTACCGCGAAGGGCCGGGAAGGGTCCCGAAGGATTGACGCCGCGCCTGTTAATGCGCTGTCAAGCTCCCGTTAAAACCCCTCGACACGCTCGCGGTTCCGTGCGGGGGCTGGGAGGATTTTCAGATCGGTTGGTCGGCGCGGACCAGACACCGCCGGGTCGAGGGACTCGAAGGACTCGAGGAGAAGTCATGCCCACGGTTGAGATGCGGCTCCGCGAAGACTTGCGCAACTACGCCGTCGAATTGCGGCAACTGGCTTACACCTTGCCGCTGGGCGTCGGCGAGCACGACCTGTTGCAGTTGTCCGACCGGATGCGCGCCGCGGCCGACCAGCTGGTGCGCAAGGGGGCGTAACCGCTCAGCCGCCCTTGAGGCGGATCTTCCAGCGCACGAACCCCAGGTAGACGGTGCTGATCAGGACCAGCATGCCCACGTCGAACCACCAGGTGCCCGGGGCGTGGCGCCAGTGCGAGTCCTTGGGTGTGAGCGGCCCGGGCACCAGCTTGGTCAGGTCGGCGGTCGACGCCGACGCGGCGAATCCCCAGCGCGCCGGGGTTGCCCAGGCCATCTGATCGAGCCCCACCCGCCCGGTCACCGGGATCATCCCGCCGGAGAACACCAGCTGCGACATCACCGCCACCACCAGCAGCGGCATGATCTGCTCGTTGGACTTGGCGACGGCCGACAGGGCCAGCCCCAGCATGGCGGAGGCGACGCAGGTCAGCGCGACGTCGGCGAACAGCTCCAGCGCGGGCTTGCCCAGGGCCACGGCGCCCTGGGTGGGCGCGCCCTTGCCGAGCACCGCGATCGTGGTGACGATCGCCGACTGGACGATCGCGAACACGGTGTAGACGCAGACCTTGGCCAACAGATACGCCGACGTGGACAGCCCGACCGCCTGCTCGCGCAGGAAGATGGCGCGCTCCCCGATGAGGTCGCGGATGGTCAGCGCGGTGCCCATGAAGACGGCGCCGACGTTCAGCAGCACCAGGATCTGTCCCGGCTCGTTGGGCGCGGCGCCCATCGGGTTGGGGATGCCGAAGCCGACGTCACCGGGCACCGACATCGACAGCGAACCCATGATGAACGGCAGCAACGCCAGGAACACGAAGTAGCCGCGGTCGGAGACGATCAACCGCATCTGGCGGCGGGCGATCGTGGAGAACTGCCGGACCAGGCTGGTGTGCGCGGGGTCGCCGAGTTCGGCGGTTGCTCCGCCGGTGGCGGCGGCGGTTGCGGGCCGGTGCGGGCCAGGTAGCGCGCCCGGGAACCGTCCGGGTCGCCCGCGACGGTGCTGAAGATGTCGGCCCAGTTGGTGGTGCCCATGGCCGGGCCGATCTGGCCGGGCGGCCCGCAGAATGCCGTCTTGCCGCCGGGGGCGAGCAGCAGCACCTGGTCGCACACGTCCAGGTAGGTCAGCGAGTGGGTGACCACCAGCACCACGCGGCCGGCGTCGGCGAGCTGGCGCAGCATGGTCATCACCTGCCGGTCCAGCGCCGGGTCCAGACCGGACGTCGGCTCGTCGAGGATCAGCAGCGACGGCCCGGTGAGCAGCTCCAGCGCCACCGACGCACGCTTGCGCTGACCGCCGGACAGCTTGTCCACCCGGGTGTGCAGATGCTGGGTCATCTCGAGTTCTTCGAGCACCCGGGCCACCACCTGGGCGCGGTCTTCCTTGGTGGTGTCGGGTGGCAGCCGCAGTTCGGCGGCATACATCAACGCCTGCTGCACGGTGAGCTGGCCGTGCACCACGTCGTCCTGCGGCACCATCCCGATCCGGCTGCGCAGCGACGCGTACTCGGCGTGCACGTTGTGTCCCTCGAACGCCACCGTGCCGGTGGTCGGGTGGGTGTATCCGGCGACCAGCCGCGCGAACGTGGACTTACCGGCGCCGGACGGCCCGATGATCGCGGTCAGGGTGCCGGGCAGCGCGGTCAGCGAGATGTTGTCCAGCAGCGTCTTGTTGTTCTCGATCGTCCAGGTCACGCCGCGCACGTCGAGGCCGCCGGTGCGGGTCGCGGCCGCGGTCTGGTCGCGGCGGGCCAGGGTGCCGCCGTGGAAGACCAGGTCGATGTTGCCGATGGTGACGACGTCGCCGTCGCGCAGCACGGCCGAATCGACCCGGACGCCGTTGACGAAGGTGCCGTTGATGCTGCGGTTGTCGTGGATCTCGGTGCCGGCGGGCGTCGGGATCAGGGTGGCGTGGTGACGCGACGCCAGCACCTCGGGGATGACGATGTCGTTGTCGTTGGCGCGGCCGATCTTGACCGCGCCCGGTGTCGATTCCAGCCCCGCGCGGCCCGGCCGCAGGATCTTCATCATCGACGTGGCGAGGTTCGACGAGTCGCCGCCGATGCGCCCGGTCTGGGCGGGGGCGGGCTGCGCGGTGGTCGGCGGCGCGGCGTGCCCCGACGGCGCCCGGTAGATCTGCGGCGCGTGCTGCGGACCGCTGGGCGGATACCGGGTCGGTCCGCTGGGCGGGTGGCTCGGCTGCGCGCCGGTGGGCGGCTGCACCGGCTGGCGGAACGAGGACGACGCCGGCTGCTGTGGCTGGCTGATCCGCTGGGTGCCGGGCGGCTGGCCCTGCGCTGCGCCCGTCATCGGCCCGCTGGGCGTGCTGACGATCGGTATCGACGTGGTGAGCGGAGGCCGGCCGGCCGACCCCTGGTGGCGGCCGACCTCGAAGGACAGGGCCGGGCCGTCCGGGTTGCCCATGTTGACCCGGGTTCCGTCGTTGATGTCGACCATCGGGACGCGACGGTTGTTCACGTACAGCCCGTTCAGGCTGCCGTTGTCGATGGCGACCCATCGCCCCTGCTCGTAGCGCACGATCAGGTGGGTGCGGGAGATCAGTGGGTGCGCGACGCGCAGGTCGGCGCGAAGGTCACGCCCGATCACGACATCGTTGCCTGCCGCGAAGGTGCGCTCGGCTCCGTCGTAGCGCACGGTCAACGCAGGCGTGGCTGGTGGGGTCATCAGGACCAACTCTAACGGCAGCGGCGCCTGTTAGGCGCTATGCGTTTCCCGGCCCGGACCACGTCGGGAGGGTTTGGGCGGCTGCTTCGTGTTCCGCCGATTCCGGCGCCTGCGGCGGGGGACGCCCGGGCGACGAATCACGGTGCAGCGCAGCTACTTTCGGGCTCTTCAACCGGCCGCCGCGGTGCGCAGTCTGCGCACGTTCGAGAATCGAGTCCCGGCGGCGGTGACGTCCTTGACGAAATCGCCGAGGTACTTGATCGCGCGCCTGCCCTCCGGCAACACGTCGGCGGCCAGCGGGAAGTCGTGGATCTGTCCGTCCCAAAGATGGAGATCGCAGTGGATTCCGCTGGCTTCCAGGCGTTTCGCCATCAGCTCGGCGTCGGCAACCAACAACTCGTCCGAGCTGGCATGGATGGTGACCGGCGGCAGCGAGGACAGGTCGGCGTCCACCGGCGAGGCGACCGTGGAATCGCCGTGGCCCTCCAGCACCTGGGCGTTGCTCAGATACTCAGCGAACCGCGAGAACGCCCGGCAGGTAAACATCGAGCATTTGCGGGCGTTGCGGTGCTTGAGTTTTCGGGCCGGGTCCGTGTCGGTGAACGGTGACACGGTCGCGATGCCGGCCGGCTCCA
This sequence comes from Mycobacterium sp. MAC_080597_8934, assembly GCF_000523975.1. Lineage (NCBI taxonomy): Bacteria > Bacillati > Actinomycetota > Actinomycetes > Mycobacteriales > Mycobacteriaceae > Mycobacterium > Mycobacterium sp. MAC_080597_8934. The sequence goes on along the minus strand of NZ_JAOS01000004.1, from coordinate 80,106 downwards.
TGACCTCGTTCTGAATCGCCAGCAGGGTGGTCATGAACGCCAGGTATCCCCCGGCCGAGTCGCCGGCCACGACCACGCGGTCGCCGTCGAAGCCGCGGTCCTGCAGCCAGCGCAGTCCGTCGAGGCCGTCGTCGATGGCATCGGTGATCTGGTGCGCCGGCAGTTTGCGGTACGCCACGGCGAGCACGGCGGCATCCGCCGCCTTCGACAAGCGGGTCACCATCGGGCGGTGGGTGTTGAGGCCGCAGGTCAAAAAGGCGCCGCCGTGCAGGTACAGAATCGCCCGCTCCCCCGATACCCCGGGTGCGCGCACCCATTCGGCGGCGCAGTGCTCGAGCCGCACGGGGTGGGTGGTGCCGGCCGATCCCAGCCGCGGCACCAATCCGGCGAAGCTGTCGACATATTCGAGGGGCCAGTGCAGATTCGGCGTCAGCGCCCATGCGCGCACCGCGTTCTTCACGATCAAGCGGCTGGCGAGCGACACCGCTACCGACTGCGGACTATGGCGATGATGCACCCGCCGGATCGTTGCCACGCTGGGCAATACCCGACGGGGCGACATATGACTCGGATCGGCTGTACTCACCATCTGCATCAACCTCCTAAGTCGACACCGGGTACCCGTCACGGCGACGGGCTAACGGGAGAAGTACATGCGGCGAATGTCGGGTTCATCACCGTTTGCCGCGGGCTGAGATGGGTATCACTGGCTTGTCTTCCGGCCTGGTTGTCTTCCGGCCTGGTTGTCGCCGTTCTCGGGCAATGGCCGAAGATATGAGCGATGACGCAGCCCAAACACTTTGATCCGCTGCTGAGCGACCGGGTGGCGGTGGTGACCGGTGGTGGCGGCGGTATCGGCGCGGCCACCGCGCGGCTTTTCGCCGAGCACGGTGCGCATGTCGTCATCGCCGACATCGACGCCGAACTCGCCGACGAAACCGCCTCGGCGATCGCGGCGTCCGGCGGATCCGCGCATCCCATCACCGCCGACGTGCGAAACGCGGCCGAGGTCACCCACTTTGCGCGGACCGTGCTGGACCGCTATGGCCGGATCGATGTTTTGGTGAACAACGTGGGCCACTGGCTGCGCCACCCCGGGGGTTTCGCCGACACCGACCCGCAGCTGTGGGACGAGCTTTACCGGATCAACCTGCATCACGTTTTCCTTGTGACCCACGCGTTCCTGCCGACCATGATCGACCGGGGTGCCGGTGCGATCGTGAACGTCTCGTCGGTGGAGGGGCTGCGCGGTTATCCCGAGGACCCGGTGTACGCGGCCTTCAAAGCCGCCGTCATCGGATTCACCCGCAGCCTCGCGGTCCAGGTGGGCAATCATGGGGTGCGGGTGAACGCGGTCGCTCCCGACGTCACGGAATCGCTGCAAGTGCCCTACTCGCAATGGCTTTCGGCCGAGGAGCAGAGCCAGTGGCCGCGCTGGGTTCCGGTCGGGCGGATGGGCCTGCCCCAGGATCAGGCCCGGGTGATCCTGTTCTTGGCCTCCGACTGTTCGTCGTTCATCACCGGACACACCATCCCCACCGACGGCGGCACCACCGCGGCCGGCGGCTGGTTCCGCTCCTCACGTCGGCCCGGCCGGGAGTGGACGAATCGGCCCGCCGACCCCTGATCGATGTCCGGAGTGCCTGTGCACCAATAACTTTGAGTTCTTGCCAGACGAGAGATGGCCCGGCCACAGGAGTGGCCGGGCCATCGACGAGTACGGTTACTGTTCGGCCTTCTGGCGAGCCTCGTTGATCTCGGCGGCCTTTCGGGCGCTTTCGGCCTCGGCCTCCTTCTGTGCGGCCTCGCGCTGCGCCTCGGCCTTGTCCTGCTGGGCCTGACCCTCACGCATCAGGTCGTCGCGTCCGGCGACCGCGCCGGCCACTTCCTTGACCTTGCCCTTGACGCCCTCGACGACGCCCTCGATGGCCTCCTCGGGACCGCTCTTGTCCGACATGCGTCCTCCCTCCGTGTCGTACGTCTCGACCCCAGTTATTGCCAGCCGGCGCCGTCGCAAAACGTCGGCGAGCAGTAGCCTGCACCACAGCCTCATCCCGATCCCGCCCGGTCTACCTCCAATTCCCTCGCTGTGCAACAGAATTGACTGTCATCGCGTCCCGATCGAGCCGGCGCCGCCCCGCCTCACCGCACCGGGCACCGGCACGGCCGCTTACGCTGTTCGGGATCGACAGCGAGGAGTCGCGACGATGGAGATGTGGGAGCTGGTCGCCCGCGAGCAGATCCGGGACACCCTGGCGCGCTACAACTGGTCCGGCGACGCGGGCCGGGTCGACGACCTCGCGGAGAACTTCTGCCGCGACGGGGTCCTCGAAATCCGGGGCTTCGAGCCGTTGCGCGGCCGAGCGGCGATCGCGGCCTTCCTGCGCGGTGTCACCGGCGGCATCGCCGTCGACGTCGGCGTCAAACCGATTGTGCGCCACAACGTCTCCAACGTGTTGTTCACCGAGCTGCGGCCCGGCGAGGCGCGGGTCCGGTCCTACTTCACCGTCGTCACCCACATCGGGCTGGACCATTGCGGCCGCTACCGCGACCTGCTGGTGCCCGACGGCGGGGGCTGGCTGATCCAACACCGCGCGGTGTCCACCGACTGGGCGGCGCCCGGCTCGGTCATGGCCGGGTAGCACCGGCCGGCCGGCGATTCCGGTCAATGCCGGGGCGAATGTTTGCCGAACGCCCCGCAACGGCTACAGACATCACGGCGCACCAGCGGATCGCGGCCACCCCGATGGCCCCATCCGCGCGACGGCAGCGGAATGACCGCCGGTCATGTGACCACAGGTCACGGCCGCGAAACACAAAGACAGGCAGACATGCAACGACTCAGCGGGCTAGACGCGTTCTTCTTGTACCTGGAATCACCGACGCAGCTGCTGAACATTTGCTGTGTGATGGAGCTGGACCCCGCCACGATGCCGGGCGGCTACACCTTCGAGCGGTTTAGGACCGCGCTGTCGAGGCAGCTGGAAGCCGTGCCCGAATTCCGGCTCAAGCTGGCCGACACCCCACTCAACCTCGACCACCCGGTGTGGGTGGACGACGACCGGTTCGATCTGGGCCGGCACCTGCACCGCATCGCGCTGCCGTCACCCGGCGGACCGAAAGAACTGGCGGAGATCTGCGGCCACGTCGCCGGGCTGCCGCTCGATCGCGACCATCCGCTGTGGGAGATGTGGGTGGTCGAAGGCCGGCACGGCAACGACACGCTGTCCGTCGTCCTCAAGGCCCATCACGCCGTGGTGGACGGCGTGGGCGGCGCCAACCTGCTCGCGCAGTTGTGCGGCACGGCGCCCGACGCGCCGCCGCCCGAGCCGGCCGCCCGCGCCGGCACGGCGAACCGGCTGCAGATCGCCGCCGGCGGATTGATCGGGGCGGCGCTGCGGCCCTGGCGGCTGGCCAGGGTGCTGCCGACAACCGCGCTGACGCTGGCCGAAACGGTGCTGCGCGCCCGCGGCGGGGGGCAGACCATGGCGGCTCCGTTCGCGGCGCCGGCCACACCGTTCAACGGAACGTTCACCCGGCGCCGCAACGTCGCCCTGGCCGGCGTCGACCCCGAGGACGTCAAAGCGGTCAAGCGGCACTTCGGGGTGACGGTCAACGACGTGGTGACGGCGATCTGCGCGGGCGCGCTGCGCCAGTTCCTGGCCGACCGCGACGCACTGCCCGAGGTGCCGCTGGTGGCCAGCGTGCCGGTGTCGGTGCACGGCAAGTCCTCTCGACCCGGCCGCAACCAGACCACCTGGATGCTGTGCCGGCTGGAAACCCACATCGACGACCCGGTGCACCGGCTGACCACGATCGCGGAGAAAAACGCGGCGGCCAAGGAGCACGCCGCCGCGATGGGGCCGACCCTGCTGCAGGACTGGACGCAGGTGGCCGGGCAGACCGTGTTCGGCGTGGCGCGCAAACTGCTGCCCCGCATCCCGCTGCCGGACAAACCGCCGCACAATTTGGTGCTGTCCAACGTGGCCGGGCCACGACACCAGCTCTACTTCCTGGGCTGCCGGCTGGACGGCATGTACCCGCTGGGGCCGATCATCGCCGGCGCGGCGCTCAACATCACCGTGATGTCTCTGGGCGGGCGGCTCGGCGTCGGCATCCTCTCCTGCCCCGACCTGGTGCCCGACCTGTGGGATCTCGCCGACGCGTTTCCCGCCGCGCTCAAAGAGCTGACGAACTGCGTCAGGTCCGGCCGCGCCCGGACCTGAGCGCATCCGCGCCCGTTCAGCGGAACCGCGTCCGCCGTCGCCGGCACGGCATGGCAGGGTGATACCCGTGGCAGACACTCCTGGACGAACCGGCATCACCGAGCAAGACCTGCGTGAAATCAGCACGGAGAAGGGCGCTTTGCGCTACTACGACACCGGCGGCCCGGATTCGGCAGCCGTGCTGCTCTTCCTGCACGGCTCCGGCCCCGGCGTCACCGGGTGGCGCAACTTCCGCGGGATACTGCCCGCCTTCGCGGCCCACTATCGCTGCCTGGTGCTGGAATTCCCCGGGTTCGGGGTCAGCGACGACTTCGGTGGCCACCCGATGGTCACCGCGTTCGGCACCGTCGCGCCGTTTCTCGACGCGCTGGGCGTCGAGAAGGTGCACATCATCGGGAACTCGATGGGCGGGGGCGTCGGCATCAACTTCGCCACCCACAATCCGGACCGCGTCGGGCGGCTGGTGACCATCGGCGGCATCGGCACCAACATCTTCAGTCCCAGCCCCAGCGAGGGCATCCGGCTGTTGCAGGAGTTCGTCGAAGACCCGACCCGGCAACGGCTGGTCGACTGGCTCAAGTCGATGGTGTACGACCAGGCGCTGATCACCGAGCAGCTGATCGAGGAGCGCTGGGCGCTGGCCACCGATCCGGACACGCTGGCCGCGGCGCGGCGCATGTACGGCAAGGCGGCGTTCTCGGCGATGAACGCCGCGCTGAACGCATCCGATCGGCCGCTGCCGTGGGCCGTGATGCACAAGCTCACCGCGCCCACCCTGCTCACCTGGGGCCGCGACGACAGGGTGAGCCCGCCGGACATGGCACTGATCCCGATGCGCACCATCCCCAACGCGGAGCTGCACATCTTCCCCAACTCGGGGCACTGGGCGATGATCGAGGCCAAAGAGGCGTTCGAAAGCACCGTGCTGGCCTTCCTTTCGCGCGGCTGATTCGGTGCCCGGCAGGCACCCCGTACTTCGCAACGTCGGTCACGAACCCTCCTATCGCTGAGTGGCGCCCGCGTCGACCGGCAGGGTCACGGCGGTGATGTAACGCGCCTCGTCGGAGGCCAGGAACAGCGCGGCGTTGGCGACGTCGACCGGATCGACCCACGGCACCTGAAGCAGGTTCATCGCTCGCGCCGCTTCGGCGAACTCGGCTCGCGTCGGCGGCCGATCCAGGTCGGGCCGAAACGCGCTTCGTACGGTGTCGTTTTGGATCAACGGCGTGTCGACGTTGGTCGGGTGCACGCAGTTAACGCGCACCCGGTGCGGCGCGAGTTCGTGGGCCAGGCTCTGCATCAGGCCGACCACGCCGTGCTTGGCGGCGGTGTAGTGCGCGACGCCGACCAGACCACGCAGTCCCGCAATGGAATTCGTCAAGATCATCGAACCGGCGCCGCGTGCGATCAGATGCGGCGCGGCGGCGCGGCACGTGTGCCATACGCCGGTGAGGTTCACGTCGAGCATGGTGCGCCAGACGCTCTCGTCCATCTCGACCGTCATCGCGCGCGACGTGATGCCGGCGGTCGCGCAGACCACGTCCAACCCGCCGAACCGTCGCGCACCGCGCTCGGTGGCGGCCTGAACGCCATCGAGGTCACGAACGTCGACGAGCTCCGCGTGCATTCGCCCGCCCACCTCGCCGACCAGCGAGGCCGTGTGGTCGAGATCGTCGGGTGTGCTGGGCGGAACCATCACCGTGTCCACCGGTCCGCACAGGTCGAGGGCCACGATGTCGGCGCCCTCCTGCGCGAACCGCACGGCTTGGGCGCGCCCGATTCCCCGCGCCGCGCCCGTGATCAACGCGACCTTCCCCGCCAGCCGCCCTGTGGCACTGACTTGTGGCATCCGGCGATTCTGCCGGCGCGGGCGGCACCGGGGTCGGTGTGTGTCCGATGGCCGGGAGACGATCATGCCGGCGTACCGGTCACCGGGATATCCCGGCCGAGGACGACCGCCGGGACCTAACGTAGGCATCCGTGACCAGTGGCAGTGACCGGCGCGCAACCCCGGATGTCGATGTGGTGGTCGTCGGCGCGGGCTTCGCCGGCCTGTACGCGCTGCACAAACTGCGATCGAACGGCCTGCGGGTCAGGGTGTTCGAGGCCGGGCCGGACGTCGGCGGCACCTGGTACTTCAACCGCTATCCCGGGGCCCGATGCGACGTCGAGAGCGTGGACTACTGCTACTCGTTCTCCGACGCGCTGCAACGGGAGTGGGATTGGTCGGAGAAGTACGCCACCCAACCCGAGATTCTGGCCTACATCAATTGGGTCGCCGACCGGCTGGATCTGCGCCGCGACATCACCCTGAACGCCCGCGTGAATTCCGCCGTGCTCGACGAAGTGCAGCTGCGCTGGACGGTGACCACCGAGGCGGGCGAGCGCGTCACCGCCCGGTTCTGCGTGATGGCCACCGGCCCGTTGTCGGCGGCGATGACTCCGCCGTTCCCCGGTTTGGATACCTTCGCCGGGCAGGTCTACCACACCGCGGCCTGGCCGCACGAACCGGTGGACTTCACCGGCAAGCGCGTCGCCGTCATTGGCACGGGATCCTCTGGCATCCAATCGATTCCGATCATCGCCGAGGCCGCATCGCAGCTGTACGTGTTCCAGCGCACCCCGAATTACAGTGTGCCGGCGGGTAACCGGCCGTTGAGCGACTCCGACCGTGCCGAGGTGAAAGCCCATTACGCGGAACGACGACGGATGTCGTGGCGCAGCGGGGGTGGCTCGCCCCACGTCGCCCACCCGAAGTTGACGATGGAGGCAACCCCCGAGGAACGGCGTGAGGCATTCGAAAAGCGCTGGGAGCTCGGCGGAGTGCTGTTCTCCAAGACATTCGCCGACCAGATGATCGACCCGGTCGCCAACGAGGAGGCCCGCAAGTTCTACGAGGAGAAGGTGCGCGCCGTCATCGACGACCCGGCGCTGGCCGACCTGCTCATCCCGAATGACCATCCGATCGGCACCAAGCGAATCTGCACCGACAGCAACTACTTTCAGACCTTCAACCGCCCGAACGTGAAGCTGATCAGCGTCCGCAAGACGCCGATCATGTCCATCGATGCGACCGGCATCAACACCACCGACGCCCATTACGACCTCGACGCGATCGTGCTGGCGACCGGATTCGACGCGATGACCGGCGCGCTGGCCAAGATCGACATCGTGGGCCGCGACGGAAGGCGGCTGAGCGACGACTGGTCCGGCGGCCCGCGCACGTACCTGGGCCTCGGCGTCGACGGATTCCCCAACCTGTTCCTGGTTTCGGGTCCCGGCGCGCCCGCCGTGCTGGCCAACATGGTGTTGCATGCCGAGGCGAACGTGAACTGGATCGCCGACTGCATCGCATATCTCGACGCCCATGACTACACCGCTGTCGAGGCGACGACGGATGCGGTCGACGACTGGGGCGCCGAGTGCGCGCGCCGCGCCGACGCCACCCTGTTCACCAAAGCCGACTCGTGGTATTTGGGTGCCAACGTGCCCGGAAAGCCGCGCGTCTTCATGCTTTTCGTCGGCGGGTTCGGCGTCTATCTCGACATCTGCGCCGAGGTCGCCAATGCCGGCTACAAGGGGTTTTCCTTGGTCAAGGCCCGCTGATGTCGGGTCTGCGCGGACGGGTAGTGCTGGTTACCGGCGCCGGTCGCGGGATCGGTCGCAGCCATTGCCAGCGGTTCGCCGAGGAGGGCGCCGACGTGATCGCGGTGGATGTGCCCGCGGCGGCTCCCGACCTCGCGCAGACCGCCGCCGCGGTGCAACAGCGCGGCGTGCGCGCGGCGACCGCTCTGGCTGACGTCAGCGACTTCGCCGCGTTGGCGGCCGCGGTGGACGAGGCCGTCGGCCGACTCGGTCGCCTGGACGTGCTCGTCGGCAACGCGGGAATCCACCCGGCCGCCGCGCCCGCGTGGGAGATCACCCCGCAGAACTGGCAGCAGACGTTGGATGTCAACCTCACCGGCGTGTGGCACACCGTCAAGGCGGGCGTACCCCACATGAGCCGGACCGCCCGAGGCGGATCGATCGTGATCATCAGCTCCACCAGTGGTATTCGCGGAACGCCCGGCGCCGCCCCGTACTCCGCGAGCAAGCACGCCGTCGTGGGGTTGGCGCGCACCCTCGCCAACGAGCTGGGACCGCAAGGCATCCGCGTCAACACCGTTCACCCCGGGGCGGTGGCGACCGCGATGGTGCTCGACGAGGCCACCTTCCGGCGGCTGCGGCCCGACCTGGACAACCCGACGGCAGACGACGCCGCCGAGGCGCTCAGCGCCCGGCACCTGCTGCCGGTTCCCTGGGTGGAGCCGGTCGACGTGAGCAATGCCGTGGTGTTTCTGGCGTCCGACCAGGCGCGCTACATCACCGGCACCCAGATCGTGGTCGACGCCGGATTGCTGGCCAAGGCTTAGGACGCAAGCCTTGCAACGACGACACATGCCGCGGCGCCCAATTTCGTCCGCTCATCGGGATTTCCTTTGGGACGGGCCACGACTGCGGTAGACCATTACTAAGCACCCACAGGTAAGGACAACAACATGAGTGAGCGGGTAATCGACCGGGTCATGGCCATGGCCGACCAGCTGCGCGACCAGGCCGCCGAAGCCGAACAACTCGGCCGGCTCACCGACGACACCGTCAAGCTGATGAAGGGCGCCGGCCTGATCCGGCTGCTGCAAACCAAGCAGTACCAGGGTTTCGAGGTCCACCCCCGCGAGTTCGCCGAGACCGTGATGGCCACCGCGGCGCTGGACCCGGCCGCCGGCTGGATCGTCGGCGTGGTGGGTGTGCACCCCTACCAGTTGGCCTACGCGGACCCGAAGGTCGCGGCCGAAGTCTGGGCCGACGACGTCGACACCTGGATGGCCTCGCCGTACGCGCCGCAGGGCGTGGCCAAGCCGGTCGACGGCGGGTACATCTTCAACGGGCGCTGGCAGTTCAGCTCGGGCACCGACCACTGCGACTGGATCATCCTGGGCGCCATGCTCGGTGACGAGCAGGGTGTGCCGTTGATGCCGCCGCAGATGCTGCACATGATCCTGCCCCGCAAGGACTACGAGATCGTCGAGGACTCGTGGAATGTGGTGGGGCTGCGCGGAACCGGCTCCAAGGACGTCATCGTCAAGGATGCGTTCGTGCCCAGCTACCGGACCATGGACGCGACCAAGGTGATGGACGGCACCGCCCAGCGCGAAGCCGGCATGACCGAGCCGCTGTATCTGATGCCGTGGTCGACGATGTTCCCGCTGGGCATCTCGGCGGCCACCATCGGCATCGCCGAGGGCGCGCTGGCCGCACACCTGGACTACCAGCGCTCCCGGGTGGGCGCCACCGGAACGGCGATCAAGGACGACCCCTACGTCATGTACGCCATCGGCGAGGCCGCGGCCGACATCAACGCCGCCCGCCAGGAACTGCTGGCCAACGCCGACCGGATCTACGACATCGTCGCCTCCGGCAAGGAGGTGTCCTTCGCCGACCGCGCGGCCGGCCGGCGCACCCAGGTCCGCGCGGTGTGGCGGGCGGTGTCGGCGGTCGACGAGATCTTCGCCCGCTCCGGCGGCAACGCGGCGCGAATGGACAAGCCGCTGCAACGGTATTGGCGCGACGTGCACGTCGGCCAGATGCACGCCATCCACGTCCCCGGGACGACCTATCACGCGTCGGCGCTGAGTTCGATCGGCATCGACCCGCCCGAAGGCCCGCTGCGAGCATTGATCTGAGAGGTTTTCCATGTCTGACCTGAAAAGCCTTGGCTACATCACAGTTTCGACGGCCGACATCGAGCGCTGGCGCCATTTCGCGTTCGGTGTGCTGGGGTTCGCGGAGGGTAAAGGACCCGACGAGTCGGCCCTGTACCTGCGGATGGACGAACGCGCGGCCCGGATCATCGTCGTGCCCGGCGACGTTGACCGGGTGGTCACGGTCGGCTGGGAGGTGCGTGACCACCAGGCACTGCAGCGGGTCAAGGCCACGCTGGACGGCGCCGGGGTGGCCTTCAAGGAATTGTCGCTCCAAGAGGCCGACGCCCGCCGCGTCGAAGAGGTGATCACCTTCGAGGATCCGGCCGGCACGACGCTGGAGGTGTTCCACGGCGCGGTGCTCGACCACAGCCCGGTCATCACCCCGTTCGGCGCGAAGTTCGTGACGGGCGACCAGGGTCTGGGCCACGTGGTGGTGCCCGCCACCGACCCGAACGGTCTGTTCGACTTCTACACCGAGGTACTGGGATTCCGGTCTCGTGGCGCGTTCCGGGTGCCGCTGCCCGCGGAGTTCGGCCCGATCCGGGTGCGGTTCCTGGGCATCAACGCACGCCACCACAGCCTGGCGATCTGCCCGGCCGCCCAACAGCGCGACCCGGGGCTGGTCCACGTCATGGTGGAGGTGGACAGCCTCGACGCCGTCGGGCAGGCGCTGGACCGGGTCAATGCCGACGGCTTCACCGTCGCGTCCACCCTGGGCCGGCACACCAACGACAAGATGGTGTCCTTCTACGTCCGCGCGCCCGGCGACTGGGACATCGAATTCGGCACCGACGGGATGCGGGTCGACGAAACCTATTACACCGCAGAGGAAATCACCGCCGACAGCTACTGGGGCCACGAGTGGATTCCGGAACCACCCGCGGCGATGCGCATGTGAGTACCGACGTCACACCGATACCCGCGTCGTCGATCACCTCGTGGGACCACGAGGCCGACGTCGTCATCGCCGGCTACGGCGTGGCCGGTGCGGCCGCGGCGGTGGAAGCGGCCCGCGCCGGGGCCGACGTCCTGGTGCTGGAGCGCACCGGATCCTGGGGCGGCGCGGCAGCGATGGCCGGCGGATTCATCTACCTGGGCGGCGGCACGCCCATCCAGAAGGCTTGTGGTTTCACCGATTCCGTCGACAACATGGCGGCGTTCCTCAACGTTGCGATGGGCCCGGGTGCCGACGCCGACCGGATCGCCGACTACTGCGCGGGCAGCCTCGCCCACTTCGAGTGGCTGGTCGGCTGCGGAGTGCCGTTCAAGGCGGAGTTCTTCGGCGAGCCCGGCTGGGAGCCGATGGGCGATCAGGGGTTGATGTACAGCGGCGGGGAGAACTCGTATCCGTTCAACACCATCGCCTCCCCCGCTCCGCGCGGGCACGTCCCGCAGATGCAGAACAAGAAGCAGGGCGAAGCCAGCGCCGGCTACATGTTGATGAAGCCGCTCGTCGAGAGCGCCACCGCCGCCGGCGCCCGCGCGCTCTACGACGTGCGGGTGCAGCGGCTGATCACCGAGTCCGACGGCCGGGTCGTCGGCATGCGCGCGCGAAGGTACGGCACCGAGATGAACATCCGGGCGCGTACCGGCGTGGTGCTGGCGACCGGCAGCTTCGCCTACAACGACTCCATGGTGGCCCGCTACGCGCCGCGCATCGCTGGACGCCCGGCCGCCTCGATCGAGCAGCACGACGGGCAGGCGATCCGGATGGCCCAGGCGCTGGGCGCCGACCTCGCGCACATGGACGCCACCGAGGTGGCGATCTTCATCGATCCCCAGCAGTTGGTGCGCGGCATCCTGGTCAACGGCCGCGGCCAGCGCTACGTCGCCGAGGACACCTACCCGGGCCGGATCGGGCAGCTCACCCTCTACCAGCAGGACAACACCGCCTACCTGATCATCGACGGCGACGCCCAGGACGAGGCGATGGCCTCGTGGTCGCCCAAGCTGATGCTGCGCCCGGCGACCTGGGTGGCCGACACGGTGGCCGACCTGGAACGCGACATGGCCCTGCCGCCCGGTTCGCTGCAGGACACCGTGGCCGCCTACAACGCGGGCGCCGCCCGCGGCGAGGATCCGCTGCTGCACAAGAAGCCCGAGTGGATCAGGCCGATCGGCTCCCCCGTCGGCGCGGTCGACCTGCGGGAAAGCACCGGCGGCTTCACCCTGGGCGGGCTGGCCACCACGCTGGACGCCGAGGTGCTGCACGTCAGCGGGCAGCCCATCCCGGGCCTCTTCGCGGCCGGCCGGTGCACCGCCGGGCTGGCCGCCTGGGGCTACGCCAGCGGCATCTCGCTCGGCGACGGCAGCTTCTACGGCCGCCGCGCCGGCGCCTCGGCCGCCGGTTGTCGCTTGCCGCGCGTGTAACGCCACGGCGGAGAAATCACCCCGGAACCCGCCGTGGCGTTACACGCGCGAATGTCGCCCCGGGGCGTGTCCTGTGTGACAACGAACACAGCGGTGTGGTAGGAAGATATTCCTAATAGGAATATGCCATCCAGGAGGACATATGCCCGCGCCCGCCGAAACCCCCACCGCGGTCATCGACCGCATCTCGCTGGTGCTGGACGCATTCGACGGGCCGGGACGCCTGACGCTGGCCCAGATCGTGCGCCGCACCGGCCTGCCGCGCTCGTCGGCGCACCGGATGCTGGAGCGGTTGGTCCAGTTGCGCTGGCTGCGCCGCAGCGGCCGTGACTACGAACTCGGCATGCGCCTCGTCGAGCTGGGCTCGCTGGCCGTGCACCAGGATCGTCTGGTGCGCGCAGCCACCCCCTTGTTGGTCGAATTGCACCGTGCCACCGGGCTTGTCGTGCACCTGGCGGTGCTGGACGGCCCCGACGTCGTTTATCTGGAGAAGGTCGGTGACCGGCTGAACAGTGTGATCCCGAGCCGGGTCGGGGGCCGTCAGCCGGCGCACTGTACGGCCGTCGGCAAGGCGATCCTGGCTTACCGCGACGAGGCGACCGACCTCGACCTGGGGGCTCGCCCGACCAAATACTCGATTTCCAGCGCCCCGCAACTGGCGGCCGAACTCGCCAAGGTCAGGGCGCACGGCGTCGCTTTCGAACGCGAAGAATCCTTGCTCGGGTTTGGCTGTGTCGCAGCTCCAATCGGCGGTCCCGGCGAAGCTGCCGCAGCCGTGTCGGTGTGCGGTCCGCTGCAGCGCATGGCGCTCGACCAGCGGCTGGCAGCGCCGGTACGGATGACCGCGATGGGCGTGTGGCGCAACGTGGAGGGAGGCCCGCAACGGGTCGCGCCGACCCTGCAGCGCCTGCGGCCGTTGCCGCCGATGCGGCCGCAGCATCCGGTGCCCAAGCCGCGCCCCGCCCTGCAGTACGCGTGAGCCTCGAGCCGCAGATCGCGGCGATCATCGAGCAATTGGACAGCGGGTTTCCACCCGTGCAGCAGATGAGCGGCGCCGAGGCCCGAGCGCTGATCCGATCCAGGCTGGTGCCGCCGGCCCAGCCCGAGCCCGTCGCCGAGGTGGCCGATCGGTTGGTCGAGGGTCCGGGCGGCCCCCTCCGCATACGCGTATACCGACCCGAAGCGGCGGCGCCGCTCCCCGCCCTCGTGTACGCCCACGGCGGTGGCTTCGTGTTCTGCGACCTTGACAGTCACGACGGCCTGTGCCGCAATCTTGCCAATCTTGTTCCCGCCGTTGTCGTTTCGGTCGACTACCGGTTGGCCCCGGAGAACGCGTGGCCGGCGGCCGCCGAAGACGTGTACGCGGCGACGTGCTGGGCCCGCGACCACGCCGACGCGCTCGGGGCCGACCCCGCACGACTGGTCGTGGGCGGCGACAGCGCGGGCGGCAACCTGGCCGCGGTGACCACGGTCATGTGTCGCGACCGCGGCGGCCCGGCGCCGGCGGCCCAACTGCTGATCTATCCGGTGATCGCGGCCGATTTCGACACCGAGTCGTACCGCCTCTTCGGCCAGGGCTACTACAACCCGGCGCCGGCGCTGCGGTGGTACTGGGATTGCTACGTGCCCTCGACCCGAGACCGCGCGCACCCCTACGCCACGCCGCTGAACGCCGACCTACGCGGACTCCCGCCCGCGGTCGTGGTGGTCGCCGGCCACGATCCGCTGCGCGACGAAGGATTGGCCTTCGGCGCCGCGCTCGAAGCGGCGGGCGTGCCGACCGTGCAATTGCGTTATGAGGGCGGCATCCACGGGTTCATGACGATGCCGATGCTCGACATCGCGCACCGGGCGCGCAACGAGGCGGCGGCCGCCCTGGCCGATCTGCTGCGGCGGTAACGCGACGGCTTCGACGGTTGACCGGAGGTTCCCGGTGGTCGGGAGCCGGCCCCGCTGCGTCCCCCGGGTGTCATACGGTCGGCTCATGGCCGACGGTGCAGTCTTCGTCATCGACCGGGTGGTGACCCGGCCCGGATGCGCCCGGCGATTCGTCGACACCTATCTGGCCGAGTACGCCCCCGGCGCGCGCGAACGCGGCATGACGCTGCACGACGTCCTGGTGAGTCCACCCATCTGGTTCGACGCATCCGAGGGCCAGGTGAACACCGTCACCATCACCTGGACACTGCCCAACGTCCGGGCGTGGTGGGAGATGACGTGGCAAGGCCGGCCCGATCCGGCCGTGGGCGAATGGTGGTCGCGGATCGGGGAATTGGTGGCCGAGCGGTCCCGGTCCTTCGCCGCGCGCGCCGCGGACGTCGACGTACTCTGCGATGTATAGCGTCACCCGGCTGATCGATATCGCCGAGCAGGACCGCGACCGGATGGCTGCCGCACTGCGTCGGGCGGCGTCCGACGCCGGCGCGCTGCACTGGGTGGCGGGGCCGACACTGCCCGGCTCCCGCAATGGGGGCGACCTCCTGGTGCACCTTCGCTTCGCCTCCAAACGCCAATGGGATTGCACGGCCGCATGTTTCGCGGCCATCCTGGACGACCCCGCCGTCGGCCGGGTGAACGGTACGACCTACTCCGGAACGCCCGTTCACGCCGGCCAAAAACCCGGCACCGTGTACCGGACGCTGCTGTTGGCGGTGTCGCCCGACACCGCCGAGGACACCGTCGCCCGGTTCGAGGCGGACCTGCGGCTGATGCCGCGATACGTGCGCACCATCACCGGCTGGCAGCTGAGCCGGGTGGAGGAGGCGACCGGAGCTTCGGCGTGGACCCATGTGTTCGAACAGCTCTTCACCGACGTGGACGGGTTGATGGGGCCCTACCTGATGCACCCGATCCATTGGGCGGTGGTGGACCGTTGGTTCGACCCGGAGTGTCCCGACGTCATCGTGCGCGACCGCGTCTGCCACAGCTTCTGCATCAGCACCGATCCGGTTCTGACCTAGACCCCCGCGGGAAGAATGTTCGGATTGGCATTTGCCGGGGGACGCAACGGCGGCAACAGGTTCGCGCCGTCCAGGCTGTGCACGGGTAGCTGCTGTGACCACGGATAATGCAGGCTGAACGCGACCAGCCCTGTTCGCTCCGCGGCGGGCAGATGGCACATCGCCAGCACGGTCTCGGCCAGATACTCCACCGGTTCGGTAGGGAAAGACTCCGGGATCAGTTGCGCGGCACCGGGTGTCCGGACCGCCGTCGACGGGCCGACGCAGTTCACGGCGATGTTGGCGTCGAGCAACTCGGCGGCCACTCCCTGGGTGAACCGGTGCAGGGCGGCTTTCATGGCCGCGTAGACCACGTCGCCGGAGGCCTTGTTGTACTCCCGGTACGGCCTGACCGGGGCCACGCCCGTGACCGATCCGATGTTGACGATCCACCCCGCCCCTTGCTTGCGCATATGCGGCACAGCGCATTTCGTCAGGACGAACGGGACGCGAAGGTAGTGCTCCACGGTGCGATCGAACGTTTCCAAACTCATGTCTTCGACCAACGAGTAGTCGGCGAAACCGGCGTTGTTGACCAGAATGTCGATGCGGCCCGTGCGGTCGAGGACCGCATCGACCAAACCGTCCCGCTGGTCGGCGTCTTCGAGGTCGGCCGCGATCCCGAACGCCGAACCACCGGCGGCTTCGATCAGTTCGATCGTTTCGCCGATGGTGCCGGGCAGCGCGGTGGCCGTACCGGCCCGCGTCGATGGGGACGACGAGTGCGAGCGTGCGGTCACCGCGACCGTGGCCCCTGCGGCGGCCAGGCGCTGCGCGACCGCGCGACCTATGCCGCGGCTGCTACCGGTGACCAACGCCGTTTTGCCGGACAGTAAGCGGCTCATCGCAACTCGAGATCTTCCTCGCTCGGCGCACGATGGTCGCGCCAGAAATCGACGAGCCGATAGGGGAACGCGGTCACGATCCGGCCTCCGCCCGAGCGGTAATAGGTGTGCGCCGAGGGCGTGTGGCACCACACGGTGCCCGCCATGAGGGCATCGATGTCCGCGACGTATTCCTCGTAGGCGCGCTGCGTCACCTCCACGGTGGTGGCCCGGCGCAGCGCCATCAACTGCAGGCATTCCATCACGTAGTGCACCATCACCTCGACCCCGAAGTTGTGCCCGGCCCCGTGACCCGGGCTGTAGTTGGGGGCCGAGGAGATGAACATGTTCGGGAACCCGGGCACCATTCCGCCCCGGTAGGCCCGGGGGGCGTCGCCCCACTCGTCGGTCAGCTTCTTGCCGTCGCGGCCCCGGATGTCCACGGTGGAAAGGAAATCCAGATAGTAACCGGTCGCGTAGATGATGACGTCGAGGTCGATTTGGCGGCCGTCGGCCGTGACGATTCCGGCCTGATTGACGCGGGCCGGTTCGCTGGCCTCGACGTCCACGTGCTCGCGGGCCAGCGCCGCGTAATAGCCGCCCGGATCGCGGATGATCCGTTTGCCGTAGGGCGCAAAGTCGGGGGTGACCTTGCGGGCCAGCTCGCTGCCCGCGCCGAACACGCGATCGATGTAATCCAGACACATGCGCAGCAACACGTCGTTGGCCGGCGAAACCGACAGGTGCTCGGCCGCCCATTGCGGGTCATGCAGGATTACCGGATAGTTGGTGTCCGCCGTCCCCCAATATGACTTGAGCCGAATCCAGTTGGCGTAGTACGGAAGTCGGGTGCCCAACCAGCGCTGATAGGCGGGGACGTCGTCGGATGCCCGTCGGCGCGGTGCGACCCAGTGCGGTTGGCGTTGGAAGACCGTCAGGTGCGCAACCTGGTCCACGCAGGCGTCGACGATCTGGACCGCGGTGCACCCGGCTCCGATGATCGCGACCCTCTTACCGGTGAGATCCAGCTCGAGGTCCCAGTGCGCGGAATGGATCGAAATCCCCGAGAACGTCTCGCGGCCGGCCAGTTCCGGCCACCGCGGCCGATTCAGGTAGCCGGCGGCCGGAATCACCACGTTCGCGTAACTGACGTCGCGGGTTCCGTCCGGGCCGACCGAATGGATCTGCCACTGCCGACGCCGCTCCTGCCACCACAACGCTTCCACCTCGGTGCCGAACCGGGTGTGCTTGCGCAGGTCGTTTTTGTCCGCCACCGATACCAGATAGGCCTGATACTCCGCACCCTGCGGGTAGTAGCTCGACCAGTCACCGTTGATGTCGCGGGACAGTGAGTAATACGCCGAGGGGGTGTCCACCCCGATGCCGGGATACCTGGTGGTGTACCAGGTTCCGCCCACCTCGTCGTTGCGCTCGATGATCTGATACTCGATGCCGGCGTCCGCGCAGGCGAGCGCGGCGGTGATGCCGGCGATCCCGGCGCCGATGATGACCACCCGGAATCCCGCGGGAAGCTTTGCGGTGCGCGGAAGTACCGGTTGGGAAGGCTGGAAACCGCCCTGCTCGAGGAGCAGTCCGAGATACTCGGGGCCGACTTCTCCGCCCAGCGCGACGGGCGCCACACGAGCGAAGAGGTCGAGGTCGTCGGCGGGTACCGCGTCCGCTCGCCGCGGCGTCCTCAACGCCGTGACGATCTCGTCGACGAGCTGGGCGGCCGTCTCCGGGTCGGTGACGCCCGCCTGCTCCGGCGGGTCGGGCACATGGGTGATTTTCGGCGCGAACCGATCGGCGACGGCCGGGTCCCCGGTCAGCTGGGCGAGCACCGCGACGAGCACCCCGGGATCCGCCTGCCGCAGGTTGGCCCGCAGTTCGCCGACGTCGTAGGGGTCCGGACCCGCCGCTCTTGCGCTTTCAGTCGTGACGGGCATGCCAGTGCTCATGCCTACGAGTATCGAAGCGGTCCGCCGCCTTCAGCAGGCCCGTGCCTACTCAGCGGGACGCGGCCGACCCACGCGCGCACGGGCACCTACCGTAATCCAGAAAAATAGTCTCGCCGCGCAGGCTGATCACCAACTGAGCCCCGACGGTGTTCCACTGACCGGGCATCCGAGGTGCTAGCAACTGCACGCTCGGAGTTGACTGACGGGATGAGCGACGACATCACGCTGCCCGAATTACAGGAATTCATCGGGGCCTTCTGGTACCACTACGATGAGGCGCACTACGACGAGCTCGCGGCCAGCTACGCCGAGGATGTGCACTACCTGACCCGAAGCGATTCCGGTGCAAGCCCTTTCGAGGAGCTCATGTCACCGAAACTCAGCGGTCGCGACGCGGTAATGGAATGGCTGTCGGAGCACCGCAAGCAGAGTCCGTACCCATTGCGGCATCACGCCACCAACGTGCACCGCATCGGGTCCGACGGCGACATCACCCGGGCGCGGTTCTACCTCTTTGTCAACCAGATCGCCAACTTCGTGCCGTTCGCGGTGTCCAGCGCCGTCGTCAACGTCGGCGTTCGGCGCGGTGCCCACGGACTGGAGTTCAGCCAGATGGACGTAATTCTCGACACCACCAGCTCGGTGCTCCTGTCCGAACTGCACGCCGAAAGCGGTGTGGGCTCATAAGGATGGACGCTCGCAGCACCTTCGCGGGTGGAGTCGCGGTGATCACCGGCGCCGGGTCCGGCCTCGGCGCCGGCCTGGCCCGCTACGCCTGTGGGTTGGGCATGACGGTCGTGCTGGCCGACATCGACCGCGACGCCGTCGCGGCGTTGCGCGACGAGTTGGCCGCGGGAGGCGGCGCGGCGCACGACGCCGCCTGCGACGTCCGCGATCCCGCCGCCGTGCAGGACCTCGCCGACCGCGCCTATGACATCGGGCCGGTGCGCCTGCTGGTGAACAATGCGGGCATCGAACAGTTCGGCTATTTGTGGGACACACCGGTGGTCAACTGGCAGCGCGTCATGGACGTCAACGTCAGCGGCGTGTTCTACGGCGTACGCGCGTTTCTGCCGAAGATGATGGCCGCCGGACAGCAGGCGTGGGTGTGGAACATCGCATCGGTGGGTGCGGTGGTGGCGATGCCGTTGCAGGCGCCCTACATCGTGAGTAAGCACGCGGTGCTGTCGCTGACCGAATGCCTGCACCTCGAGGTGCAGGCCACCGGGCACGACGATCACGTTCACGTCCAGGCCGTGCTGCCGGGGCCGGTGCGCTCCAACATCTTCGAGTCGGCGGGCGGCGTCGACCCCGATGCAGCCACCGATGCGGCCGCGGCCGAAGCCCACCGCTCGGCCATGCTCGGCATCAAGGCCGCGTCCATGGATGCGCTGGAAGCCGCCGAGATGATCTTCAGGCAATCGACCGAGGGTCACTTCTACCTGCACACTCATCCGGAAAGCGTCGGCGCGGCGATGCGCGAACGGGCCAAAGTGCTTGCCGCGCAACAGGCCCCACGACTGCGGACCGAGACACGGTTCGACTCCGCGCCAGACTGACAAGACATGACTTCTCCCCCACTGGATCCCGACGCGGCCGCCCGCATCGCCTCGTTCGGCGAGACCGCTCCGATGCGGCAACGGGGTCTGCCCGCGGTGCGCGCCGGGCTGGAGTCCGCACCGCGGCCGGCGACCATGCCCGAGATGGCCAGCGTCACCGAGGCGCTCGTGCCCAGCGCCGCCGGCGGCATCCCCGTCAGGATCTACCGGCCCACAACGGATTCCGGTGTGGCGGTGCTGGTGTATCTGCACGGCGGCGGACTGGTGATGGGATCCAACCGCTCATTCGAACCACTGGCCCGCGAGCTCGCCTCCGCGTCAGCGGCCACGGTCGTCGCCGTGGACTACCGGCTGGCCCCGGAGTCACCGCCGCCCGCCCAGTTCGACGACGCCTACGCCGCCACCGAATGGGTATCGCGGAAGGCCGGGGAATTAGGCGTCGATGCCGATCGGCTCGCGGTCATCGGCGACAGCGCCGGCGGCTCGCTGGCCGCGGCCGTCGCCCTGGCCGCGCGCGATCGCCGCGGACCGCCGATCTGCGCGCAGGTGCTGCTGTATCCCGGGTTGGACCGCGACATGTCCGTTGCCTCGATCGCGGCAATGCCCGACGCTCCGCTGCTCATTCGCGACGACATCGACTACATGCACGCGCTGGTCGACGGCGATGCCGGTCCTCCGACCGACCCGTATCTGGTCCCGGCGTATGCGGCCGACCTGTCGGGTCTGCCGCCGGCGATCGTGGTCACCGCGGGCTGCGACCCCATCCGGGACTGGGGCGAGCGCTACGCGGACCGCCTGCGTGACGCCGGCGTCCAGACCACCGTCACCCGATATCCCGGCATGTACCACGGCTTCCTGATGCGCTCCGATGCCACAGCACGCGGCCGGCTGGCCATCGCGGAGATCGGTGGGTTGCTGCGGGCCAAGTTTACTCATCCGCTCCGGTTTGACGTCCCGATCACCGGACGGCATTCCACCCCAACGCGGTAACGCTGCGCACAATCGACCGATCGTGACCGCAAAGGAGGCAGGTGATGCTCAGCGACGAGCGCCGGATGGAGCTTTCCGACGTACTGCGGCCGGTCGCGCCGCCCCGCGAAATCGACAATGTGTACACCGACGATCAGCGTGAGCGCCTATTGAATGTGGTGCACACGCGCGGTCCGTGGCGCCTCATCATCGCGCAGCACTTCGCGTCGGCCGACGAACTGATGGCGACGATGAGCGGTGCGTTTCCCGAGGGGTTCACGCCCTCGCTGGACCTGTTTCTCACGCCGACGTTCCGCGGCTACCTCGCCAACTATGGCACCGTGCTGTACCCGGAACTACACGACTGCTTCTACAACGCCGCCTTCCTTGAACATGCCAAGCGCTACTGGAACGCTGAGTACGCCAAGCCGGAGATGATGCTGTTCAACATCAATGGGCCTTGCGCCAACCGCGATCCCGGCCACTTGGATTCGCCGAGTTTTCGCGGCGTGCGCCACGAGAACGCACCCACCTGGCTGTGCAGCGTCATGGGCAAGTCGGGATTGTTCTCCGACTACCTGATCAAAATGGCCCAGGTGATCACGTGGTTCTGCCTGGACACCGGAAGTGGCTTCACCTACTGGCCCGACGGTCCGTTGAAAGCCCCGGCGCGAGTGCTGCCGCCGATCAACAACCGCGGCGTGGTGGTGCAAAACGAGATGATGGTTCACCGCGGCGAAGCCAACGGGCCACTGGAACAACAGATTCCGTCCGGTTTGGCGTTCGACACCGTGTTCACGGGTGACCCGTCCGATCGCAACCACTGGTTGCTCAAGAACGGCGAGGACGTGATCGCCCGCCACCACACTGACGAGTTGCGATTCCTGGTCCACTGGTCGGCCGAGGTTTTCTCCGACTATGACGAGCTCAAGAAAAATATGGAAGGCTCCGACGACATCACCATCGACCGCGCGATCGACATGATGCTGGACGACCTCCATGCCAAGGGCATCAAACTCGACGCCCCGAGCGCGCCACTGCATGACCCAGAATTCATCGCTGCCCTCAACGCCGCCTATGACGTGGGGGGTCCGACCAGCTATCCCGACCAAGCGCCGCTGAGCGCGTTTCAGCCGGCCTGATCACCGAGAGGCATTGCGTCATGGACCGTTTCGCAGGCCGCCGCGCAATCGTGACCGGGGCCGGCTCCGGGATCGGTGCGGCCACCGCAGCCCGGCTGCTCGACGAGGGCGCCACCATCGTGGCCTACGACATCTCCGCGGAGGGGTTGGCGCGCACGAGGGCCGCCGCCGACGACGCCGGCACCGGCAAACGCCTGACCACCGCCGTCCTGGATATCTCGGTCGAAGGGGATGTCATTGCCGCCGTCGATGCCGCGGTAGCCGACCTCGGCGGCCTTGAGGTGCTGGTGAATGTTGCGGCCATACAGACGTGTTCGCACACTCACCAGACCACGCTGGCCGACTGGAACAGGACGTTGGCCGTCAATCTGACCGGCACCTTCCTGATGACCCGCCAGGCGCTGCCGGCGCTGCTGGACTCCGGGCGCGGTGTGGTGGTGAACTTCACCTCCACCGCCGCATCGTTCGCACATCCCTACATGGCCGCGTATGCCGCCAGCAAGGGCGGCATCTTGAGCTTCACCCATTCGCTGGCGCTGGAGTACGCGAAGCAAGGGCTGCGCGCGGTCAACATCCAACCCGGCGGAGTCTCGACGGCACTGGCCAACAGCACGTTGGACAAAATGCCCGACGGGTATGACGTCGGCCTGTGGGCCAAGCAAACCCCGCTCCTGCACGGCAAAGACAGTGAAATACTGGGCGACCCGAGCGCAGTCGCCTCGGTGATCGCGATGGTGGCCTCCGACGACGGCGCGTTCATCACCGGGACGGAGATTCGCGTCGACGGCGGCGCACACGCCTGACACGACTGCCGACCGACGGATCGTGGTGCCTGACCGAGCGGGCCATGGGCGACCGCGCGTACGTCGGAGCGCTCGGCGTCTTTGAGGGTTGACCGGCGCTAGCGCACTAGCGCACCACGACGCTGCTCGGCGTCCGGGGCGAGCCGAGCATGTCCCGATGGGACGGTGGGCGGCGGCCGCCCTCGTCGGTGATGCCGTAGCGCTGCGCGAGTTCCGCCCCGATCAGCGTCTGCCCGCTGAGCTCCGCCAGACCCGGGTCGTCGAACAGCGCATCGATCACATAGCCTGTGAATTCCGGGGTTTCGGCATGCTCGGCGGTCGCGGCCAGCGCGGCCGGATCCGCACCGAAAGCGGCGCGCAGCTTTTCGGTCAGCAGGATGCCCATCCATATCGACACCGTCGCAACCCCGGTGCCCCGGAAGTCCACCGCCATGTCTGCGGCCATCTTGTCGGCTCCGGCCTTCTGCGCGCCGTACGCGGGACCGTGCATGTAGCACACCGACCCCGGCGACGACGTGAACGCAATCAGCCCGCGTCCGCCCGCAACCAACAGCGGCGCGGCGTACCAGGACGCCACATAAGACGACCGCAATCCCACATCGAGCACATCGGCCAAGTCGAGTGGCTTCTCCCAGAAGGGCTTTGGCCTGACCAAATTGTCGGAGATCGTCGCGGCGTTGTTGACCAGAAGGTCGAGCCGCCCGCTCTCCCGCCGCACACGGTCGAACAGGTCCGACACGGCCGCGTCGTCGCGGTGATCGACGCGGACGGGCACCACACCGGACGGGGTGTCGCCGATGGTGCGGCTCGTCGCGTACACCCGCCAGCCGCGATCTGCCAGCGCGGCCGAGATGCCGCGTCCCGCGCCGCGGCTCGCGCCGGTCACCACGGCCACCCGCCTCACACCACTCATGCGGTCAGACTACGTCAGCCGAGGGGGTCGACGATCGCCAATTCTCCTCTGGCGACGGCGGCCTGGATCGACTCCCGCAGCGCGGTACATCCCAGGAACGGCCCCCGGTGATGGCCGGCCAGGCATTCGGCGTCGCGGCGCTCGATGCAGCGAGCCGAAGCGTCGGCATCCCATTGCACGCTGGTTTGGTTCCAGCTGCTTTTGCGGGCCATGACCCGCGCTCCGCAGTCTTGGCACATCACCGGCGCCATGGGCATGTCGACGAGCCGAACATCCTCGCGCACAGGCATTTTCAGCACCTTCAGGTCCTGGCCGCCAAGTTGGCCTCGACCTCTTTCATCCATGCGGCGTAGGGTCGGGTGGTGTCCAGCTCGAATTCGAAGCGGTCGACCATGTCGAGTTGCACGTCGGCGACGTCGACGTAGAACTGCTGATACCAGCGGCGCAGCTGATACACCGGCCCGTCTTCCTCGACCAGCAGCGGGTTGTCGATGCGCGCCTTGTGCCGCCAGATCTCGACGTCCTGCTCGAAGCCGAGCTTGACGAAGTCGCCGAGCGCGATCGCGGTCTGCATGGCCAGGTCGTCGGGCAGCGCATCCGATTTCTTGACGATGATGCCGTATTGCAGCACAAAAGAATTCGCGTCGATCGGGTAGTGACAATTGATCAGCACCGTTTGGTGGTCGGCGTCCTCGTAGTGATAGGTCAGGTCGTCGATCATGAACGACGGTCCCCAATAGGAGGCCACCGAAGTGGTGCCGAGCATCCTCGCGCCCTCACCGCCGATATCGGGGCGCCCGGCGCTGTTCATGTATTGGGTGGCCACGTGGCCTTCGAAGATGTTCTTGAACTGCTTGGGAAGCGACCCGTGGATGTAGAAGAAGTGCGCCATGTCCACGACGTTGTCGATGATCTCGCGGCAATTGCTTTGCACGACAGTGCTATACCAATGCCAGTCGGTCCATTCGTCGCTGCCGGCACCCTCGATGCGCGGGATCGTTACCTCCGGCGGCGGCGGATTGCCCTCCGGGTCGTTCCACACGAACAACATGCCGTCCTGCTGCAGGGTGGTCCAGGCCCGGGTGCGGGCCAGTCGGGGCGTGCGCCGGCTGTAGGGCACCTGCTTGCACCGGCCGTCGCCGCCCCAGCGCCAATCGTGGAAGGGGCAGGCGATCTCGTTGCCCTTCACCTCACCCCTGGACAGGTCGCCGCCCATGTGCCGGCAATAGCCGTCGAGCACGTTGATGGCGCCGTCGCCGCCGCGGAAGACGACCAGTTTCTGCCCGAAGGCGTTGATCGGGTGCGGCTTGCCGTCACCGAAATCCCGGATCAGGCCCAGGCAATGCCAGCCGCGGGCAAACCGGGTCGGGACGGCCTGGGCCTCGATGAGCCGGATTTCGTCGGTGTCATGCATGCGCACGATTCAACGCAGCCGGACCCGCCCGTGGGGGTGTCTGTTCCACTCATCAGGACGGCTATTCCGGTATCACGGTGCCGCGACATACCGTTTTCGCTGTGACGACGCACAGCGCGACGATTCCTGCCGGACTTCCCGTGGCCGACACCGCCGTCGACCTGCTCGTCGTCGGCTCCGGCACCGGCATGGCCGCGGCGCTGGCCGCCCACGAACTGGGGTTGTCGGTGCTGATCGTGGAGAAATCATCGTACGTGGGCGGCTCCACCGCCCGCTCCGGCGGCGCGCTGTGGCTGCCGGCCAGCCCGGTGCTGGACGAGGCGAACGCCGGCGACACCGCGGAACGCGCCGGCACCTACCTGGATTCGGTGGTCGCGGGTTCGGCGCCGCCGCAGCGGTCGGCGGCGTTCGTCGCGCAGGTGTCCGCGACGGTGGAGATGCTGCGCCGGACCACGCCGCTGCGGCTGTTCTGGGCCCGCGATTACTCCGACTATCACCCGGAGGAGCCGGGCGGCAGTGCGGCCGGGCGCACCTGTGAATGCCGCCCCTTCGACACTTCGCTGCTCGGCGAGTACCGCACCCGGTTGGAGCCCGGCCTGATGGAGGTGACGGTTCCGATGCCGACGACGGGCGCCGATTACCGGTGGATGAACCTGGTGGCCCGGTTGCCGCGCAAGGGGATTCCCGTCTACGCCAAGCGCCTGGTGCAGGGCGTGGGCGGACGCATGCTGGGCCGGCGCTACGCGGCCGGCGGTCAGGGTTTGATGGCCGGGCTGTTCACCGGGGTGCTGCGCGCCGGGATCCCGATCTGGACCGGCACCACCCTGACGCGTCTGACGCGCCGGGGTGAGCGGGTGAGCGGGGCCGTCGTCGAGCACGGCGGGCGCGAGGTGACGATCAGCGCGCGCCGCGGCGTTGTGCTGGCCACCGGCGGCTTCGACCATCGGATGGAGATGCGGTGGAAGTTTCAGTCGGAATCGTTGGGCGCCGACCTGAGTCTAGGCGCCGCCGGCAACACCGGCGACGGGATCCGCGCCGGCCAGGAGATCGGCGCCGCGATCGACCTGATGGATCAGGCGTGGTGGTTCCCCGCGGTGGCGCCGCTGCCCGGCAAGGCGCCCGCGGTGATGCTCGCGGAACGCTCGCTGCCGGGCTGCCTGATCGTGGACCAGCACGGGCGCCGGTTCGTCAACGAGGCAACCGATTACATGTCGTTCGGGCAGCGGCTGCTCGAGTTGGAGCGGTCCGGCAGCCCGGTCGAGTCGATGTGGATCGTCTTCGATCAGCAGTACCGCAACAGTTATGTCTTTGGGGCCGAACTGTTTCCGCGGATGCGTATCCCGCAGGCGTGGTATGACGCCGGCATCGCCGTGCGGGCCGACAACCTCGCCGAGCTGGGCGCGGGCATCGGCGTGCCGGTGCCGGAGTTCGTCGAGACGATGACCCGGTTCAACCAAAACGCCGCCGCCGGAGAGGATCCCGACTTCGGCCGCGGCCGCAGCGCCTACGACCGCTACTACGGCGACCCGACGGTCAAGCCGAACCCCAACCTGCGGCCGTTGTTCGACGGACCGTTCTACGCGGTGCGGATGGTGCTGTCGGATCTGGGCACCTGCGGCGGGCTGAAGACCGACGAGCGCGCGCGGGTGCTGCGCGAGGACGGCGGGCCGATCGCCGGGCTGTACGCCATCGGCAACACCGCCGCCAATGCGTTCGGCACGACGTATCCGGGCGCCGGGGCGACGATCGCGCAGGGGCTGGTGTACGGCTACATCGCCGCCCAAGAGGCGGCGCGCCCGAGCGCCGCTCAGCCCGACTAACCGGCGTCGTCGCTGTCCTCGTCCTCGTCCTCGTCTTCCCCACGTAGGAGTTTTTCGGGGTGGTGGAAGGTGTTGGTGCGGGGTTGGTTTCGGTCTAGGTGGGGTGGTGGGATCCATTGGGTTTCGCCTTTGGCGTTTTTGTGGGTGGTCCAGGCGCCGGGTTGTAGCAGGCGGTGGTGGGGTCCGCAGGCGAAGGTCAGGTCGTTGATGTCGGTGGTGTGGCAGGTGGCGTAGTCGGTGCAGTGATGCACCTCGGCGTAGTAGCCGGGGACGGTGCAGCCGGGGGCGGTGCAGCCGCGGTCTTTGGCGTATAACACGATGCGCTGTGCGGGGGAGGCCAGGCGTTTGGTGTGATACAGGGCCAGGGCTTTGCCGTGGTCGAAGATGGCGAGGTAGTGGCGGGCGTGCCGGGATAGCCGGATCACATCGGACATGGGCAGCAGGGTGCCCCCGCCGGTCAGACCCCGTCCGGCGGCGGCTTCGAGGTCGGCCAGGGTGGTGGTGACGATGATGGAGGCCGGGAGGCCGTTGTGTTGGCCGAGGTTTCCTGAGGCCAGCAGGGCGCGCAGCCCGGCCAGCAGCCCATCGTGGTTGCGTTGAGCCGCCGAGCGGGCATCACCGTCGATGGCCTGCTCGGTGGGACTGCCGTCCACGCACGGGTTTTCATCGAGTGGGTTGCACATGCCGGGGGCGGCGAGTTTGGCCAGCACCGCCTCGAGAGTGGCGCGCAGCTCGGGGGATAGCCAGCCGCGGAGTTCGGACATGCCGTCGGCGTGTTGGTTGCCCAGGGTGAGGCTGCGGCGGCGGGCGCGGTCTTCGTCGCGGTAGAGGCCGTCGGGGTTGAGGCAATCGGCCAGCGTGCCGGCCAACGCGGCGAGCTGTTCGGGACGATACCGGGTGCCTTCCCTGGCCAGGTCGGTTTCGGCGCGCTCCCGCGTCGCCTGGTCGATCCAGCCCGGCAACTGGTGGCAGAACTTACGAATGACGGCCACCTGCTCGAGGCCCAACGACCCCTCCCGTTGCCGCGCGGCGGTGGCCGCCAGCACCGGCGGCAACGGTTCCCCGGTCAGCCCGACGCGGGGGCCCAGGTCGGCGGCGGTGTGCACCCGCCGGGCGGCCTCGGCGCGGCTGATCAGGGTGGCCTCGGCGATCGCATGCGAAAGCCGGCCCCCCAACTCCGCCGGGCTGGCGTCGCGGGCCAGCGCGTTGATCAGCGGATGCTCGACCGCCGGCAGCCGCCGGCGCAGTTTCTCGCAGCGGTTCAGCAACGCCAACTTCTCGCGCGTGGCCAACGCGGCGTAGTCGCAGTCGAGCAGATCGTCCAGGGCGGCATCGATGGCGTCGAACGCCGCCGACACCGCCTCCCGATCACTACTCATACCTCGCAAACTAGGCGAGCCCACCGACAAAAAGCCCCGCAATGTGACCACAGAAACCAAAGTAACACAAGGGATTTCGCTATGCGTTTTTGATATCCGGAAAGCCGAGTACTACTCCGCCTCGCGCTTCGCCTGGACCTGCTTCTCGACCTCACGCCAGTAACCCGGCGTGGGCCGGGGCTTACCGTACCCACCCTTTGCGGCGCGCTGCAGGATGGCGTCGGCCTCGTCGATCTCCTTGATCATCTCCAGCGCGAACTCGCGCTCGGCAGCGTAATACTTTGCCGCCCAGCGCAATGCGAGCACTGAATACGCCCAGGCGGGCTCCGCCTCGGCTCCCTCGGCGTCCTCCATGGCCTTGCGATGCCGGGCCTCGGCGTAGGCCACGTGCTCCTGCAGCAATTCCTTGAGCCGACCGGGATTACTCAGGTGCCCGAACGTAACCCGAAGCAGCACACTGTGTTTGAGCACCGGCGGGTCGACGGGTGCATGGTTGGTCCACTGCGTGACAGCGTCCATGCCGGCCGGGGTGATCTTGTAGAGCCGGCGGCTGCGGGTGCCCTCGTCGCGTTCGACGCGCGACGTCACCAGCCCGAGCGCCTCCAGCTTCTTCAGCTCGGTGTAGATCTGGCTGTAGGACGGGCTCCAGTAGTACAGGTCGACACTCCAGTCGATCCACTTCTTGAGGTCGTAGCCCGAGACCTCCTCCTCGTAGGACATCATGCCCAGCAGCGCCCAGCTGGTGGCGGCCAGCGCCGGCTTCTGGCTGGCAGGGTCCGTTTCGGAGGCCATGTCGCCAGGTTAACAACACCGCCCCTAGATTGGGGGTCATGGACCGCTGGCTGGGACGCCCGTGAAATTCGCCTTTCCCGTTCCGCACCTGATGCGCCTCAAGGCGATTGCGCAGCCCTGGGAAGCGGCCGTCACCGGGCCCGAACAGCGGCGCATGATGCAATGCGCCGACCGGTGGGGCTACGACATGATCGCGGTGCCCGAACACCTCGTCATCCCCGTCGACCAGGTCGAGCTGTCCGGGTCGCATTATCTGCACTCGACCACCGCGCAGGCGTTCATCGCCGGGGCCACCGAGCGGGTGGCCATCAACTCCTGCGTCACCATCCTGCCGCTGCAGCATCCCATCGTGCTGGCCAAAGCGCTGGCCACCGCGGACTGGATGAGCGGCGGCCGGATGATGGTCACCTTCGGCGTGGGATGGCTGGCCCGCGAATTCGAGCTGCTCGACGTGCCGTTCGGGGAACGCGGCCGCATCGCCGACGAATATCTGGCCGCCATCGTCGAGCTGTGGACCAGCGACACACCCCGCTTCGACGGCCGCTACGTGTCGTTCGCCGACATCGCCTTCGAACCGAAACCCGTTCAAAAACCCCACCTTCCGGTCTGGATCGGCGGTGACGCCGACGCCGCGCTGCGCCGGGCGGCCAGGTTCGGCTCCGGGTGGTGGCCGTTTCTGACACCACCCGAGCAGATCGCGGAAAAACTCGACTACATCAAGTCCCAACCCTGTTACGACGGGCGGCCTTTCGAGGTGATGCACGGGCTGGGCACCAACCGGGTCGGCGAGGGACACGTCGCCCGCCGCGACGTGAGGGACCGGCCGGGCATGAGCGCGGGCCAGATCGTCGACCGGCTGGGCTGGCTGGCCGAGCAGGGCGTGACGGTGACCGCGGTGCCCGTGCCCGCCGTCGGCGGCGCGGACGAATACCTCGATTACGCGCAGTGGGTCATCGAAGAGATCAAGCCCCAGCTGGCGTAGGTCAGCGGATCTGCAGTCCGCGCCGGCGCACCCAGGACACGGCCGCGAGGCTGCCGGCGATCCAGACGCTGACGGCGATGGCCAAATGGACCACGCTCTTGGTGTCGCGCCCGAACACCGGCCAGATCAGCGCGGGCAGCTGTTGCCACAACACCCGGTGCTCCACACCGTTCATCGGGTCGGCCACGTAATACAGCGCATACGGCAGCGCCAGGGCCAGCAGCCAGCTGCGGGTGCGGCGCAGATCGGCGCGCTGGCGCCAGCGCCGGATCAGCGGCTCGACGCTGACCGGGTGCAGCACCGAGATCAGGTTGCCGACGCCCAGCCAGGACAGGATCGGCACCGCCACGGTGGGCACCGTAATGGCAAGCCGCGCAGGCGTTTCCAGCCACAGCGTCAGCGCCATCGCGGCGGCCAGGGTGGGCAGCCCGACGATCGTGAGCAGGGCCAGGTTCTTGACCAGCAGGATTCGCCCGAACGGCACCCCGTCGGCCAACCCGCGCAGGATGCGGTAGTGATCGGCGCCCAGGAAGTTGGTGGTGGTGACATCGGCGAGCACCCACGACGAGAAGTAGGTGCCCACCAGGATCACCCAGTCGTGATGGTGGCCCAGAGTCAGCGGCTGCACCAGCAGCCAGGCGGCGGCGGCGATCACGTTGGCCAACACACCCATCAGCCAGGTGCGCGGCGGGGTGAACGCCCAGCGGATCTCGGCGAGGACCGCGGGAAGGAGATCCTTCTCGAAGTCCTTGGCGGCGCGCCGCGCCGCGGCGGGACGGGGAGCCGAGGCGCGCACCGCAGCGCGCAGCAGGGCGCCCGCCCGGGGAGGTGCCGGCGCCGCGGCCGGCGGACGAACGGATCGGCGCGAGACGATCAACTGGCGTGGCCTCCTCCCTCCTCGGATCGGTCAACGGCGGTCAGCTACGCAGGGCAGGATAACCGCATGAACCGCAAGCGTGTCGTTGTCGCCGGCCTCGGGGACGTCGGCGTCCTGGCGGCGATCCGGTTGTCCCGGCACGCCGACGTCGTCGGGATCTCCGCCAAACCCGCCCTGGTGAGCGGCCAGGAACTCGGGGTCCGGCTGTCCCGCCCGCACGACTGGGCCCGCGATTACTGGATTCCGTTCGACCGGTTCCGGCGCCTGGACGGCGTCCGCACGGTGCAGGCGACGCTCACCGGGGTGGACTTGGCCGCCCGCACCGTATTCGGGCGCGGCGACGACGGCGCACCCGTCGCCGAGCCGTACGACGCGCTGGTCATCTGCACCGGGGTCAGCAACGGCTTCTGGCGACGCCCCACCCTGCAGTCGGCCGCCGAGATCGGCGCGGACCTGCGCGACGCGCACGAGCGGCTGGCCGCCGCCGGGTCGGTGATCGTGGTGGGCGGCGGCGCGGCCGCGGTCAGCAGCGCCCTGAACATGGCGAGGACCTGGCCGGACAAGCGGATCGACCTGTACTTCCCGGGCGAGACCGCCCTGAGCGGGCATCATCCCCGCGCCTGGCGGCGGCTGCACGCCCGGCTGACCCGGCTGGGGTCGGCGTCCACCCGGGGCATCGCGCCGTGCTGCCCGACGGCTTCGCCGGCGACGAGCTCACCAGCCGGCCCGTGCAGTGGAGCACCGGGCAACCGCCGGCCGCGGCCGACGCCGTGCTGTGGGCGATCGGAAGGGTGCGGCCCAACACCGGGTGGCTGCCCGCCGAGCTGCTCGACGAGCGCGGCTTCGTCCGGGTCACCCCGCAGTTGCGGGTGCCCGGCCATCCCGGCGTGTTCGCGGTCGGCGACGTCGCGGCCACCGATCCGCTGCGCAGCTCGGCGCGCAACCGCGGCGACGCGCTGGTGGCGCGCAACGTCGTCGCCGAGTTCACCGGCCGGCCGCTGCGCGGCTTCCGGGCGCCGAGGCGGCGCTGGGGTTCGCTGGTGGGGATCCAGCCCGACGGGCTGGAAGTCTTCTTGCCCAGCGGTCATACCGTGCGCTTCCCGTCCTGGTCGGTGCAACGCGTGGTGATGCCCCTGATCGTGCGGTGGGGCATGTACGGCGGGGTGCGCCGCAACGACCCGCTGGGGCGGGAAACGGCCACTCCCCCAACGCTATGACGTTGGTACACAAAGAGTTTCGCCGATCAGACGCCGTTGAGCAGCAGCATCAGCCCGTAATCCATGTGGATCTGCTGATGGCAGTGCAGCAGCGACAGGCCCGGTTGGTCGGCCACGAAGTCGATCTCCATGCTCTGGTAGCCGCCGAGCATCGCGACGTCCTTGCGCACGCCCGCGGTGGGCGTCCCGGCGAACCGGGTGATTTCGAAGGTGTGCCGGTGCAGGTGCATCGGGTGCAGGTCGTCGCTGGCGTTGCGCAACCGCAGCCGGTAACGCCTGCCGCGTTCGACGTCCAGCACGGGTTGGTTGCTGTCCATCGCGAACGGTGTGCCGTTGACCGTCCAGACGTTGAAACCGTTGTCGGCGGCGTTGCGCTTTTCGATCAGCAGGTCGATGGTGTGATCGGGCGGCGCGACCGGCGCCGGGTGCGGGCCGGCGAACAGCCGGTAATCCCAGGTGAACGGCGGCGGGGGCACCCATTGCGGTTCCCCGGCGCGGCCGGCGTATTCGACGACCACGCCCAGCCCGTGCTCGCGGTCGTCGTCGGACAGGTCGCCCAGCACCCACACGCCCGGATTGGTCATGCTGACCAGCGCCGAGACGCGTTCCCCCGCGCCGAGCCACAGCACCGGCACCGGCGCCCGGTTGGGCACCGGGTTGCCGTCCAGCGCGACGACGGTGAAGGCGTGACCGGGCAGGGCCAAACTGCGGGTTTCGGTGGCGCCGGCGTTGAGGACGTGCAGCAGCACCAGCTGGCCGGTGCGCACCCGGATGGGATCGCCGTGGCCCAGCATGCGTCCATTGATCGCGAAGGCCCGGTAGCCGACCTCGTAGCCGGGTTGCTCGCCGCGGCCGCGCGAGGCCGCCATCGACGACTCGCCCCGCTCCCTCAGATCCGGCTCCTGCGCGCCGGCGAGGAAGTCGACGGCCATGTCGCCGCCCCGGCTCAACGACGGCTCGAATTCCTTGAGCGTCAAGAAGGTTTCCTGGTCGAAGGCACCGGCGTCATCGTCCTTGGACGCGATGTGCACCGGCCCGACCAATCCGCTGTACTGGCCGCGGGACAGATCGGCGCGCGGCACCACATGGGTGTGATAGAAGCGGAAGCCGGCCGGGCCGGGAACGAACGAAATCCTGCGCATGCCATGCGCGGGCACGTACGGCGTGCCCTCCTCGGCGGCGCCGTCCACGTCGGCACCGATGTGCTGGCCGTGCCAATGCAGTTGCTCGGGGGCGTCGGTGTCGTTGTACACGTCCACCCAGGTGCGCCGGCCCTGCATGAAGCGCAGCAGCGGGCCGGGAAACTGGCCGTTGTAGGTGAGGGTGGACACCACCCGCCCGGGCGCCAATTCGACTGTCCCCGTGGCGATCCGCAGCGTGTAATCGGCCTTACCGTGCGGCGGCCCGGCGCATGCGGCCAGTGCCGCGATGCCACCCCACTTGCAGAAGTCGCGCCGGGTGACCGCCACCATCACCGCCCGGGGCCGCCGCCGGCCGGCGGCAACACGTGGCTCGATTCGCTTGGCGCAGCGCGGAATTGCCGGGCGACGCCGCCCGGTGCGGCGGATGGCAGCGGCGCAACGGCGGCTCGGCTGGCTGTCGCCATGCTGTCAAACGATACGTCACACGGGCCGGCCGCGGCGCGGTGCGACTGCCGGGCGCTGCGGATGGTTCCGCGACGGGGCGACGGGGAAGACTGAGCAAATGGCCGATCCCCGCACCGACCCGTTCGAAAAGCTGGTGGCGCTGCTGAACTACCCCATGTTCGTCGTCACCACCCAGTCCGACGGCACCCCGGCCGGCTGCCTGGTGGGGTTCGCCAGCCAGGCCAGCATCCACCCGCCCCGGTTCCTGGTCGGCCTGTCGCGGCGCAACCACACCTTCCGCACCGCGCGCGACGCCACCCACCTGGCCGTGCACGTGTTCGACCACGACCACCTGGACGTGGCGGAGCTGTTCGGCAGCCAGACCAGCGACAAGGTCGACAAGTTCGACCGCTGTTCCTGGCATCCCGGCCCGCACCGCCTGCCCATCCTCGACGACGCCGCCGCATGGTTCGCCGGCGAGATCCTGGATCGTTTCTCGCTGGGCGATCACGTCGGGCACCTGCTCGCCCCCGTCGACGGGAGCCCGCCGCGGCAGCTGGAAAGCTGGGTGTCCTTCGGCGACGTGCGCCACCTGGAACCGGGACACGAGGCGTAAGGGTGAACTCGCCGCCCCGGATCAGCGCCGTGCCCGGCATCATCGAGCTCGCGCCCTTCTATGCCGATCCCCCGGATGGGGTGCGCGCCAACATGATCTTCAGCGCCGACGGCGCCGCCGCGTTCGGCGGCCGCGCCGGCCCGCTGTCCTGCCGCACCGATCAACGGCTGCTGCGCATCCTGCGCGGGCTGGCCGACGTCGTGCTGGTCGGCGCCGGCACCGCCCGGGCCGAGAACTACGGCCCGGTGCGGCTGACCGACGCGGCGCGGGCCCGCCGGCTGCACGAAGGGCGCGCCGCGCCGCCCCCGATCGCCGTGGTGAGCCGCAGCGGCGAGCTGCCCGCCCGGCTGTTCAGCGACCCCGAGCAGCCGCCCATCCTGGTGACCTGCGCGCGCACCGCGGCCCGGCCCGACCTCGACGCACAGCACGTGCTGGTGGCCGGCGAGGAGACGGTGGATGTGGCCCGCGCCGTCGCGATGCTGCGCGAGGCCGGCATGCATCGCATCCTGTGCGAGGGCGGCCCCACCCTGCTCGACGAGCTGGTGGAGGCCGACGCCCTCACCGAATTGTGCGTGACGCTGGCCCCCAAGCTGGCCGCCAGCCAGCCGTTGGGCTACCGGGTGCACCCGGCGCGGCTGACCGCCCCGGTTGGCCTGCATCTGGCGCACGCACTGGTCTGCGACGACTATCTGTTCCTGCGGTACCGCCGCTGAGCCGCCGCGCTCGGCATGCAGCCGGCCACGCCTGTTCCTATGATGAAAATGCCCGGCTCGAAACGTGATCGAATCGCCTCCCGCGACATCACCTTTCAGTTGATTCAGTTGACCGCTGCCCAGCGCCCACGCAACCCGTGCCCACAGAAAAGGATCGCCGGCCAGGTGAGCAGTTCAGACCACGACCGCGATTACCGCAACCTGGCGGTGAACCGGCTGCGCCCCAGCGAAATCCAATGGGCGCTCAACCACGACGCCGTGCACGGCATCGCGTATGCGTTCAAGAATCCCGTCGCCGTCGCCGAGGCCACCGAGGATCCCGGTGACGACCGCAAGACCTACCTGATCCGGGTCAAGCGCGACGACCTGGCCAACGCGCTGGACAAGATCAACGAGTGGATTCTGGACAATCCCGGCCCGTCCGGGATGCAGGCCTACGGATTCGTGCGGGCGCTTTCCCGGGAAGGGCTCACCGACCGCGCCATCGGCGACGACGACCCGCGTTGAGCGCCCCACCGAATTAGCTGGCTTTCGCTCTTCGCCGTGCCCCGCGCCTTATGCCTGCACGCCACTGCCCGGGCGCCGGCAGCCGGTTTGCGGCGCATGGCTGGCGGACGAGGAGTCGCCGATGGATGACACGAGCACGGATTCGCGGGAGGGCTCGCAATTCGGGCCGTATCGCCTGTGGCAGTTGGTCGGTCGCGGCGGCATGGGCGACGTCTACGCGGCCGAGGACACCGTCCGCGAACGCATCGTGGCGCTGAAGCTGATGTCGCCGGCCCTGTCCAACGACCCGGTCTTCCGGTCGCGGATGCAGCGTGAGGCGCGCACCGCCGGGCGGCTGCACGAACCGCATGTGGTGCCGATCCACGACTTCGGGGAGATCGACGGCCAGCTCTACGTCGACATGCGGCTGATCGACGGCAAGGACCTGGCCGGCAACGGCGTCGAGGACCGCACCGACGGCGAACTCGCCCAACTGGCCAAGACGGTCGGCGCGGGGGCCGACGCGATCGCCTGCATCAAGTCCGGCGACGAGCTCGGCACCGCCAAGACCAAAGCGGCAAACGGCTACTCGACGCTGTCCGGGGTCAACGCCAACTCCACCCCGTTCGTCTGGGACGGCACCAGGGCGGTGAACTATCAGGACCCCAGCTGGCTGACCAAACTCACCGGCTGATCAGTCGACGGGCGCCGAATCCCCTTGGGGCTCAGTGTCTTCGGCGTCGTCCACCGTCAACGGCAGGGCCAGGTCCTCCAGCGGGCGTTGCTCGGCGGCGATGCCGAGCCACAGCTCGACCAGCCCGGCCGCCGCCATCACCACCGCCCCGATCAAAAACGACCACACCACGTGGTCGCGCTGGCCCGAGTCGATCAGCTGACCGAACAGCAGCGGGCCGGTGATACCGCCGATCGCCGTGCCCATCGCGTAGAAGAACGCGATCGCCAGCGCCCGGGTCTCCATCGGGAAGATCTCGCTGACCGTCAGGTACGCCGCGCTCGCACCCGCCGACGCCAGGAAGAACGCCACGATCAGCACGCCGATGAAGGCCCACACCCCGCCGGCCTGGGTGAGGAACACCAGCGCCAGCGCCACCACGACGACGGCGGAACCGATGTAGGTCAGCGTGATCATCTGTTTGCGGCCCACCGTGTCGAACAGGTGCCCCAGCAGCAGCGGCCCGGCGAAGTTGCTCAACGCCCACAGCACGAAGAACACCGGCACCATGCCGGAGGGCACCGCATAGAACTGGCTGAGCAGGGTGCCGAGGTTGAACGTGACGCCGTTGTAGAGGAACGCCTGCCCGATGAACAACGCCAGGCCGAGCACCGCGCGCCGCGGGTAGAGCTTGAAGGCCACCGCGGCGATCTCCCGGAACGAGATCGCGGTGCGCTGACGGATGCGCAGCGCCTTGCCCTGCGGCTCGGGCAGGGGCCGGCCGGTCTGCTGCTGGACCGCCTCCTCGATCTCGCCGACGATGTGCTCGGCTTCCTCCTCGCGGCCGTGGATGAACAGCCAGCGCGGGCTTTCCGGGACGTTGCGTCGGACCAGCAGCACGA
This sequence comes from Mycobacterium sp. MAC_080597_8934, assembly GCF_000523975.1. Lineage (NCBI taxonomy): Bacteria > Bacillati > Actinomycetota > Actinomycetes > Mycobacteriales > Mycobacteriaceae > Mycobacterium > Mycobacterium sp. MAC_080597_8934. The sequence goes on along the minus strand of NZ_JAOS01000004.1, from coordinate 43,142 downwards.
AGATGCCGAGGATGGCGCCGATGCCGAAGGCCAGGCGCCAGCCGAGGTCGGCCGCGAAGTTCGAGGTGTCCAGCAGGATCAGGGCGCCGCCGGCGCCGGCCGCCGAACCCAGCCAATAGGTTCCGTTGATCACCAGGTCGACGCGGCCGCGCACCCGCGCCGGGATCAGCTCGTCGATGGCCGAGTTGATGGCGGCGTATTCACCGCCGATGCCGGCGCCGGTGAAGAACCGGGTCAGGAAGAAATACCAGGGGGCGAACGCGAACGCGGTCGCCACGGTGGCGATCAGGTAGAGGGCCAGGGTGAGGATGAACAGGTTCCGCCGCCCGAACCGGTCGGTCAGGTGACCGAAGAACAGCGCACCGGAACATGCTCCGGCGATGTAGATCGCGGCCGCCATGCCGATCTGTGCCGGGTTGAGCGCGATGCCGCTGCCCGGCTCCATCAGCCGCGCCGAGACGTTGCCCACCATGGTGACCTCGAGCCCGTCGAGCACCCACACCCCGCCCAGGCCGATCACCACCCGCCAGTGGAACCGCGACCACGGCAGCCGGTCCAGCCGCGCCGGCACGTGTGTGGTGATGGTGTTGGTCTGCGCGCCGGCGCTCATGCGTCAGCCCCGGGCAAAGCGGGATTCCTCGGGAGTCCAGGCCTGCGGCTGGCCGGGGTGACCGGGGAACAGGAAGTCGATGAAGGCCGCGGCGGTGGGCTGCGGTTCGTGGTTGGCCAGCCCGGGCCGCTCGTTGGCTTCGATGAAGGCGTAGTCGGCGCCGGTCACGTCCGGCACCAGCAGGTCGATGCCGGTCACCGGGATGCCGATCGCTTCGGCCGCGGTCACCGCGACCCGGCACAGTTCGCTGTTGACCTGCGCGGTGACGTCGTGGATGGTGCCGCCCTGATGCAGGTTGGCGGTCCGGCGCACCCGCAGCCGGGTGCCCTGGGGCAGCACGTCGTCGAGCTTCCAGCCGGCTTCGGCGACGGTGGCCTCGGTGAGTTCGTCGAGCGGGATGCGCGATTCGCCGCCGGTGGCCGCCGAGCGGCGCCGGCTCTCGGCGGCGATCAGGTCCCGCACGCTGTGCTCGCCGGTGCCGATGACCTCCGGCGGCAGCCGCAGCGCGGCGGCGACGACACGGCCGTCGATCACCACCAGCCGAAGGTCGTCGCCGGGCACCCGCTGCTCGATCAGCACGTCCGGGTATTGCGCCCGGGCCCGGGCCAGGGCGGCGGACAGGTCGTCGGGCCCGTTCTCGGCGGTGACCCCGACCGTGATGCCCTTGCCCTGCTCGCCGCGGGTGGGTTTGACGACGACCTCGCCGACCTCCTTGAGGAACGCGAAGTCGCCCTCGTCGAAGGTGGCCAGCCGGGCGCGCGGCACGGTGATGCCCGCCTCGGAGACCAGGCGGCGGGTCAACCGCTTGTCGTCGCACCGGCACATGGCCACCGCCGAGGTGTACTCGGACAGCGATTCCCGGGTGATGACGCTGCGGCCGCCGTGGGTTAGCCGCATCTCGCCGGTCTCGGCGTCGAGCACCTCGACCCAGATCCCGCGGCGCAGCGCCTCGTCGGCGATGATCCGGGCGTAGGGATTGAGGTCGTCGACCGTCTCCGGCGGCGGGCTGAACAGCGGCTCGTTGATCGCGTTCTTGCGCTTGATGGCCAGCACCGGCACGCGGCGGAAGCCCAGCTTCTCGTACAGGCTGATGGCGGCGGCATTGTCGTGCGCCACCGACAGATCCATGTAGGCGCGGCCGGCGCTGCGGAAGTGCTCGGCCAGCGCCCGGGTCAGGGCGCCGCCCACCCCGGGCAGCCCGGCGGCCGGGTCGACGGCCAGCGTCCACAGGCTCGACCCGTGCTCGGGGTCGTTGAACAGCAACTCGTGGTCGACGCCGGTGACGGTGCCGACCACGGCGCCGTCCTCGTCGCGCACCGCGAGCAGGTATTTCACCGCGGGCACGTGCTGATGGTTCTCCCAGATCACGTCCACCCCGGCCGGGACCATGCCGCAGCGCACGTACACCCGGTTCATCGCGTCGGCGTCGATCGGGTCGTTGAGCGTGCGGACCGTGACGCCCAGCGGTGTGGGCGCCAGGCTCTTCTCCTTACCGGTGAACCGCAGCCGGTAGGTGTGGCTGGGGTCGATGAAGAGCTCGGTGGGCGCCTCGGCGACCACGACATGGGATTCGCGGGCGTAGATGCAGATGTCGCGCCGGCCGGGCCCTTCCCGCCGCAGCGCCTCGACCAGCTCTTGGGAATTGGCGAAGGTTTGCCCGAAAATCAGTCGGCCCCAACCCAATTCGAGCTCGACGTCCTTGGCCATCGCGTCCACCATCTCGGGCGGCGACGCGTCGTGCAGCCCGAGGGTGATCGCCTCGGAGGGGTGATCCTCTGCCGGATCGGTCATGGTCATGCAACCGGGCCCGTCACACCGTGCCGCTGCAGCCACAGCTCGAGCAGGGCGATCTGCCACAGCTCGTTGCCGCGCAGCGGGGTCAGCTTGCCGTTGGGGTTGGCCAGCAGCGCGTCGACCGCGTCGGTGTTGAACAGACCGCGTTCCTTGGCGGTCGGCGCGTACAGCGCGTCACGGACCATGTCCAGGTAGGGGCCTTCCAGGTGGGTCAGCGCCGGGACCGGGAAGTAGCCCTTGGGCCGGTCGATCACCTCGGACGGAATGACCCGTCGCGCAGCCTGTTTGAGCACACCCTTGCCTTCGTGGGCGATCTTGTACTCCGGCGGGCAGGTGGCGGCCAGCTCGACCAGCTCGTGGTCGAGGAAGGGCACCCGGCCCTCCAGCCCCCAGGCCATCGTCATGTTGTCGACCCGCTTCACCGGGTCGTCGATCAGCATCACCGTGGTGTCGAGCCGCAACGCGCGGTCGATGCCGGTCTCGGCGCCGGCCTGGGCGAAGTGTTCGGTGACGAACCGCAGGCTGGGGTCGCCCGGGGCGAGGATGCCGGGTCCGACCAGCTGCGCGACGCCGGCGGTGTCTCGGTCGAAGAAGGCCGCCGGTACTGGGCGACGGCCCCGTCCAGGGTGGCGGCGGCCGGATCGCCCATCGGCGGGTACCAGTGGTAGCCGGCGAACACCTCGTCGGCGCCCTGCCCGGACTGCACCACCTTGACGTGCCGGGCCACTTCCTGGCTGAGCAGGTAGAAGGCGACGCAGTCGTGGCTGACCATCGGTTCGCTCATCGCGCCGATGGCGCCGTCCAGCGCGGGCAGCATCCGGGCGGAGTCGATGCGGATCTGGTGGTGGTTGGTCTCGAAGCGCTGGGCCACGATGTCGGAGTACTGGAACTCGTCGCCCTTCACCCCGCCCGCCGACTCGAAGCCGATGGAGAAGGTGGACAGCCCGTGTTGGCCGGCTTCGGCGAGCAGACCCACGATCAGGCTGGAGTCGACACCACCGGACAGCAGGCAGCCCACCGGGACGTCGGCCACCAGCCGGCGCTTGACGGCCAGTCGCAGGGTGGACAGCACGGCGTCCTCCCAGTCGCGTTCGGACCAGTCGGCGCGGTCGGCGTGCCGGGTGAAATCGGGCGCCCAGTAGGTGGTGACGGTGCGTTTGCCGTCGGGTTCGATGGCGACCAGCGAGGCGGGCGGCACCTTGCGGACCCCGCGCAGGATGGTGGCCGGGGCGGGCACCACCGAGTGGAAGCTCATGTAGTGGTGCAGGGCGACCGGGTCGATGCGGGTGTCCACGCCGCCGCCGGCCAGCAGCGCGGGCAGCGTCGAGGCGAACCGGACCCGGTGACTGTCCTCGGTCAGGTAGAGGGGTTTGATGCCGAGGCGGTCGCGGCCGAGCAGCACCCGACCGCTGTCGCGTTCGACGATGGCGAAGGCGAACATGCCGAACAGATGGCTGACGAAGTCGTCGCCCCACCGGTGGTAGGCCTTGATCAGGACCTCGGTGTCGCTGTGCGAGAAGAACCGGTAGCCGTAGCCGGACAGCTCGCTGCGCAGTTCCTTGTAGTTGTAGATGCAGCCGTTCCAAGCGATGGACAGGCCCAGCTCGGAGTCGACCATCGGCTGGGCGCCGGCTTCGGTCAGGTCGATGATCTTGAGGCGACGATGCCCGAGCGCGACGCGGCCCTGCGACCAGGCGCCGCCGGCGTCGGGGCCGCGTGGTGTCAGCACGGCGGCCATCGCCGAGACCGCGGCTACATCGGGCGCCCGCCCGTCGAGTCGTACCTCCCCGGTGACTCCGCACACCTCTTCGACCCTACCGTTGCCCGATTCCCAGCGCGCGTGACCTCCGCCAAAAGCGCTGCAACGGCCCAGCTACGGCCGCGATCCGTGCGCGGTGATCACCGCGATCGACGCCGGTGTGAAATGAATCGCACCGTCGCGACGGGCCGGCGAAATCGCTCATCACCGGACGGGCGGCTCGTCGTCGCCGGGGTCCGCCCCGAATCGTTGCGGTGGGGTCAGTTCCCGGCGACGTTGCGCGCCCAGCAGTTGCCCGAGGCGCTGCCCGTACGAATCCACCACATCGGCATTGAGGATCTCGTCATGCGTGCAGTCGATCTCGTGGATGACGATGTCGCCGGCAACGTACGGACGCCAATTCTCGGCGAGGAGCGCACTGCGATCCTCGTGATCACGCACCGCGGAGAAGATGGTCACATCGCCGAGGAAAACACCGGGCTCGTGAATCTTGCTGCGCTCGATATTGTTTCGGGCATTCCCGAAAAGCACATCGAAAAGGCGCTTGTGTCGAGACATGCCTTCGGCTCCGGCTTCACGGACGAGTTGGTTGAACTGCCGATGCGCGTGCGGTTGGTCGTGATCGGCGGCGGCCAGGTGCGACCGCAGGGCTTCTTCCATCATGTGCTGCTCGGCCAGGGCAGCGTCGGGTGCGGTGACGCTGCCGTCGAGACCGGGTTGAGCGTCGAGGAGGACAAGGCGTGCGATTGCGCACCCGCGCCGCTGCAGCTCGATCGCGAGTTCGTGGGCGACGACGCCGCCGAACGACCAGCCGACGAGATGGTAGGGGCCGTCGGGATAGGTTTCCTGGATTCTGTCGGCGTAGCTTTGCGCCATCTCGCGAATCGACCGCGGCGCGGCGTGCTGCGGTTCGGCTTGTTGAATTCCGATGATCGGGCAATCCAGATGATTGCCGAGCACCTGATATGACCAACTGAGCCCGCCGGCGGCATGGATGCAGAACAGCGGTGCGCCGGTCCCCTCTTTCAGGGTCTGGACGGGCACGATCTCTTCGGCTTGTCCGCCGCGAGCGGTATCCGTCTGCGCCCGCCGGCTCAGGCTTGCGACGGTGGGCGCCTCGAACAAGGTGCGGACCGCGAGCTCGACGCCCAGGCTGGCGTTGATCGCCGTGATCACCCGCATCGCCGAGATGCTGTCGCCGCCGAGTTCGAAGAAGGAGTCGTCGGCGCCGACCCGCTCCACGCCGAGCACATGGGCGTAGATGCCGGCCACGGTCTCCTCGACGGCGTTGGACGGGGCCCGGTAGCGGCTGCCCGTGTATTCGGGTGTGGGTAGGGCGCGGGTGTCGATTTTTCCGTTGGGCGTCAACGGGATGGCGTCCAGCGCCACCACCGCGGTCGGCACCATGTACACCGGCAGCCGTTGGGCCAGCGCGGTGCGCGCCTCGGCCGGGTCGGCGGTACCGGTGATGTAGCCGACCAGCCGCTTGCCGCCGGGCCGGTCCTCGCGGGCGATCACCACCGCCTGCTCGACATCGTCCAGCCCGGCCAGCGCCGCCTGCACCTCGCCGAGTTCGATCCGATACCCGCGAACCTTGACCTGCTCGTCGGCGCGACCCCGATAGTCCAACTGCCCATCGGGACGCCAACACACCAGGTCCCCGGTGCGATACATGCGGGTTCCGGGCTCGCCGAAGGGGCACGCCACGAACCGCGAGGCGGTCAGCCCGGACCGTCCGACATACCCGGCGGCCACCCCGGCGCCGGCAACATACAACTCGCCGACCACGCCGGGGGCCACCGGCCGCAACCACGCGTCGAGCACAAACAACCCCGCACCATCGACCGGCACACCGATCGGCGGTGACCCCATACCCGGGGCCAGCGGCGCACTGATGGCCACGCACATGGTGGTCTCCGTCGGGCCGTAGGCGTTGACCATCACCCGCCCGGGCGCCCAGCGGTCCACCACCTCGGCCGGGCAGGCCTCCCCCACCACCACCAACGACACCGACTCCAGCCCCTCGGGCGAGAGCATCGCCACCGCCGACGGCGTCTGGGTCAGCACGGTGACCTCTTCGTCGACCAGTAAGGCGTGAAAGTCCTTCGGGGAGCGGGTCACCGCCTCGGGCACCACCACCAGGCGTCCGCCCCGCAGCAGCGCGCCGAAGATCTCCCACACCGACACATCGAAGGCATACGAGTGGCTTTGCGTCCACACACCGGGCGACGGCAGTCCCGCATCCAGGGGCTCCAGCAGCTGCGTCACGTTGCGGTGCGTGACCGCAACACCTTTGGGCACACCCGTGGTACCCGAGGTGTAGATGACATAGGCGATGTCGTGGGGTGCGGGCGCCGGCAACGGCGTGCTCGGCCGGGTCTGGATCCGGGGGTCCTCGATGTCGATGGCCGCCACGTCGCAGCCGTCCAGCCGCGACCGCAGACCCGCGGTGGTGACCGCGGCGACCGCCGCGGAGTCGGCGAGCATGAACCTGACCCGGGCGGCCGGCGCCGCCGCATCGATCGGCAGATAGGCCGCCCCGGTCTTGAGCACCGCCAAGATCGCGACGATCGCGTGCGCCGACCGCGAAAACAGCAGCGCCACAGACTGTCCCGGGCCGGCACCGTGATCGGCCAGCAGGTGCGCCAGCCGGTTGGCGGCCTGGTCGAGTTCCCGGTACGTCATCGACAGGCCATCCCAGCTGATCGCCACCGCATCCGGGGTCTGCGCCGCCCGCGCGGCGAACAACACCGGGATCGACGGCGGCGCGGGCGGCGGCCCGGCCAGTGCCGCCCGGTTACCGATGTCGTCCAAGCGCTGACGCTCGGACGGGTCGAGCAGGTCGACCGACGACAGCGGCCGGGCCGGGTCGGCGGTCATCGCGATCAGCACCCGCTCCAACCGCCGGCTCAGCGCCTCGATGGTGGCCGCGTCGAAGATGCCGGCGTCGTATTCCACCCGCAGCCCCAGCCGGTCGCCGGACAGGGCGGCCTGCATGGTCAACGGGTAGTGGTTGCGCTCGAACAGGTTGACGTCGCTGATGGTCAGCTCGTGGTCGACGGCCAGCGCCGAGGTGTCCAGCGGGTAGTTCTCGTAGCCGAACAGCGTGTCAAACAGCTTGTCCTGGCCGGCGATTCGGTGGATCTCGCTCAATGCCAGGTGCTGGTGGTCCAGCGTGTCGGCGTGACCGCGTTGCAGCTCGGCCAGCAGATCGGTCGTGGTGGTGGCCGCGGAGATGCGGGCGCGCACCGGGACGGTGTTGATCATCAGGCCCACCATCGAGTCGGCGCCGGGCACCTCGGCGGGCCGGCCCGACACGGTGGTGCCGAACGCGACGTCGTGCTGACCGGTCTGCCACACCAGCAGCTGCGCCCACGCGGCCTGCAGCACGGTGCTGACCGTGGTGTGGTGGGCGCGGGCCAGCTCGCCGAGCGCCCGGGTGATCTCCGCGGACACCGCAAACGCTTGGACGCCTCGGGCGCCCGGCTCCAGCGAATGCGGCGGCCCGACCAGTGTCGGGGTGTCGAAACCGGCGAGCGCCTCGCCCCACGCCGCGCGGGCGGCGTCGAGGTCGCGCTCGGCCAGCCAGGTCACGAACCTGCGGTAGGGCGCGGGCGCGGGCAGCCGCTGCCCGGTGTAGCAGGCGAACGTCTCGTTGAGCAGGATCGGCACCGACCAGCCGTCGAGCACGATGTGGTGGATGGTGAGCACCAGCCGGTGCCGGTCGGGCCCGGTGCGGATCAACACGGCCCGGACCGCCGGCGCCTCGGCCAGGTCGTAGACCGCGGCACGTTCGCCGGCGCACAGCCGCCGGATCTGCGCGTCGGACTCGCTGCCGTTGGCATGCAGCTCGAGGTACCGCCACGCCATCGTCGGATCCGCCGGGATGACCTGAACCGGCTCGTCGAACTGATCGCAGAAGCGGGCCCCCAGGTGCGGGTGCCGGCTGATCACGGTGTGCATGGCCTCGCGCAGCCGGTCCCGGTCGAGCGGGCCGGTCAATGTCAGATCCAGCTGCACCACGTAGAGATGGTCGTCGCCGCCGCGGGTGGTGTTGGCGTGGAACAGCAGGCCCTGCTGCAGCGGGGTCAGCGGCAGCACGTCGGCGATCCGGTGTTGGCGCTCGAGCTGGTCGATCTGCGGCGGAGTCAGCCGCGCGGGCGCGATGTCGGACGGGGTCAGTCCGCCGCCGCCGGCGCGCACGTGCGCGCAGATGCCGGCCAGGGCGTCGAACCACAGCCGGCTCAACCGGGTCACCTGGTCGCGGTTCAGCGCCGAGGGCGCCCAGGTCCAGTTGGCGTGTAGCTGCGGGCCGTGCTCGGTGTCCATGGTGCCGGCGTTGAGGTCCACGGTGTGCATCAACGGCATGGGCACCGCGGTGCTGGTGGCGGTCGCCGAGGAGCCGTCGCGGCTGATCCGCCATAGCTCGTCGGAGAGCTCGGCGGCCGCGCCGCCCAGCCGGCCCAGGTAGTTGAACCCGATCGGCGGGTCGGCGCCGTCCAGGTCGACGTCGGTGTTGACGTAGCGCAGCAGCCCGTAGCTCAGCGGGTCGGGCAGGGCGCGCAGTTGCTCCTTGGCGTCTTTGACCAGTGCGCCCAGCCCCGGCGCGCCGGAGGTCACCTGCTCCCACTCCAGGGCGCCGACGGTCAGGGCGACCGGGTATTTGGTGGTGAACCAGCCGACGGTGCGCGACAGGTCCACGCCGGCGGCCAGTTCCTCGTGCCGGCCGTGGCCCTCGACGTCGATGCCGATCGGGGCGTCCGCGCTGTCCAGGAACTCGGCCCAGGCCAGCGCGAACGCGATGAGCAGGATGTCGTTGACCCCGGCGTGGAACGCCGCGGGCGCCTCGCCGAGCAGCGTGCGGGTGGTTTCGGTGTCCAGCGTGGCCGCCAGGTTCTCGGCGCTCTGGTAGGTGTCCGCCTCGGGGCGCACCGGCGGGAGCGCGGGCGGCGTCGCGGCGACCCGCCGCCAGGCGTCGGCCTGCTCGACCACCGCCGGCGAGGAGGCGTGCTCGGCCAGCAGCGACGCCCACCGGGCGAATGACGTGCCGCCCGCGGGCAGCACGATCGGCTGGCCGTTGTGATGCTGGCCCCAGGCGATGTTGAGGTCTTCCAGCAGCACCCGCCAGGACACCCCGTCGACGGCCAGGTGATGAATGATCAGCACCAGCCGGCCGGTGGAGCCCACCCACAGGGCGCTGAGCATCACGCCGGCGGCCGGGTTCAGCCGCGACCGCGCCTCGATGATCGCCGCGTCGGACAGCTCGTCCACGGTGTGCACCCGCTGCGCGGCGTCCACCGACCCGGGCTCGGGCACCTGCAGCGACCACTCGCCGGTGTCCGCCGCGGTGTCGACGCGCAGCCGCAGCATGGCGTGCCGGTCCAGCAGGGCCTGCAGCACCGCCACCACGTCGGCCTCGGTGACGCCGGCGGGCGCCTGCAGCACCATCGTCTGGTTGAACTCATCGACCGGGCCGTTCACGCCGCGCAACCATTCGATGATCGGCGTGGCCGTCACCTCGCCGGTGCCCTCGTCGGCCGGCCCGCCGTCCTCGTCGGCCACGCCTGCCACCCGGGCCAGCCGGGCCACGGTCTGCTCGGTGAAGATGTCGCGGGTGCGCACCGCCAGGCCGGCGGCCTTGGCCCGGGTCACCACCTGCATCGAGGAGATGCTGTCGCCGCCCAGGTCGAAGAAGGAGTCGTCGACCCCGACCCGCTGCACGCCCAGCACCTGGGCGTAGATGGCGGCCAGGGTCTGCTCGACGGGGGTTTCGGGGGCGCGGTATTGGCCGGCGTCGGAGTATTCGGGTGCGGGCAGGGCGCGGGTGTCGAGTTTTCCGTTGGGCGTCAACGGGATTGCGTCGAGCGCGACGATGGCCGCCGGCACCATGTAGGCCGGCAGCCGCTCGCCCAGCCGGGCGCGGGCCTCGGCCGGGTCGGCGTCCCCGGTGATGTAGCCGACCAGCCGCTTGTCCCCCGGCCGGTCCTCGCGGGCGACGACGGCGGCCTGGTCCACCCCGTCCAGCGCGGCCAGCGCCGAGCGCACCTCGCCGAGTTCGATGCGGTAGCCGCGGACCTTGACCTGCTCGTCGGCCCGACCCAGGTAGTCCAGCTGCCCGTCGCCGCGCCAGCGCACCAGATCGCCCGTGCGATACATCCGCGCCCCCGGCCGCCCGAACGGACACGCCACGAACCGCGATGCGGTCAGCCCGCCGCGCCGCCAGTAGCCGCAGGCCACCCCGGCGCCGGCGACATAGAGCTCGCCCACCACGCCCGGCGGCACCGGCCGCAGCGATTCGTCGAGCACGAACAGGCCGGTGCCGGGGACCGGGAAGCCGATCGGCACCCCGGCCGGTGACCCGGGCTGCAGCGGCGCGCTGATCGCGGTGTAGACGGTGGCCTCGGTGGGGCCGTAGGCGTTGATCATCGTCCGGCCCGGGGCCCACCGGTCGACCAGCTCGGCCGGGCACGCCTCGCCGGCGACCACCAGGGCGGTCGATTCGAGGCCCTCGGGTGAGAGGGTGCCGGCGGCCGACGGGGTCTGGCTGAGCACGCTGACCTGTTCGTCGACCAGCAGGGCGTGGAAGTCGTCCGGCGAGCGCACCACCGAGTCGGGGATCACCACCAGCCGGCCGCCGTGCAGCAGGGCGCCGAAGATCTCCCACACCGACACGTCGAAGGCCAGCGAATGCCACTGCGACCACACGCCCTCGCGCGGCAGCCCGGAATCGGCGGTGAGCAGCTGCGTCACGTTGCGGTGGCTCACCGCAACGCCTTTGGGCACACCGGTGGTGCCCGAGGTGTAGATCAGGTAGGCGATGTCGTCCGCACCCGGCGGCGGCAGCGGGGTCGACGGCTGAGTGTCGACGGCCGGGTCGTGCACGTCGAGGACGACGACGTGGTGGCCGTGCAGCCGCGGCGCCAGCTCGGCGGTGCTGATCGCGACCATCGGCGCGGCGTCGGCCAGCATGAACCCGATCCGCTCGTCCGGCAGCGCCGGGTCGATCGGCAGGTAGGCGGCGCCGGCCTTGAGCACGGCCAGGATCGCGACGATGGCCTCGGCCGACCTGGAAAACAGCAGGGCCACCCGCTCGCCGGCGCCCACCCCGAAGCCCGCCAGCCGGTGCGCCACCCGGTTGGCGGCCTCTTCGAGCTCGCGGTAGGTCCACGAGCGGTCTTCGTAGACCAGCGCGACGGCGTCCGGGGTGCGGGTGGCCTGCTCAGCGAAAACCGTTGGGATGGAGTCGAATTGGGCTACCGGCCCGGTGAGCGCGGCCCGGTTGCCGATGCGGTCGAGGTGCGCGTGCTCGCCGGCGTCGAGCAGGTCCACCGAGGACACGGATTGTGTCGGGTCGGCCGTCATCGCCTCCAGCACCCGCTGCAGTCGCCGGATCAGCGTCTCGATGGTGTCCGCGTCGAACACGTCGGTGCGGAATTCCACCCGTCCGCCGATCCCGGCGGGCTCGTCGTCCTCGGTCCAGCGTTCGGCCAGCGAGAACGTCAGGTCCATGCGGGCGACCTGGGTGTCCAGCGGCATCGAGGTGACCCGCACGTCGCCCAGGGCCAGCCCGGCGCCGGGGTCGGTGTCCTGGCCGGCGAAGTTCTGCCAGGCCAGCATCACCTGCACCAGCGGGTGATGGGTGAGGCTGCGGGTCGGGTTGAGCCGCTCCACCAGCACCTCGAACGGCACATCCTGGTGCTCGAAGGCCTCCAGGCTGCGGGTGCGGACCCGGGCCAGCAGCTCGGTGAAGCTGGGATCGCCGGACAGGTCGACCCGCAGTACCAGGGTGTTCACGAAGAACCCGACGAGGTCGTCGAGGGCCGGGTCGCGCCGCCCGGCGATCGGGAAGCCGACGGCGACGTCGGTGCTGGCGCTGAGCTTGGCCAGCAGCACCGCCAGCGCGGCCTGCACCACCATGAAGCTGGTGGAGTTGTACTCGCGGGCCAGCCGGGCGACCTGCTGCTGCAGATCGGCCGGCCAGTCCACGTCGACGGCCGCGCCGCGCTGATCGGCGAGCTGCGGGTAGGGCCGGTCGGTGGGCAGCGCCAGCCGCTCGGGCATGCCGGCCAGCGCCTGCTGCCAGTAGGCCAGCTGGGCGGCGATGCGGCTGCCACTGTCGGCCAGCTCGCCGAACTGGGCGCGCTGCCACAGCGTGTAGTCGACGTATTGCACCGGCAGCGGCTCCCAGCCCGGGGCGTGACCGGCGCACCGGCTGGCGTAGGCCACCCCCAGGTCACGCACCAGCGGCCGCAACGACCAGCCGTCGGCGGCGATGTGATGCACCACCGCCACCAGCACGTGTTCGTCCTCGCCGATGCGGAAAAGTGTTGCGCGCAACGGGATTTGGGTTGCCAGGTCGAAGGTTTCGCGGGCCGCGGCGTCGACGGCCTCGCGCAGCCGGCTCGCCGACCAGTCGCGGGCGTTCACCACCCGCCAGCCGAGGTCGGCGCGCTCGGCCGGCAGCACCACCTGCTGCGGCGTTCCGTCGGGCGCGGCGAACACCGTGCGCAGGCTCTCGTGCCGGGCCACCACGTCGGCCAGCGCCGCGCCCAGCGCCCGGTCGTCGAGCCGGCCGTGCATCCGCAGCGCGGCCGCCATGTTGTACACCGGGGACGGCCCCTGCAGCTGGTCGAGGAACCACAGCCGGCTCTGCGCGAACGACAGCGGCACCACCGCGGGACGTTCGCCCGCCGTCAGCGGGTCCAGCCGGCCGGCGTCCTCACCGATGCGCGGCGCCAGGTGCGCGACCGTGGGCGCCTCGAAGATGGCCCGCACCGGGACACCGACGTCCAGGGCGCTGTTGATGGCCGCGATCACCCGCATCGCCGAGATGCTGTCGCCGCCCAGGTCGAAGAAGGAGTCGTCGACCCCGACCCGCTGCACGCCCAGCACGTGGGCGTAGATGCCCGCCAGGATCTCCTCGGTGGGGGTGGTCGGCGACCGGTAGCCGGCCGCAGCGTATTCGGGCGCCGGCAGGGCGCGCAGGTCGAGTTTGCCGTTGACGGTCATCGGCAGCGCGTCCAGCACCACCACCGCGACGGGGACCATGTAGGCCGGCAGCCGCTCGGCCAGCCGGGAGCGGGCCTCGGCCGGGTCGGCGGCGCCGGTGATGTAGCCGACCAGCCGCTTGTCCCCGGGCCGGTCCTCGCGGGCGATCACGACCGCCTCGTCGACGCCGTCGAGCGCGGCCAGGGCGGAGCGGATCTCGCCGACCTCGATGCGGTAGCCGCGGATCTTGACCTGCTCGTCGGCGCGGCCCAGGTAGTCCAGCTGCCCGTCGGCGCGCCAGCGCACCAGATCGCCGGTGCGATACATCCGCGCCCGGACGCCCCGAACGGACACGCCACGAACCGCGACGCGGTCAGCCCGGCCCGGCGCAGGTAGCCGTAGCCCACGCCGCGGCCGGCCACGTACAGCTCGCCGACCACGCCGGCCGGCACCGGGCGCAGCCAGCCGTCCAGCACCAACAGCGCCGTCCCGGGCACCGGCGAGCCGATCGGCGGCGCCCCCGAACCGGCCGCCAGCGGTGTGCTGGCCGTCGAGAAGATGGTGGCTTCGGTCGGGCCGTAGACGTTGACCATGGCGCGCCCGGGCGCCCAGCGGTCCAGCAGCTCGGGCGGGCAGGGCTCGGCGCCGATCACCAGCGCCGCGGATTCCAGGCCCTGCGGGGAGAGCATCCGCACCGCCGACGGGGTTTGGCTCAACACGGTGACGTTCTCGGCCACCAGCAAGGCGTGGAAGTCCATCGGTGAGCGGGCCACCGCGTCGGACACCACCACCAGCCGGCCGCCGTGCAGCAGCGCGCCCCAGATCTCCCACACCGAGTAGTCGAACGCGTACGAATGGAACTGCGTCCACACCTGATCGGCGGACAACTCGACGCCGACGGCCTGCGCGTCGAACAGCCGGGTCACGTTGTGGTGGCTGACCGCAACGCCTTTAGGCACGCCGGTGGTGCCCGAGGTGTAGATGATGTGCGCGACGTGGTCGGGGTCCGGCGCCGGCGGCGCGGTGTGCGGCTGGCGGGACAGCGCGCGGTCGCCGATGTCGACGACGGTCAGGTCGCGGCCGCGCAGCGGGCCGGCCAGCGCGGCGGTGGTGACCGCGGCGGTCGGCGCGGTGTCGTCGAGCATGAACTCGATGCGGGCCGCCGGCAGCGCGGGGTCGATCGGCAGGTAGGCCGCCCCGGTCTTGAGCACCGCCAGGATCGCCACGATCGCGTCGGCGGACCGCGGCAACAGCAGCGCCACCGCTTGCCCCGGGCCCACCCCGCGGCCGATCAGCAAGTGCGCCAACCGGTTCGACGCCTCGTCGAGCTCCCGGTAGGTCGTGGTGCGGCCCTCGAAGGTCACCGCCGGCGCTTGCGGGCTGCGCTGTGCCTGCGCGGTGAACAGCGCCGGGATCGACGTCCGGGTGGCGGGCCGGTCCAGGACCGCCCGGGCGCCCCAGTCGTGCAGCCGCTCGTGTTCGGCCGGGTCGAGCACGTCGATCGACGACAGCGGCCGTGCCGGGTCGGCGGTCATGGCGACCAGCACCCGCCGCATCCGCTCGATCAGCGTCGCGATGTCCTCGTCGTCGAAAACCCGTGTGGCGTATTCGATTTGGAGGCGCAGCTGCGACCCGGGCTGAGCCTGCACGGTCAGCGGGTAGTGGGTGGATTCGCGGCTGGTGATGTCGGTGACGGCCAGCTCCTGGTCGCCGGACAGCGCGCCGGCGTCGATCGGGTAGTTCTCGTAGGCGAACAGCGTGTCGAAAAGCTTGTCCTGGCCGGTGATTCGGTGGATCTCGTTGAGCGCCAGGTGCTGGTGGTCCAGGGTGTGGTTGTAGGCGCCTTGCAGCTGGTGCAGCAGGTCGGCGGTGCTGGTGGTCGCGGTGATGTTCGCCCGCACCGGCACGGTGTTGATCAGCAGGCCCACCATCGTGTCGGCGCCGGGCACCTCCGCGGGCCGGCCCGACACCGTGGTGCCGAAGACGACGTCGCGTTGCCCGGTGAGGGCGCACAGCAGGCGCGCGAACGCCGCCTGCAGCACGGTGTTGACGGTGGTGTGGCAGGACCGGGCCAGGTCGGTGACGGCCCGGGTCAGGTCGGCGGGCAGGGTGAACGTCTCGACCTGTTGCGGCCCGAGCTCGACCGGGTCCTGGGGCCCGACCAGGGTCGGCGTGTCGAAGCCGGCGAACACCTCGGCCCACGCCGCGCGGGCGGCGTCGAGGTCCCGTTCGGCCAGCCAGTCGACGAAGCCGCGGTAGGGCGCCGGCGCCGGAAGCCGCTGACCGTAGTAGGCGGCGAAGATCTCGCCCAACAGGATCGGCATCGACCAGCCGTCCAGCACGATGTGGTGGTTGGTCAGCAGCAGCCGGTGCCGGTCGGTCGCGGTGCCCACGAGCGCCACCCGGAAGGCCGGCGACTCGGTGAGATCGGCGCACACGGCGGCGCGCTCGTCGGCGCCCAGCTGGCGGATCTGCTCCTCGCCGTGCAGCTCGACGACCTGCCAGGCCGGTGCCGGGTCGGCCGGGATGATCTGGACCGCCTGGTCGTAGCGGTCGCAGAACCGGGCCACCAGGTTGGGGTGCCGGTGAACCACGGCGTGCACCGCGTCGCGCAGCCGCGCGGCGTCGAGCGGGCCGGCGATGGCGATGTCGAGCTGCCCGGCATAGAGGTCGTCGCTGCCTGACGCGGTGTTGGCGTGGAACAGCAGACCCTGCTGCACCGGGGTCAGCGCCAGCACGTCGGCGATACGGTGTTGCCGCGCAAGCTGATCGAGCTGCTGCTGGGTGAGCCGGGCCGGCGCGATGTCGGACGGCGTCAGCCCGCCGCCGCCGGCGCGCACGTGCGCGCAGATGCCGGTCAGCGCCTGCGACCACAGCCGGCTCAGCCGGGCGACCTGCTGATCGTCGAGCGCCGAGGGCGCCCAGGTCCAGTTGGCGTGCAGCCGCGGGCCCGACGCGGAGTCGACGGTGACCGCGTTGAGCTCCAGGGTGTGCATCAGCGGCATGGGGATGGCGGCGGCCGCGCGGGTGGCCGTCCAGCCGTCCGGCTCGGGCCGCCACATGTCGGCGGTCAACTCGGTGGCCCCGCCCTGGCGGCCCAGGTAGTTGAACCCGATCGGCGGGTCGTCCCCGTCCAGGTCCACGCCGGGCTTCAGGTAGCGCAGCAGCCCGTAGCTCAGCGGGTCGGGCAGCGAGCGGAGTTGTTCCTTGGCGGCCTTGAGGGTGTCGCCCAGCCCCGGCGCGCCGGCGACGACCTGCGCCCAATCCAGGGCGCCGACGGTCAGGGCGACCGGGTATTTGGTGGTGAACCAGCCCACGGTGTGGGACAGGTCGATGTCGCGGCCCAGTTCCTCGTGCCGGCCGTGGCCCTCGACGTCGATGCCGATCGGCGTGCCGCGGGTGCCGCAAAACTCCGCGCACGCCAGCGCGAACGCGATCAGCAGGATGTCCTGCACGCCGGCGTGGAACGCCGCCGGCACCTCACCGAGCAGCATGGCGGTGGTCTCTGCGTCCAGCTCGGTCGAGAGGTGGCCGGCGGTGGCGAAGGTGTCCACGTCGGGACGCACCGCGGGCAGCGCCGGCGGGGTCGCCGCCACCGCCTGCCAGGCGCCGGCCCGGTCCGCCACGTCCGGGTGGTGGGCGTGCCCGGCCAGCCGTGACGCCCACCGGGCGAACGAGGTGCCCGCCGCGGGCAACGCCACCGGCTGCCCGCCGTGATGCTGCGCCCAGGCGATGTTCAAGTCCTGCAGCAGGATTCGCCATGAGACACCGTCGACGGCCAGGTGATGGATGATCACCACCAGCTGCCCGGTGGCGTTCGCCCACACCGCGCTGAGCATCACGCCGGCGGCGGGGTTCAGCCGCGACCGCGCCTCGATGACGGCCGCGTCGGACAGCTCGTCCACCGCATGCAGGCAGGCGCCGGCGTCCACCGACCCGGGCTCGGGCACCTGCAGCGACCACTCGCCGGTGGCGTCGTCGCGCTCGACGCGCAGCCGCAGCATGGCGTGCCGGTCCAGCAGGGCCTGCAACACCGTGACCACGTCGGCCTCGGTGACGCCGGCGGGCGCCCGCACCAGCATGGCCTGGTTGAACTGATCGACTTGGCCGCCGGCGCTTTCCACGTCCTGCAGCCAGCGGATGATCGGGGTGGCGGTGATCTCGCCGACACCCTCGTCGGCCGCGGCGTCGGCGTCGGCCACCTCGGCGACCCGGGCCAGCCGGGCGACTGTCTGCTCGACGAAGATGTCGCGGGTCTTGCACACCAGGCCGGCGGCGCGGGCCCGGGTCACCACCTGCATCGAGGAGATGCTGTCGCCGCCCAGGTCGAAGAACGAGTCGTCGACCCCGACCCGCTCCACGCCCAGCACCTGGGCATAGATGCCGGCCAGGATCTCCTCGACGGCGTTGTCGGGGGCGCGATACCGGTCGGCGTCGGAGTATTCGGGTGCGGGCAGGGCGCGTGTGTCGAGTTTTCCGTTGGGCGTCAACGGGATTGCGTCGAGCGTGACGACGGCCGCCGGGACCATGTAGGCGGGCAGCCGTTCGGCCAGCGCGGCGCGCACCGCGGCCGAGTCGGCGGCCCCGGTGACGTAGCCGACCAGCCGCTTGTCCCCGGGCCGGTCCTCGCGGGCGACGACGACCGCCTGGTCGACACCGTCCACCCAGGCCAGGGCGGCGCGCACCTCGCCGAGTTCGATGCGGTAGCCGCGGATCTTGACCTGTTCGTCGGCGCGGCCCAGATAGTCCAGTTGCCCGTCGGCGCGCCAGCGCACCAGGTCCCCGGTGCGATACATCCGCGCACCCGGCCGCCCGAACGGACACGCCACGAACCGCGACGCGGTCAACCCGCCGCGCCGCCAATAGCCGCAGGCCACCCCGGCGCCGGCGACATACAGCTCGCCCACCACACCCGGCGGCACCGGGCGCAGCCACTCGTCCAGCACGAACACCGCCCCGCCCGGCACCGGGGAGCCGATCGGCACACCACCCAGCGCTCCCGGCCGCAGCGGCGCGCTGATCGCCGCGTACACCGTGGCCTCGGTGGGGCCGTAGGCGTTGATCATCGTCCGCCCCGGCGCCCAGCGGTCGACCAGCTCGCTCGGGCAGGCCTCGCCGGCCACCACCAGAGTGAGGTCCTCGAGGCCCTCGGGTGACAGGGCGCCGGCCGCCGACGGGGTCTGGCTGAGCACGCTGACCTGTTCGGTTATCAGCAGCGCGTACAGGTCTTCGGGTGAACGGGCCACCGATTCGGGCACCACGACCAGCCGCCCGCCGTGCAGCAGGGCGCCGAAGATCTCCCACACCGACACGTCGAAGGCCAGCGAATGCCACTGCGACCACACACCCTCGCGCGGCAGCCCCGACTCGGCCGTCAGCAACTGGGCGACGTTACGATGGCTCACCGCAACGCCCTTGGGCACGCCGGTGGTGCCCGAGGTGTAGATCAGGTAGGCGATGTCGTCCGTACCCGGCGGCGGCAGCGCGCTTGAGGGCGCGGCCTCGATCGCGGGGTCGTGCACGTCGATGACCGGCACGTCGTGCTGGCCGTGCAGCCGCGGCGCCAGCTCGGCGGTGCTGATCGCGACCAGCGGCGCGGCGTCGGCCAGCATGAACCCGATCCGCTCGCCCGGCAGCGCCGGGTCGATCGGAAGGTAGGCCGCCCCCGACTTGAGCACCCCCAGGATCGCGACGATCGCCTCGGCCGACCGGGAAAACAGCAGTGCCACGGTGTGTCCCGGGCCGGCACCCCGCACGCGCAGCAGGTGCGCCACCCGGTTGGCGGCCTCGTCCAGCTCCCGGTAGGTCATCCGGCGGCCGCCGCAGACCAGCGCAACGGCGTCCGGGGTGCGGGCGGCCTGCTCGGCGAAAAGTGTTGGGAGGGAATCGAACCGGGGCGGAGGTCCGGTCAGCGCCGCCCGGTTGCCCAGGGTGTCGAGGCGGGCGTGCTCCCGCTCGTCGAGCAGGTCCACCGACGACACGGATTGTGTCGGGTCGGCGGTCATCGCCTCCAGCACCCGCTGCAGTCGCCGGATCAGCGTCTGGATGCTGTCCGGGTCGAACACGTCGGTGCGGAATTCCACCGTGCCGCCGATCCCGCCCGGTTCGCCGCTCTCGCACCAGCGTTCGCCGACGGAGAAGGTCAGGTCCATCCGCGCGGTGTGGGTGTCCACCGGTATCGGCGTGATCTCCACATCGCCGAGGGACAGCCCCGCTGCCGGGCCGGTGTCCTGCCCGGCGAAGTTCTGCCAGGCCAGCATCACCTGCACCAGCGGGTGATGGGTGAGGCTGCGGGTCGGGTTGAGCCGCTCCACCAGCACCTCGAACGGCACATCCTGGTGCTCGAAGGCCTCCAGGCTGCGGGTGCGGACCCGGGCCAGCAGCTCGGTGAAGCTGGGATCGCCGGCCGCGTCCACCCGCAGCACCAGGGTGTTCACGAAGAACCCGACCAGGTCGTCCAGCGCCGGGTCGCGCCGCCCCGCGATCGGGAAGCCCACCGCCACATCGGGATTGGCGCCGAGCTTGGCCAGCAGCACGGTCAGGGCGGTCTGGATCACCATGAAGCTGGTGGCGTTGTGCCGGCGGGCCAGGTCGCCGATTCGCTGCTGCAGCTCGGCCGGCCAGTCGATTTCCACCGTGGCGCCGCGCTGGTCGGCCACCAGCGGATAGGGCCGGTCGGTGGGCAGCGCCAGCCGCTCGGGCATGCCGGCCAGCGCCTGCTGCCAGTAGGCCAGCTGGGCGGCGATGCGGCTGCCGGGATCGTCGAGATCACCGAATTGCGCGCGCTGCCACAGCGTGTAGTCGACGTACTGCACCGGCAGCGGCGTCCAGTCGGGGCCGCGCCCGTCGCACCGGCGGGCATAGGCCGCACCGAGATCACGCACCAGCGGGGTGATGGACATGCCGTCGGCGGCGATGTGGTGCACCACGGCCACCAGCACGTGCCGGTCGTCGCGGAGACGGAAAAGCTCTGCGCGCAACGGGATTTGGGCTGCAAGGTCGAAGGTGTAGCGGGCGGTGGCGCCGATCGCCTCGTCCAGTTGGTCTGCCGACCAGCCGCTGGCGTCGACGACCTCCCACCCGAAGTCGGCCCGCTCGGCGGGCAGCACCACCTGCTGGGGTCGCCCCTCGGGGGCCGCGAACAGGGTGCGCAGGCTCTCGTGCCGGGCCACCACGTCGCCCAGCGCCGCGCCCAGCGCCTCGGTGTCCAGCGGGCCGTCCAGCCGCAGCGCGGCCGCCATGTTGTAAACCGGTGAGGGGCCCTGCAATTGATCCAGGAACCACAGCCGGTTCTGCGCGAACGACAGCGGCACCACCGCGGGCCGCTCACCGGCCGTCAACGGCTCGAGTCCGCTGCCGCCCTCCCCGATCCGGGGCGCCAGCGCGGCGACCGTGGGCGCCTCGAACACGGTGCGCACCGGCAGGTCGGCGTTCAGGGCGGCGTTGACGGCCGCGATCAGGCGCATCGCCGAGATGCTGTCGCCGCCCAGGTCGAAGAAGGAGTCGTCGACCCCGACCCGCTGCACGCCCAGCACCTCGGCGTAGATGCCGGCCAGGATCTCCTCGGTCGGTGATTCGGGGGCGCGGTACTCGCCGGCGGCGTAGTCGGGGGCGGGCAGGGCGCGGGCGTCGAGTTTTCCGTTGGGGGTCAACGGGATTG
This sequence comes from Mycobacterium sp. MAC_080597_8934, assembly GCF_000523975.1. Classification (NCBI taxonomy): domain Bacteria; kingdom Bacillati; phylum Actinomycetota; class Actinomycetes; order Mycobacteriales; family Mycobacteriaceae; genus Mycobacterium; species Mycobacterium sp. MAC_080597_8934. The sequence goes on along the minus strand of NZ_JAOS01000004.1, from coordinate 22,331 downwards.
CGTCGAGTCCCAGCACGGCGGCGGGGACCATGTAGGCGGGCAGCCGCTCGCCCAGGCGCGCGCGGGCCTCGGCCGGGTCGGCGGTGCCGGTGATGTAGCCGACCAGCCGCTTGTCCCCGGGATTGTCCTCGCGGGCGACGACGACGGCCTGCTCAACCCCGTCCAGCGCCGACAGCGCCGCCTGGATCTCGCCCAGCTCGATGCGGTAGCCGCGGACCTTGACCTGCTCGTCGGCCCGGCCCAGGTAGTCCAGCTGCCCGTCGGCGCGCCAGCGCACCAGGTCCCCGGTGCGATACATCCGCGCACCCGGCGCCCCGAACGGGCACGCGACGAAGCGGGCCGCGGTCAGGGACGGTCGCCCGAGATACCCTGCGGCCACACCGGATCCGGCGACGTAGAGTTCGCCCACCACGCCGGGCGGCACCGGCCGCAGCGATTCGTCGAGCACGAACAGCGCCGCCCCATCGACCGGCGACCCGATCGGCGGTATGCCGGATCCCGCGGTCAGCGGGGCGCTGATGCTCACGCACATGCTGGTTTCGGTCGGGCCGTAGCCGTTGACCATCACCCGTCCGGGCGCCCATTGGTCCACCACCTCGGGCGGGCAGGCCTCGCCGGCCAGCACCAGCGACACCGACTCCAACCCCTGCGGGGAGAGCATCGCCACCGCGGACGGGGTTTGGGTCAGCACGGTGACGTGCCGGGCGATCAGGGCGTCGTGCAGGTCGTGCGGCGAGCGGGCCACCGCCTCGGGCATCACCACCACGCGTCCGCCGCGCAGCAGCGCGCCGAAGATCTCCCACACCGACACGTCGAAGGCCAGCGAGTGACATTGCGACCACACCCCCGGCGACGGCAGGCCGGCGTCCAGCGACCCCAGCAGCTGGGTCACGTTGTGGTGAGTGACCGCAACGCCTTTGGGCGCACCGGTGGTGCCGGAGGTGTAGATCAGGTACGCGATGCCGTCCGGGTCGGGCAGCGGCAGCGCGGTGTCCGGCAGGGTCTCGATGCCCGGATCGTCGACGTCGACGACGGTCACGGGGCGGCCGGTGAGCCGCTGCGCCAGCTCGGTGGTGGTGACGGCGGCGATCGGTTCGGCGTCGCCGAGCATGAACTCGACGCGGGTCTGCGGGGCCGACGGGTCGATGGGCAGGTAGGCCGCCCCCGTCTTGAGCACCGCGAGGATGGCGGCGACCGCCTCGGCGGATCGCGAAAACAGCAGTGCCACAGTCTGCCCCGGGCCGGCGCCGGCCGCGGCCAGGCGATGCGCCAGCCTGTTGGACGCCTCGTCGAGCTGCCGGTAGGTCACCGACAGGTCGTCGCAGACCAGCGCCACCGTCTCCGGCACCCGGGCCACCTGGGTGGCGAACAGTTCGGGCACCGACACCCGCCCGCTCGCCGGCCGGGTCAAAATCGCCGTGTTGCCAACCTCTTCCAGGTAGGCGCGCTCGGCATCGTCGAGCAGATCCACCGCGGACAGCGGCCGGCCCGGATCGCCCGTCATCGCCTCCAGCACCCGCCGCAGCCGTTCGATCAGCGTCTCGATGGTGGCCGCGTCGAACACGTCGGTGCGGAATTCCACCCGCCCACCGATGCCGGCGAATTCGCCGTCGGGGTTCCAGCGTTCGGCCAGCGAGAACACCAGGTCCATCCGGGCGGACTGGTCGTGCACCGGCACCGACGCCACGTCGAGGTCACCCAGTGCCAAAGCGGCCGCGGGGTCGTCGTGCCCGGCGAAGTTCTGCCAGGCCAGCATCACCTGCACCAGCGGGTGATGCGTCAGGCTGCGGGTCGGGTTGAGCCGCTCCACCAGCACCTCGAACGGCACGTCCTGATGCTCGAAGGCGGCCAGGCTGCGGGCCTGAACCCGGGCCAGCAGCTCGGCGAAGCTGGGGTCGCCGGTCAGGTCGATCCGCAGCACCAGCGTGTTGACGAAGAAGCCGACCAGCCGGTCGAGCGCGGGGTCGCGCCGCCCGGCGATCGGGAAGCCCACCGCCACATCGGAACTCGCGCCGATCTTGGACAGCAGCACCGCCAGGGCGGCCTGCACCACCATGAAGCTGGTGGCGTTGTGTTCACGCGCGACCCGGCGCACCCGCTGCTGCAGCTCGGCGGGCCAGTCGACCGCCACGCTGTCGCCGCGCTGGTCGGCCACCGCCGGGTAGGGCCGGTCGGTGGGCAGCGCCAGCCGCTCGGGCATGCCGGCCAGCGCGTCCTCCCAGTAGGCCAGCTGCGTGCCGATGCGACTGTCGGGGTCGTCGAGATCACCGAACTGGGCACGCTGCCACAGCGTGTAATCGCAGTACTGCACCGGCAAGTCGGCCCATCCCGGGGCATGCCCGGCGCACCGGCTGGCGTACGCCTGACTCAGGTCGACGCCCAGCGGCGTCAGCGACATGCCGTCGGCGGCGATGTGGTGGACGACGATCACCAGCACGTGCTCATCCTCGGATACCGCGAAAAGCTCTGCGCGGATTGGTATTTCGGCGGCCAGGTCGAAGGCGTGGCGGGCGACGTCCTGGACGGCGTCGTCCAGCCGGTCGGCCGGCCAATCGGTGGCATCGATGACGTCCCAACCGAATTCGGCGCGCTCGGCGGGCACCACCAGCTGGCGGGGCGTCCCCTGGTGCGACGGGAACACGGTGCGCAGGCTCTCGTGCCGGGCTACCACGTCGCCCAGCGCCGCGCCCAGCGCCCCGGCGTCGAGCCTGCCGCGCAGCCGCAGCGCCGCGGCCATGTTGTACAGCGGTGAGGGGCCCTGGAATTGGTCGATGAACCACAACCGGTTCTGCGCGAAGGACAGCGGGACCACGTCCGGCCGCTCGGCGGCCACCAGGGGCGCCAGCCCGCCGGCGCTCTGCGCGATGCGCGGCGCCAGCTGGGCGATGGTGGGCGCCTCGAAGACGGTGCGCACCGGCAGGTCGGTGTCCAGCGCGGAGTTGATCGCGGTGATCAGCCGCATCGTGGTCAGCGAGTCGCCGCCCAGGTCGAAGAACGAGTCGTCGACGCCGACCCGCTGCACGCCGAGCACCTCGGCGTAGATGCCGGCCAGGATCTCCTCGGTCGGTGATTCGGGGGCGCGGTACCCGCCGGTGTGCCGGTAGTCGGGCGCGGGAAGGGCGCGGGTGTCGAGCTTGCCGTTGACGGTCATCGGCAGCGAATCCAGCACCACCACCGCGGCCGGGACCATGTAGGCGGGCAGGCGCTCGGCCAGCGCGGCGCGCGCCTTGGCCGGGGCCACCGACCCGGTGACGTAGCCGACCAGGCGCTTGTCCCCGGGGTTGTCCTCGCGGGCGACGACGACGGCCTGCTCCACCCCGTCCAGCGCCGACAGCGCCGCCTGGATCTCGCCCAGCTCGATGCGGTAGCCGCGGACCTTGACCTGCTCGTCGGCGCGGCCCAGGTAGCGCAGTTGCCCGTCCGGGCCCCAGCACACCAGGTCGCCGGTGCGGTACATCCGGGTTCCGGGTTCGCCGAACGGGCAGGCCAGGAAGCGCGCGGCGGTCAATCCCGGTCGGCGCCAATAGCCGACGCCGACGCCGTCGCCGGCCAGGTACAGCTCGCCGACCACCCCGGGCGGCACCGGGCGCAGCCAATCGTCGAGCACGAAGAACGCCGCCCGGGTCACCGGGGCGCCGATCGGCGGGAAGCCCGACCCGGCCGTCAGTGGTGCGCTCTTGCAGGCCCACATGGTGGTTTCGGTGGGGCCGTAGACGTTGACCATGGTGCGGCCCGGCGCCCAGCGGTCCACCAGCTCGGGCGGGCAGGGTTCGGCGCCGATCACCAGCGCGGTGCCGTCCAGCCCGTCGGTGCGCAGCAGCCCGACGGCCGACGGGGTTTGGGTCAGGACGGTGACGTGTTCGCGAACGAGCAGGTCGTGGAACTCGTTCGGGGAGCGCGACACCGTTTCGGGCACCACCACCAGGCGGCCGCCGTGCAGCAGCGCGCCCCAGATCTCCCACACCGAGAAGTCGAAGGCGTAGGAGTGGAACTGGGTCCACACCTGCCGCGGCGACAACTCGATGCCGATCCGCAGGTCGTCGAAGAGCTGGGCGACGTTGTATTGCGTCACCGCAACGCCTTTGGGCACACCGGTGGTGCCGGAGGTGTAGATGATGTGGGCGACGTCATCGGGGTCGGGCACCGGTGGCGCCGTCGCGGGCTGGGTGGCGACGGCGGGGTCGGCGACGTCGACGACGGTGAGGTCGAAGCCGTGCAGCCGCTCAGCCAACGCGGCGGTGGTGACCGCGACGATCGGGGCGGCGTCGGTGAGCATGAACTCGACGCGGGCCGCCGGCAGGGCGGGGTCGATCGGCAGATAGGCCGCCCCCGACTTGAGCGCGGCCAGGATGGCCACGATCGCCTCGGCCGACCTGGGGAACAGCAGCGCCACCCGCTCACCCGGGCCGGCGCCATGGTGAATCATGAAGTGCGCCAAGCGGTTAGCCGCTTCGTCGAGTTCGCGGTAGGTCATGGACCGGCCGTCGCAGGTCAGCGCGACCGCGTCGGGGGTGCGCGCCGCCTGCGCGGCGAACCGGTCGGGCACCGACACCGGGGTGGCCGGCCGGGCCAACACCGCGGTGTTGCCCCACTTTTCGAGCCGGGCATGCTCGTTGGCGTCGAGCAGGTCGACCGCCGACAGGCGGCGCTGCGGATCGGCGGTGACCGCCGTCAGCAACCGCTGCAACCGCTCGATCAGGCCCTCGACGGTTCTGCCGTCGAACACGTCGGTGCGATATTCGGCGGTCACCGCGATGCCGGCGCGCTGACCCGACTCGGTGAAGCGTTCGGCCAGCGAGAAGGTCAGGTCCATGCGGGCGGTGTTGGTGTGCAACGGCATCGGGGTGACCTGCAGGTCGCCCAGGGCCAGCCCGGCGGCCGGGGCGGTGACCTCGCCGGGGAAGTTCTCCCAGCCGAGCAGCACCTGCACCAGCGGGTGGTGGGACATGCTGCGGGTCGGGTTGAGCCGCTCCACCAGCAACTCGAACGGCACGTCCTGGTGCTCGAACGCGGCCAGGCTGCGCCGGCGCACCTGGGCCAGCAGCTCGGCGAAGGTCGGGTCGCCGCCCAGTTCGTTGAGGTCGACTCGCAGCACCAGCGTGTTGACGAAGAAACCGATCAGCTCGTCGAGCACGGGTTCGGGGCGGCCCGCGATCGGAAAACCCACGGCCACATCGGAACTGGCGCTGACCTTGGCGAGCAGGGCGGCGAACGCGGCCTGGACCACCATGAAGCTGGTCGCGTTGTGCTCGCGGGCCACCCGGCGAAGCTGTTGCTGCAGTTCGGCCGGCCAGTCCACCGCCAGCCGCGCGCCGCGGTGGTCGGCCACCGCCGGGTAGGGCCGATCGGTGGGCAGCTGCAGCCGCTCCGGCAGCCCGGCCAGCGCGTCGGTCCAGAAGTCCAGCTGGGCTGCGATCCGGCTGCCCGGATCGTCGACGTCACCCAGATGCGCGCGCTGCCACAGCGTGTAGTCGGCGTACTGCACCGGCAACGGCGCCCAGTCGGGGTCTCGGCCGGCGCACCGGCTCGCATAGGCGACCCCGAGGTCCCGGGCGAACGGGGTGATCGACCAGCCGTCCGCGGCGATGTGGTGGACCGCGACGACCAGCACGTGTTCGTCGTCGCCGCGGGCGAAAAGCTCGGTGTGCAGCGGACTTTCGGCCGACAGGTCGAAGGTGTAGCGGGCCGCGGCCGACATCGCCTCGCGCAGCCGGTCTTCCGGCCAGCCGCGGGCGTCGACGACGTCGCAGGCGAAGCCGATCCGATCGGCAGGAATGACCACCTGCTGCGGGGTTCCGTCGGCGGTCGCGAAGACCGTGCGCAGGCTTTCGTGCCGGGCCACCACGTCGGCCAGCGCCGCGCGCAGCGCGTCGGCGTCCAGCCGCCCGGACAGCCGCAACGCCACGGTGATGTTGTACATCGGTGACGGGCCCTGGAACTGGTCGATGAACCACAGCCGGGTTTGGGCGAACGACAGCGGGATCACCGCCGGGCGCTCACCCGCCACCAGCGGCTCGGGCCGGTCGGCCTCGCTGCCGACGCGCAGCGCCAACTCGGCGGCGGTGGGCGCCTCGAAGACGGTCCGTACCCCGAGGTCGGTGTTCAGGCTCGCGTTGACGGCGGCGATCAGCCGCATCGCCGACAGGGAATCCCCGCCGAGATCGAAGAACGAGTCGTCGACGCCGACCCGCTCCAGCCCGAGCACCTGGCCGTAGATGCCGACCAAGATCTCCTCGACGGCGGTGGACGGGGCGCGGTAGCGGTCGGCGTCCTGGTAGTCCGGCGCCGGCAGGGCCTTGCGGTCGAGCTTGCCCGAGGTGGTCATCGGGAATTCGTCGAGCGCCACGATGTGCGTCGGCACCATGTATTCGGGCAGCCAGGCGTTCAGCCGCTCCCGCACCTGCGCGATCTTGGTGTTGGCGCGCGGGTCGTTGGTGTGCCGGGTGCGCTGTCGGGCCCCGGCGGGCGGCAGGTAGAGATCGGTCAGCGGCTCGGCGGCCTGGTCGCCGTCCTGCACGAAAACCGCGCTGAGAGTGCCGGGTTGGGCGCCCCAGGTGACGGCGACGCGGTAACCGGTGGCCTCACCGACGCGATGCAGTTCCTCGGCGACGGCGGCTGCGGTGTCGGATCCGGCCGCGGCGAGCGCGTCGGCGACGGGCAGCCCCGCGGCCAGCGCGGCTTCGACCCGGACGTCGTCGATCACCCCGGCCTGCGGAATGTCGGTGACGCGGACAACGGCGGGGCGCCGCGCCGCCAGTTGGTCGCGCAGTCCGGCGCAGTCGGTGCAGTCGGTCCACGACCAGGTGGGCGCGGCGGCGACCGACCGCACCGGCGCGGGCGCCTTGTGGATGAGGACGTCGTAGCGGTAGCGGTTCAGCTCGTTGTCGGACAGTCCGCGCTTGAGCTGGATGTCGAGTCCGGCCGCCGCGGGGCGGGAGTCGGCCCAGTTGGTGAAAAACTCAGGCGCCAAAAGCAATTCGGTTTCACCGAGCATGGCGTGGCGGACGCGCTGCCGGATCTCGGCCGCATCGGCGCCGCCGCCGCGGGCCAGGGCGATGCCGGTTTGGAAGGCGCCCTGCAGGGCGTGGTTGCGGACGTCGCCGATGAACAGCGACCCGCCGGGGGCGAGCAGCTCCAGGGCGTTGTCGATGACGTCGGCGAGATACCCGGCGTTGGGGAAGTACTGGACGACCGAGTTGATGACGATGGTGTCGAAGCGGCCCGGCGGCAGCCCGTCGGTGACGTGGGCGGGCTGGGTCAGCAGCTCGACCCGGTCACGCCAGGGCAGCTGCAGCTGTTCCATCGATCGGGCCAGGTTGTCGATCGCCACCGCGGAGAAGTCGGTGGCGACATAGCGGTCGCACCGCGGGGCGATCTGCGACAACAGCAGCCCCGAGCCCGCGCCGATCTCCAGCACGCGTCGCGGCCGCAGCGACATGATGCGATCGACTGTGGCGGAACGCCATTCGGCCATTTCCTGCAGCGGGATCGGCTCGCCGGTGTAGCTGCTGTTCCAGCCGCGGAAGTCCTCGCCGAACGTCGCGGCGAGGTCGGCGCCGTACAGGTCGTCGTAGAGGTGCTGCCACTGCGCGACGTCGTCGGCGTCGTCGGTGTCGTGGCGGACGTCCGCGTCGCTCGGCCCGTCATCGAGTGTCACGTAGGCGACCAGTTGGGAGCCGGCGGCGCTGTCCTGCACGGTGACGGCCGCCTGGGTGACCTGCGGGCAGGCCAGCAGGGTGTTCTCGATTTCGCCCAACTCGATGCGTTGCCCGCGCAGCTTGATCTGGTTGTCGGCGCGGCCGAGGTAGTCCAGCGTCCCCTCGGGCGTCCAGCGCACCAGGTCGCCGGTGCAGTACATGCGCTCACCCGGGCCGCCAAAGGGGTTGGCCACGAACCGTTCCGCGGTCAGGTCCACCCGGCCGAGATAGCCGTGGCCCAGCGCCGGCCCGCTCAGATATAGCTCGCCCACCACGCCGACCGGGACGGGCTTCAGCCAGCCGTCCAGCACCCGGGCGCACACGCCGGGGATCGGGGCGCCGATGCGCACCGGCTGGCCCGCCGTCAGCCGTGCGCAGGTGACCCAGATGGTGGTCTCGCTGGGGCCGTAGCCGTTGAACATCTGCCGGCCCGGCGCCCAGCCGTCGACCAGCTCGGGCAGGCAGGCCTCCCCGACGGCGACCAGGGTGTGCAGCCCGTCGAGCCGGCCACGGTCCAGCGTCGAGATCACGGTGGGGGTCAGGATGGCCGTGCCGACCCGCTGGTTGTGCAGCAACGCGGTCAGCGCCTCACCGGCGTACACCTGCGGCGGCGCCACGATCAGCGCCGCCCCGGATCCCGCGGCCAGCAACAATTCCCCGACGGATGCGTCGAAGGTCGGGGAGGCGACCATCAGCACCCGCGCGTCCGCGCCCAGGCCGAACAGCTCGCGCTGGGCCGCGGCCCAGCCCAGCAGGCCGGTGTGGCTGACCGCGACGCCCTTGGGAACACCGGTGGAACCCGACGTGAAGATCAGATACGCGGTGTCGTCGGCGCGCAGCGGGAAGCGCCGGTCGGCGTCGGTGATCGGCTCGCTGGACTGGCCGGACAGGTCGAGACCGTCGATCCGCAGGATCGGCCGCGGCCCCGCGCCGGCGACTTCGTCCGTGCCGCAGGTCAATACGCACACCGCGTCCACCGTGTCCAGCACCGAGGCGACCCGCTCGACCGGGTGGTCCAGATTCACCGGCGCGTACACGCCGCCGGCCTTGGTCACCGCCCACCAGGCGACCACCAGCTCGGCGCACCGCTCGATCGCCACCCCGACCGCGCGCTCGGGGCCCACCCCGTGCTGGATCAGCTTGCGCGCCAGGCGTGTTGACCATTCGTCGAGTTCGCGGTAGGACAGCTCCCGCGCCCCGTCGACGATCGCCGGCGCGTCCGGGTCGGCGGCCACCGCCGCGGCCAGCAGCCGCGGGGCCACCCCGATCGGTGCGCTCACCCCGGCGCCGGACATCGTCGACAGCACCAGCTGCCGCTCGCCGCGATCCAGCAGGTCGAGCGACGACAGCCGTCGGGCCGGATCGGTGCTCATCGCGACCAGCACCCGCTGCAGGCGCTGCACCAGGGATTCGATGCTCGCCGTGTCGAACACGTCGGTGTCGAACTCGATGTGCAGGCCGAGTTCGGGGCCGGGCAGGGCTTCCACCGTCAGCGGGTAGTGGTTGTACTCGCGGTTGGTGAACTCGGCGATGGCCAGCCCGTCCGCGCCCAACGTCATGCCGCTGTCGATCGGGTAGTTCTCGTAGACGAACAGCGTGTCGAAGAGTTGGTCGTGCCCGGTGACGCGGTGAATCTCGCTGAGCGCCAGGTGCTGGTGCTCGAGCGTGTCGTTGTGGCTGTTCTGCAGCTGCGCCAGCAGCTGCGCGGTGGTGGTGGTCGCGGCGATCTCGGCGCGCACCGGCACCGTGTTGATCAGCAGGCCCACCATCTGTTCGGCGTCGTCGACCTCGAGCTGGCCGACCCGCGAGCGCGGGGTACCGAAGACGACGTCGTGCCGGCCGGTCAGCGAGGTCAGCACCACCGCCCAGGCCGCCTGCAGCACGGTGCTCAGCGTGGTGTGGCAGGAGCGTGCCAGCTCGCCCAGCGCCCGGGTGGTTTGCTCAGGGACACAAGACTTTTCGAAGCCGCGGCGGCCCTGCCCCAACCGGCCCTCCGGCGCGACCAGGGTGGGCGTGTCGAAACCGGACAGCACCTCGCCCCAGGCCCGGCGGGCGGCGTCGAGGTCGCGCTCGGCCAGCCAGGTGAGGAAGGCCCGGTAGGAGCCGGCGGCGGGCAGCCGCTGCCCGTAGTAGCCGGCGAAGATCTCGCGCAGCAGGATCGGCAGCGACCAGCCGTCGAGCAGGATGTGGTGGCTGGTCAGCACGAACCGGTGCCGGTCGCCTCCGGTGCGCACCAGCGCGGTGCGGAATACCGGCTGGCCGGCCAGATCGCCCACCGCGGCGCGTTCGGCGGCGCACAGCTGCTCGATCAGGTCGTCGGCATCGGCCGCACCCGTGCCGTCGAGCTCGACGTAGCGCCACTCGACGGCGGGGTCGGCGGGGATGATCTGCACCGGTTCGTCGTACTGGTCGCAGAACAGGGCCGCCAGGTGGGGATGCCGGTGGACGACGGTGCGCACCGCCTCGCGCAGCCGGTCGGCGTCGAGGGGGCCGGTGAGGGTGAAATCCAGTTGCACCGCGTACATGTCGTCCATGCCGTCGTTGCCCTGCGCGGTGCTGGAGTGGAAGAGCAGTCCCTGCTGCAGCGGGGTCAGCGGCAGGATGTCGGCGATGCGGTGCCGGCTTTGCAGCTCGTCGATCTGCTGCTGGGTCAGCCGGGCCGGGGCGATATCCGACGGGGTGAGACCGCCGCCGCCGGAGCGCACGTGCGCGCAGACACCGGCCAGCGCCTCGAACCACAGCCGGCTCACCCGGGTGATTTGCTCCGCGCCGAGAACCGAAGGCGCCCAAGTCCATTCGGCGTGCAGGTGCGGGCCGGCGCCGGTGTCGATGGTGCCGGCGTTGAGCTCGACGGCGTGCATCAGCGGCATGGGCACCGCCGCGGCGGCGCCGAGCAGCGACATGTCCTGGCTGATCCGCCACCCGTCGGCCGCCGAATCAGACGCGGCGCCTTGGCGTCCCAGGTAGTTGAACGCGATCGACGGGTCGGCCCCGGCCAGGTCGACGTCGGTGTTGAGGTAACGCAGCAGCCCGTAGGTCAGCGGTTCCGGCAGGGTGCGCAGCTGCTCCTTGGCCCGTTTGAGGACGGGGCCCAGCGCCGGGTCGCCGGCGGCCACCTGCGGCCAGCGCAACCCGGCGACGTCCAGCGACACCGGGTATTTGGTGGTGAACCAGCCGACGGTGCGGGACAGGTCGATGTCCGCGCCGAGTTCCTCGTGGCGGCCGTGGCCCTCCACGTCGATGCCGATCGGAGCGCCGGGCTCGCCCAGGAATTCCGTCCAAGCCAGGCCGAACGCGATCAGCAGGATGTCGTGGATGCCGGCGTGGAACGCCGCCGGCACCTCACCGAGCAGCATCGCGGTCGTCTCGGCGTCCAGCTCCACCGACAGGCGACCGGCGCTGGCGTAGGTGTCCACGTCGGGTCGCGGTGCCGGCAGCGCGGCCGGTGTGGAGGTGACCGTCTTCCAGCGGTCGAGCTGGCCGACCACCTCGGGGTCGCGTGCGTGCTCGTCGAGCAGTCGGGCCCACCGGGCGAACGACGTGCCCGCCGGCGCCAGCTCCACCGGCTGGCCGGCGCGGTGCAGGGACCAGGCAATGTTGAGGTCCTCCAACAGGATCCACCACGACACCGCGTCCACGGCCAGGTGGTGGATGATCACCGCCAGCTGGCCGGTGGCCTCGACCCACAACGCGGCGAGCATCGTCCCGGCGGCCGGGTTCAGCCGGGCCCGGGCCGCCAGCAGCGCCTCGTCGGACAGCGCGTCCACCGACCGCAGGCAGTCGCGGGCTTGCACCGACCCGGCCTCGGGCACCTCGAACGACCAGCCGTCGGCGCCGTCGTCGGTGACCCGCAACCGCAGCATGGCGTGCCGATCTACCAACGCCTGCAACACGATTGCGACCTCGGTCTCGGTCACACCCGCGGGCGCTTGCACCAGGACGGTCTGGTTGAACTGGTCAGTGGCCCCGCCGGCCCGTTCGGCGGCCTGCAGCCACCGCATGATCGGGGTGGGCGGCACGGGGCCGACGCCCTCGTCGGCCACCTCGGCCGCCCGGTCGCCGGAGCCGACCACCCGGGCCAGCCGGGCGACGGTCTGCTCGACGAAAACGTCTCGCGGCCGGCACGTCAGCCCGGCGGCACGGGCGCGGGCCACCACCTGCAGCGACAAGATGCTGTCGCCGCCGAGTTCGAAGAACGACTCGTCGACGCCGACCCGTTCGACACCGAGCACCTCGGCGTAGATGCCGGCCAGGATCTCCTCGGTGGGCGATTCGGGGGCGCGGTATTCGCCGGTGCTGTATTCGGGTGTGGGTAGGGCGCGGGTGTCGAGTTTTCCGTTGGGCGTCAACGGGATGGCGTCCAGCGCCACCACCGCGGCCGGCACCATGTACACCGGCAGCCGTTGGGCCAGCGCGGTGCGCGCCTCGGCCGGGTCGGCGGTACCGGTGATGTAGCCGACCAGCCGCCTGCCGCCGGGCCGGTCCTCACGGGCGATCACCACCGCCTGCTCGACATCATCCAGCCCGGCCAGCGCCGCCTGCACCTCGCCGAGCTCGATCCGATACCCGCGAACCTTGACCTGCTCGTCGGCGCGACCCCGATAGTCCAACTGCCCATCGGAACGCCAACACACCAGGTCCCCGGTGCGATACATCCGCGCACCGGGCGCCCCGAACGGACACGCCACAAACCGCGACGCCGTCAGCCCCGACCGGCCCACATACCCCGCGGCCACCCCGGCACCGGCAACATACAACTCGCCGACCACACCCGGCGGCACCGGCCGCAACCACGCGTCCAGCACAAACAACCCCGCACCGTCCACCGGCACACCGATCGGCGGTGACCCCATACCCGGGGCCAGCGGCGCGCTAATGGCCACGCACATCGTCGTCTCGGTGGGGCCGTAGGCGTTGACCATCACCCGCCCGCCCGACCAGCGATCCACCACCTCAGCCGGGCAGGCCTCCCCCACCACCACCAACGACACCGACTCCAACCCCTGCGGCGAGAGCATCGCCACCGCCGACGGCGTCTGCGTCAAGACCGAGACCTGCTTATTGACCAGCACGTCGTGCAGCTCTTCGGGCGCGCGGGTGACGTCTTCGGGCACCACCACCAGGCGCCCGCCCCGCAGCAGCGCGCCGAAGATCTCCCACACCGACACATCGAAGGCATACGAGTGGCACTGCGACCAGACCCCGGGCGACGGCAGTCCCGCATCCAGGGGCTCCAGCAGCTGCGTCACGTTGCGGTGCGTGACCGCAACGCCTTTGGGCACACCCGTCGTGCCCGACGTGTAGATGACATAGGCGACACCGTCGGCCGCGGGCACCGGCAACGCGGTGGCGGGCCGGTCCTGGAGACGGGGATCGTTGACGTCGATCACCGTCATGCCGTGGGCCTCGAGCCGGCCGGCCAGCTCCGCGGTGCTCAGCGCCGCAACGGGTTTGGCGTCGGCGAGCATGAACCCGATCCGGGTCTCCGGCGCGGCCGGGTCGATCGGCAGATAGGCCGCGCCGGTCTTGAGCACCGCCAGAATCGACGCAACCGCCTCGGCGGACCGCGAAAACAGCAGCGCCACAGACTGTCCCGGGCCCGCGCCCAGCCCGGCCAGCAAATGCGCCAACCTGTTCGACGCCTCATCCAGCTGCCGGTACGTCAGCGAACGGCCTTCGCACACCAGCGCCACGTCCTGCGGCGCCCGGGCCACTTGTGTCGCGAAGAGCTCCGGCACCGACACCGCCGGGCCCGGCGTCCGGGTCAGGACCGCCGTGTTGCCGAGCGCTTCCAGCTGCGCGTGCTCGGGGTCGCGCAGCACGTCCAACGACGACAGCAGCCGGGCCGGGTCGGCGGCCATGGCCGCCAGGATGCGTTGCAATCGCTCCGCCAGGTCAGTCGCGTCGAAGTTCGCCAACGGCTGCCCGGTGCCGACCGTGCTCAGGAATTGCTGGTCACCGAATCCCAGGAAGAACAGCCCGAAGTGCCCCACCGGGCCGAAGCTGGTGTACGTCGCGGTGGCCGGCACGTCGGCCAGGCTGAGGGTGAGACGCGCCGGGACGAAGTTGACGACAACCCGGTTCGGCGCCTGCCTCGGCCCGCTGAAGTCGCCTTCCCCGTCCAGCGTGCGGGTGGGGAATTGCTGATGCCGCAACGCTTCTCGCGAGCGCTGATCGACATGCCGACAGAAGTCGGCGAACGTGGCGGTCGCCGGGGCGTGCAGCACCAGCGGCACCACCCCGGCCAGCATGCCGGGATGCGTCTTCGACTTGGGATCGACCCGCCGGCTGACCGGGAAGTCGAGCACCACCTCGTCGGAGCCGTCGGCGCACCATCCGCGCACCAACAACGCGCAGGCGGCGGTGAGCACCGATGACCGACGGACGCCCAACGCCTTGGACAACTCCTTGACGCTGCCGATCACCGACTCGTCCAACTGCACCGGCGGGGAGGGCGAATACGGGTCTCGCCCGTCGTCGGCCGGCCGCGGCGGATGGCCGGCCGTGCCGTCGCCGGGACGGTGCGCAAGCCAATAATCCTTGTCCTCAAGGAATTTCGCGGATGCCTCGTATTCCAGCTCGCCGCCGACCAGGTCCTGCAGCGAACCGAAGAAGGCGGGCGGAATCGGTTTGCCGGACGCCAGCGCCGTGTAGACCGCCGCGATCCGCCGACCCACCAGCGCGATGCCCATCCCGTCGATGGCGATGTGATGGCAGGTGGTGAACCAGTAGTACTCGGCGGAACCGGTTCGGAACAAAGCGAATTTGATCATCGGACCGGTCAGCGGCATCGGGGTGCGCTGGATCGACGCCGCCATCTCGCGGACTTCCCGCTCCGGATCGGACGAGCCGCTCAGGTCGTAGAAGGTCAGGTCGACGTCGGAGTATTCGACCGCCTTCTGGAAGACCTGGCCGTCGGCCTCGAAGAAGCTGGCGCGCAGGCTCTCGGCCTCGCCGACCACGTGTCGCATGGCCTGGTGCAGCAGCGCGGGGTCGATGGCGCCGTCGATGCGCACCAGCACGCCCAGCTGCCATGCCACATCGAAGTGGCCGGTCTGCTGCGCCAGCCAGATGTCCAGCTGGCCTCGCGTCACCGGATATGCCCGGTCACCGCGTTTCACTAATTGACCCCCAGAGCTCGACCCCGCAACCCTTCATACCGACAGCCGTCGGCGCATCACAAACCGGCGCTCAGCGTGTCGCGCAGACTTTTCGCCCGGATATCGGGCCAGCTCTCTTCGATGTACTGCAGGCATGCGGTGCGGTCGGCTTCCTCGAAAACTACCCGCCAACCCGGGGGAATGTCGGCAAACGTTGGCCAAAGACTGTGTTGTTCTTCGTTATTGACCAAGACGAAAAATCGGCCGCCGTCGTCGTCGAACGGATTGAGCCGCATGGCGATGGACCCCCCTTTGCACCGAGACCTGATTCCAGATTTACCACCGTCGCACCGCGTGTGGCATGAACGCCCTTGCGGCGCATAAGGATTCAGCCCATCGGGCCGGGCCGCCACGTCAACCAGCCCACCGGCTGGACACCGGTGCAGGTGAGCCTGGTCGCCAAGATCCGGCACCGTGACGCGGCGGCGCCGATTCCGGCCCTGCGCCGACACCCGCCGTTCGCCGGGCGGTGCATCCCCGTTGAACTGGCATTACGACTGTCGACGCCGCGATCCTCGGTCGGCGGATACCCAACCGATGCTGTGCAAAACATATGAATTCCGTTCCTACATAACCGATCCGCGGCGATTCTACTGTTCGACTCGTGTGCGGCACTGAGCAAAACGCCTTTTTGCCCGGCCGCTCCCGCCGCCACCGGCTTTTGCGGCCGGGTCGCCGGCGGTCGCCGATGCGGTTTGCCCGCGCTCAGATGCGCCACCTCGCCGGCCACGGCGGCGGGTTTGCCCGCCGGCGCCCGTCTCAGCCGGTCATCGGCCCGATAGGCTGCGGGGCCGGCGAATTGGCGACCGCGCCTGCGGCATGAACGCGACCTTAACAGCCCTTTAAGCCGGCGCCCTCCGGTGGGCGCCGCATGCCGCCCGACGCGCCGAATCCCTGCCGTACCATGGGAAAACGTACGGATGTTGCTGTGTCGCGGGCGAGATCGTCGTTGCCCGGCGCCGGCGCGCCTGGTCGGTGGTAGCTGACGGGGCCGTGGGCGCAGCGGGAGCCCCCTGGACCCGCCGATGTCCGCCGTGGCCGCCCGCCCCGGGGAATCACACCGATTGTTTGTGATTGATCTCACGGACCTCGGACTCGTCGGGCGTTCGCCGGCCGGTCACCGGCGCGCGTGGTCCAACCGCTTCACGGCGCCGCCGTGACCGACTGGGTCGTCGGCCCCGGATCCGCCGCCTCACCTGCCCGGGCGCCGATCGGAGGCGGTGTCCGAAACCGTTGCACGCAAGCACAATTCGTCGTTCACAGCGGACGCATAGGTTCGCTTTGCTCGAGCATCACCGCAGCACCCCGGCGCGCGAAGGCCGCGTTTAGAGCCCGACACCCGCGGGTAGAGCTGCGCCCATGTGGGGGTCGGTGCTGGGCTTGGGGATGCTGGCTGCGCTCAATCCGGTTCGTCTGGGTCTGGCTCTGCTGATGATTTCGCGGCCGCGGCCCGGGCCGAGCCTGCTGGCGTATTGGATCGGCGGGCTGACCGTGTGCGTGCCCGAGCTGCTGATCCCGGTGCTGCTGCTGAACTTCACGCCGATGTTCGGCCATCCCTCGCACGCGTCCCCGTCCACGGGCTCGGCCCTGGGGAAGATTCAGATCGGCCTTGGCGTGGTGGGGCTGTCGATCGCCGCGGTGCTGACCGTGCGCTTCGCGGCCCGCCAGCGCGCCGCCGCGCCACCGCCCGACGACCGGACCTCGGAACTGTCAGCGGCCCCGGGCGCCACCATCGCGATGCCGCGGCTGCTGACCCGGGCGCAGGACGTGTCCCCCGACGACCGGTCGGTGCTGCGGCGGCTGCTCGGGCGGATGCACGGCGCGTGGGAGAGCGGGGCGTCGTGGGTGGCCTGGGTGATCGGCGTCATCTCCGTACCCGTCGACGGTGTGCTGTTCATCGTCGCGATCATCGCGGCCTCGGGAGCCTCCGTCACCGCGCAGGTCAGCGCGTCGGTGGCGTTCGTCGTGCTGATGTACGCCGTGGTGGAGGTCATCCTGGTCGGGTACCTGGCCACACCGGGGAAGACGCAGTCGCTGCTGCTGGTGCTGCACGACTGGGTGCGCACCTACCACCGGCAGATCCTGGTCGCGCTGTTCACCGTGGTCGGGGTGTCCCAGCTGGCCCAGGGGCTGCACCTGGTCTGAGTGTTCGGAAGCCCTTCGTGGCCGATCGCCCCGAACAGAACCCGAATACCATTGTGGCGGTCTACTACGAAACGTAGTATTCGAGGTGGTTCCCCGGTGCACAAGGAGGTGCAGTGTGAGGTGGAGTGTCGCCCAGGTCGGTCTGCTGGTCATCTGCGTGGTCCACGTGATCCAGGCCGTGGTCGGTCTGGTCATGAATCCCAGTTTCGCCACCGGGCCGAACGCCCCGACCGTCCAGCTGCTCGGGATGGACTACAACGGCTGGCACGCGGTCGCCGGTCTGGCGCTGTTCGCTCCCGGCCTGGTGTTCGCCACCCGCAAGTCCTGGTCGGTGCTCTATCTGCTGCTGGCCGCGATAGCCGGTGCGCTGCCGGGCATTTGGGCGTTCTTCTCCCACCAGGTCGCGTTCCTGTTCACCTTTCCCAACAACATCACCGACGCGGTCGTGCACTTGGTGACCGCCGCGGTGATGGTGGCGGTGGCGGCCGTCCAGATCCGGATGGACGGTGGGCTGAGAAACTCCCTGGCCGACCTGCGCAGAGCGCGGTAGCCGTCGGCCGGGTGGCCGGGACGTCGGCGTCACGATGAAAATGGACGGATGCCTTCCGAACCTGCGCCGCCCCCTCCCAAATCGGCGCCCGGCTGGTACCCCGATCCCGCGGTCGGTCATGGGCTGAAACGCTACTTCGACGGCACCAGCTGGACGGGCGAGTGGGCGTTCTTCACCGAGCAACGCAAGAACGGCACCTCCGGCAAGGCGGCCCTGGCCCTGGCGGCCCTGGGCGTCGTCGTCCTGCTGCTCATCTTCGCCAAGAGCTGGGCCTTCGACCCGGAGAAGGCCGCCCGCGCCACCGCGACTTCGGCCGCGACGGGATCCACCGAGCCGGCACCCCCGACGCCGGCCGGTCCCAAGAAGCCGGACGGCGTCACCTTCACCACCGCCGCGGCCCCCGACGGCGACGTGGTGGACGCCCGGTTCGCCATCCGCGACAACTACAGCGAAGAGATGATCAGGGACGGTGCGCGCTCGGACACCATTCAGATTCTCAAGTACGCGCACGCGACCTACCCGAACGCGTCCGCGGTGAATGTGCAGGGCACCTTCCCGATGACCGATCCGTACGGCAACACCTCGACGCAGGTCGCCATCGACCTGACGTATTCGCGGGCCACGTTGAACAAGATCAACTTCGATGGGGTGCGGGCGAACACCATCTGGGAGATTCGCGATTCCGGGACTGTGCTCCCGGCCTTTCAGCCGTAGCCGGTTGGTCGGGCTGACAGGATTTGAACCTGCGACCACTTGACCCCCAGGAAGTGGGGGTAGCACGTTTTCCGAGGTCGCTGGCGGTTTCCGCCGCCATCGCATCGAGCTTCAAGTTAATGGACGTGCAGGCCGTTCGGCATCGCGCATCGCGTGTGGTCCTCGGTTGGTCCCCAGCGCCGATCGCAGCCTTGCCTAGCCCTGTACGTACATTCACCGTACAATAAAGTGATCGGCAATTGCGAGCAGAGATGACTAAAGGAAGAAGGAGTGTTGTCGTGGCAGTCAAAACGAAGCGCATCGAGCTTCGCGCTGAGGAAGCGACCTTGGACCGCATCCAGCGCGCCGCCAACCTTGTCCATGAGCAGAACTCGGAGTTCGTGCGGAAAGCTGCGATGCAACGGGCCGAAGACATCCTGCGCCAAGAGCTGGTAACGGCAATGGAGCCCGAACAGTTTGACAAACTGATGTCCTCACTCGAGGCTGCTGACGACGCGCCGCGGCTGGCGGCAGCCGCACGCAAACCAGCGGTCTTCACAAGGCGTTGAACAGTGTTCGAGTCCGCGCGACTCACTGACGCCCACACGCTGGAAGGGTTCGACTGCGGTAAGGAGTCGCTGAATACCTGGCTCATCGCCCATGCCCGTCGCGCGGACAGCAGCGGGGTCGCGCACGTCTACGTGTGGACCCCGCTCGGCGAACCGAAAGTCAGTGCCTATTTCGCCATCCGCCCCACCGAAGTAGTACGCAACGACGACGGCATCTCGGGATCCATGGCCGGTGGCTATTCCCGCATACCCGGATACTTGATTGCCCGCCTGGCGATCGACACATCGCTGCGGGGTCAGGGATATGGCGAGCAGCTGCTTCTGGACGCACTAGGCAAAGCCGTCGCCGCATCGGAAATCGGCGGCGGCCGGCTCATCGTCGTTGATGCCATAGACGACGAGGCGCAATCCTTCTACGAGCACTACCACTTCGTCCCCGTCACGAACCGCGAGCGTCGTCTGGTCATGAAGGTGTCTACAGCGGCGAAAGCGCTCGGGGAGCGCTGGCGGGAGTAGACCCTTCCGCCGAAGAGTGTGCTGCACAAAGGAGTTGGCCGTTGGCGGTGTCGAGAGTTTCCCCGGTGAGTTAGACACGCTGCGTGCCGACAACGCGCGTTTGCGTCATCTCCTGCAATTGAGTGAGGAACAGGCACGCGCGGCCTCCAGTGACCAGGCGACGCTGACGGGGGCGCGGGCCTCACCGGTGACAATGGGCTCCAGCTCCGCTCATAAGGTGCGGTTCTTCTTCGATTTGTTCCGTTGTCGCACCGATGTTTACGCGTTGCGCTGGGAAAATCGTCGAGATGGCCGTTCAGGTTGGATGCCGGCGATCAAAGGATCTTGGCGCAAGGGTATGAACCGGGCCGACGCGCCTTACCTACCACTGACCCTGAGGTCGTTGATGCCCACCTGCGAGGCGAAACACATATCGGCCTGTACCCACTCAGCGATGACGACACCTGTCAATGGCCAAGTAGAAGTCCCCGCTGGTGGCCAGCAGAAGTCCCCACTCCGCTGCGGGTGGTTGGCTAATTCTTGGCGGCTCCCTTCTTGTGGTCGGCGTGGCGCATCCGGTAGGACTCGCCGGAGGTGACGACGATGCTGGCGTGGTGCAGCAGCCGATCGAGGATGCTGGCGGCGGTGGTGTGCTCGGGCAGGAATCGCCCCCATTGTTCGAAGGGCCAATGCGAGGCGATGGCCAGGGAGCGGCGCTCGTAGCCGGCAGCCACGAGCCGGAACAACAGTTGAGTCCCGGTGTCGTCGAGCGGGGCGAAGCCGATCTCGTCCAAGATGACCAGATCCGCGCGGAGCAGGGTGTCGATGATCTTGCCGACGGTGTTGTCGGCCAGGCCGCGGTAGAGGACCTCGATCAGGTCGGCGGCGGTGAAGTAGCGGACTTTGAATCCGGCGTGGACGGCAGCGTGCCCGCAGCCGATGAGCAGGTGACTTTTGCCCGTACCAGGTGGGCCAATGACCGCCAGGTTCTGTTGTGCCCGAATCCATTCCAGGCTCGACAGGTAGTCGAACGTGGCTGCGGTGATCGACGATCCGGTGACGTCGAACCCGTCGAGGGTCTTGGTGACCGGGAAGGCTGCGGCCTTGAGACGGTTGGCGGTGTTGGAGGCATCGCGGGCAGCGATCTCGGCCTCAACCAACGTCCGCAGGATCTCCTCCGGTGTCCAGCGTTGCGTCTTGGCGACTTGCAACACCTCGGCGGCGTTGCGGCGCACCGTGGCCAGCTTCAACCGCCGCAGCGCCGCGTCAAGGTCAGCAGCCAGCGGTGCCGCCGAGGACGGTGCCACCGGCTTGGCAGCGGTGGTCATGAGGCCGTCCCGTCGGTGGTGTTGATCTTGTAGGCCTCCAACGAGCGGGTCTCGACGGTGGGCAGATCGAGCACGAGTGCGTCGCCGGCGGGGCGGGGTTGTGGGGTGCCGGCGCCGGCGGCCAGGATCGAGCGCACGTCGGCAGCGCGGAACCGGCGAAACGCAACCGCCCGGCGCAGCGCGTCAATCAAAGCCTGTTCGCCGTGGGCGGCGCCAAGGCCGAGCAGAATGTCGAGTTCGGATTTCAGTCGGGTGTTGCCGATCGCAGCAGCACCGACGAGGAACTGCTGCGCTTCGGTTCCCAATGCGCAGAATCGTTTCTCTGCTTGGGTTTTCGGGCGAGGACCACGCGAGGGTGCGGGTCTGGGTCCGTCGTAGTGTTCATCGAGGATGGACACCTCACCTGGGCTGACGAGCTCGTGCTCGGCCACGATCACACCGGTCGCAGGTTCCAACAGGATCAGGGCGCCATGATCGACCACCACCGCCACGGTGGCACCGACGAGCCGCTGAGGCACCGAGTAACGAGCTGAGCCGTAACGGATGCACGAGAGGCCGTCGACCTTACGGCGCACCGACCCCGAGCCGATCGTCGGCCGCAGCGAGGGCAGCTCCCTCAAGACGGTGCGCTCGTCAACCAAGCGATCGTTGGGCACGGCGCAGATCTCCGAGTGGACCGTGGCATTGACCTCGGCGCACCATAGTTGCGCCTGGGCGTTGAGGGCACGTAGGTCGACCTGCTCACCGGCTAACGCAGCTTCGGTCAGCAGCGGCACCGCAAGGTCGTCCTGAGCGTAGCCACAGAGGTTCTCCACGATGCCCTTCGATTGCGGATCCGCACCGTGGCAGAAGTCCGGAACGAAGCCATAGTGGGACGCGAATCGCACATAATCCGGTGTTGGAACAACAACATTGGCGACGACACCACCTTTGAGGCAGCCCATCCGGTCGGCCAGGATCTTGGCCGGAACCCCACCGATCGCCTCGAGGGCTTCGGCGATCATCGCCAGCGTGGTCGAGGCTTTCTCGTCGGCGGCGAACCGCACAAACCGCCACCGCGAATAGGCCAGCACCGCGCAGAACACCATCAACCCCGGTGCAGCTTCGGCCCAATCCATCACCAGATAGTCACCGGGTGACCAGACCGCCGGACGGCGTTGATGCCGGTTAGCGTTGCGCCACAATACTTTCTGCTCGGCTACCAGGCGGCGGAAGTTACGGGCCGAGCCCTGATACCCGGCAGCTCGGGCGATCGGCAGCATCCGCTTCGCCGACATCTTGCCGTGTGATTTCTCGACTCGGGTGGCGACTAGATCGGTGAACGCGTCGAGGTTGCGTGGCCGTGGTTCCCGCGGGGCGCGCCACCGGCCTCGGCCCGCTCGATGACCCGCTTGACCGTCTTGTGCGTAGTACCGCACAGCTCGGCCGCGCCGCGATACGACCCGACCTGGTGATACGCCGAAATGATGTTCATACGCTCCCTTGCAGACTTCAATAGAGCTCCCTGGGCGGTGATCAAGTGACAGTTGGCGCTATCACCGTCACCGCCCAGGCCCTCAGCTCCCGGAAAAGACACGACGAGCCCGCAAAGGAGTGGGGACTTCTACCTGGCCACCAGTGGGGACTTCCTACTGGCCACAGATGGGGACTTTCTCATGGCCATGGACACGCCGCTGACGGTGATCTTGGTGCCA
>NZ_JAOS01000003.1:0-10999 GCF_000523975.1 Mycobacterium sp. MAC_080597_8934 | reverse complement strand
ACGCAGGTTGCGTTAAATGGTGCGAGGACGACCTACCACAGATTCAGCTTGCCAGTCACGGTTACGGACGGGCCCATGTACGCCGATGACGACGATTCGGGGCGCGAAACGGTGTACCTGCTAGGTTCGCGTGAGAATGCGCGCCGCCTCATGGCGGCCGTCGCACGGGATAGGGCCGTCGTCCCGGGCTGGCGAGCCTTACTAAGTCGATGGCCGAACTCGAGGAGATGGTCGGCGGCCAGGAGTGAGCTGCGATCCTGATGGGTAGGGCGACTTCGCTTTTGGGGCGGACTCCGATCGCTGGCGGTCAAGGTCCTGAAAGCCCGGTACCTGTAGCGATCTGGCGCCACTGCGGTGTTCTGGGTTTTCATTCAATTTGGACGTGCTGGTAGCGGGGGTGTAGCGGGGGGCGGTACGGTGCCGGTGTGCCGTTGAAGTTGGCGTCTAAGACGCAGGTTTCGGGTCATTTCTTTGTTCGGCGACGCTTGTCGTTTGCGTTGCTGCGCCGTTCGGTGAGCATGGAGATCAATCCGGTTCGCTGGCACCGCACGCTGTTGATGTTGTCGGCGGTGTTGGGTGTGGTGCTCGTGGTGGGGGCGTTCGTGTACGGGTGGTTTCGCCCGGCGGGGGTGATCGACGACTCGTCGAAGATCGTTGCTGATCGTTCGTCGGGGGCGTTGTTTGTGGTGGTCGACAAGCGACTGTATCCGGCGTTGAATCTGGTGTCGGCGCAGCTGATTGCTGGGTCGCCGGATCGGCCGACGTTTGTGGCATCGGGGGAGATTGCGAAGTGGCCCAAAGGGCCGACGGTGGGGATCCAGGGCGCTCCGGTGGAGACACCGGCGGTGGTGTCTCCGCAGGTTTCGCGCTGGGCTGTGTGCGACACGGCGCCGACGACGGTTGGTGGTTCGCCGTTGGTGACGGGCATCAATGGGCAGTTGTTGCTCGGGGAGGCGGCGGGAGAGCTCGCCGGCAGCGAGGCCTTGTTGTTGTCTTATGGGCCGCAGGTACACCTGGTGACTAATGGTGTTCGGATGCCGATTGATCTGTCTCAGTCCGCGGTCGCCGGGCCCCTGGGGATTGCGCCCGGGGCGCAGGCGACGGGGATGTCGCGGGCCCTTTTTGACGCGTTGCCGGCGGGGGGACCGCTGGCTGTTCCCGCGGTGCCTGGCGCCGGTGGGCCCGGTCAGGTGGATTTGGGGGCGGGGGTTGTTGTCGGTGCGGTGGTGGCGAGCCGGGATGTGGCTGCACAGTCGGACCGCTTTTATGTGGTGCTGGCAGATGGGGTTCAAGAGGTCTCGCCTGTGGTGGCTTCGATGCTGCGCCAGCATGATTCGTTTGGTTTAGCCACGCCGCCGCAGATATCGCCGGATCATTTGGCGCATATTCCGCTGCGTCATGTTCTTGATGTGGATTATTATCCGCGGTCGCCTGTGCGCCTGGTTGATGCGGGCAGTCGGCCGGTTTCGTGTGTGGCGTGGCAGTGGAGTGTGAGCGAGCGTCAGGCGCGGCTCGCGGTGATTTCGGGTCGGGGGTTGCCCATCCGCGCGGATCAGCGGGCGAAGATGGTGCCGTTGGTGGGTGCCGGCAATGGCGGGGTGCAAGCGAATCAGGTCTTGGTCGGTGATGGTGCATCGACGTTTGTTAGCACTACTGGTCAGGCATTGGATTCGCCTGCGCGCGAGACGATGTGGCTGACTAGCTCCACCGGGTCGCGCTATGGTGTGCCGTTTGACGACAATAGCGTGCAGGCGTTGGGGCTGGTGTTATCTCAGGTTCGTCCGGCGCCGTGGTCGATGCTGCAGGTGTGGCCTGCGGGACCGGAGTTGTCGCGGGCGGCCGCGTTGACGGTGCATAGCCCGTCGGACGCGGTGGCTGTGTTGCCGACGAAGACCAACGTACGGGCCGGCGGATAGGAGGGGGAGAAGGTTGTCGACGATTCGTTTCAGCCCGTCTCGGCGGCTGAGGGCGCCCAAAGTTGATGGCGGCATGCAGTCGGTACGCGATTCTCCGATCGCGCCGCGCCGGTTGCCGATGACGAAGGCGCAGATCATTTTGCCTGCAGTCATGGGCGCGGCGTTTTTGGGCATGATGGCCATGATCTTGACTCAACCGGGGCTGCGCTCGGGGCCGATGAGTTTGTTTTCGTTGTTTGTGCCGGTGATGATGATTGTGTCGTTCGCCGGGGTGTTTATGCAGGGCCGTTTTGGTGGCGGTGATAAGGCGTTGTCTCCGCAGGCGTTGGAAGAAGAGCGCCGTGCCTACATGGACGAGCTCGACCAGACACGTGATGTGATTCAAAGTGACGCCGAGCGTCAGTTCGCCAATTACCAGTTCTTGCATCCCGAACCGGCGATGCTGCGTGGGTTGGTCGGGTCGCCGCGGATGTGGGAGCGATCGGGTTCTGCTGAGGACTTGGCGATGCACTTTGGTTTTGTCCGTTTCGGAACCGGTACTTCGGATTTGGCGAAGAAGCTGGCTAAGCCTCGGTTGGGGGAGTCGGCCGATTATGAGCCAGTCTGCTATGACGCGCTGCGCAAGTTTTTGTTGGAGCAGTCCAAGATTAGTGGGATCGCTAAACCGCTGTCGCTCAAGGTGATTCCGCTGATGACGTTGGTGGGTGAGGATGGTCCGGACACAGTCCACGGTGTGGTGCGGGCGATGATTTGTCAGGCGGCCTGCTTCCATTCACCGCAGGACTTGAAAGTCATGGTCGTCACCGACGAACCAGCACGATGGGATTGGGTCAAGTGGTTGCCGCATTGCCAACACGACAAGCTCTTTGATAGTGGCGGGCCGTTGCGAATGGTGTGGACGTCGCCGACGGCGATGGATGCGGCGGTTGGTCACGAATTGCATGGCGCTCGAAAGAATTACGGGGACCCTGGCGCCGCGGACGGGGTACGTCCGCATTGGCTTGTGATCAACGACCAGCTCCGTGTGGATAGTGAATGGGACACGTTGAATCGCAGGGGCGTTGGGGGGGTCGCGGGCGTGACCTTTGTGCGTGTAGTGGTCAAGGAGGGCGCGGCGGATGACAACTGAGTTCACATTGCATGTCAAGCGCGACGGGGCATATGACGAGGAGGGGTTTTTCGCGCTCCCCGATACGCTGGACACGGCGTCCGCGGTCGCGTTTGCGCGCAAAATGGCTAGATACCATGCAGATTCGCGGGTAACGCAAAGTTCGACTGCCGCCGCATCGAAGGTCGTGGATCTGTATGAGATTCTCGGCCACGCTGATCCGGGCGATATCGATGTGGAGGAGGCCTGGGCGGCGACGCGGCTGGGTCCGCCGCTGCAAGACGACGAGGGCGAATTGCAGTGGGGTCGGGAGTGGATGCGGTTCCCGATCGGTATTGATCCACGCAATGGACAGCCCGTGGCCCTCGACTTGAAGGAGACTCACGAGTTCGAGGGGATGGGCCATCACGTCGTCGTCGTCGGCACGACTGGGAGTGGTAAATCGGTGTTTTTGACGGCGTTGATTACGTCGGCGTGTTTGACGCATTCGCCAGACTCGTTGAAGGTCGCGGTGTTTGACTTTAAGGGTAGTGCGTTGGCGCATTTGGTGGCGGGATTCCCGCACTGCGTCGCGGCGATGAGCAACTTGCGTAACGATCGCCTGTGGATTGTGAGGATGGAAGATGTCCTCTACGGCGAGATGGAGCGCCGCAAGTCTTGGCTTGACCGGGCTGGGGTCAGTGACATCGCTGAATATGAGTATTTGCGCATTCACAAGAAGGAGAAGTTGCGGCCGATGCCGCACCTGCTGCTGATTGTCGATGAGTTCACGCAGATGTTCGCTGAACATGACGGAGCCAAAGCGGTCATGGACGAGGTCGGCCGCCAGGGCCGCTCGCAGGGGCTTCGCCTCGTGATGGGGTCGCAGCGGCTGGGCCACCAGATGCAGGGCGGCATCATGAGTAACATCCCGGTGCGGGTGGCGCTGCGAACTGTCGGCGACACCGATTCCCACGAGGTGTTGGGTAGCGATGAGGCCAATCATCTGCCCAAAAAACCTGCTGGGGCTGGGCTTTTGAAGGTAGGTGCCAACAAGAACCTGACGAGGTTTCAGACGGCGTTCGTGCTCAAGAGCTATGTACCGCCCCAACGGGCAGCAGCTGCTGCGGCCAGGCAGGAAGCCGGTTACCTTGAGCCACAAGAGTTCCAGGCGGTCGGTATGCCTGCTCTGCAGATGGCCCGCGACGGCGAGGGCGAGCAGACCAAAATCCCGGAACCACGCGCCATCATTGGCGCCGATGGCCGCACCGTCAAACAGGTGCAGGCAACGGTGGATTGCTTGAATCGGCTGAATCTTCCTCCACTGCAAGCGATGTGGCTGCCGCCGCTGCAGCCGGTCCCTGCTGATGAGCTGGTGCGGCGGTTGCGGGGCCAACCGTGGGATGTCGACTATGGCTCGGCCCAAAGCGAGCTCTCGAGGCTGATGTTTCCGGTCGGGATCGAAGACAGGCCGCGCGACCACCGCCAGCTTGTCTATGCGCCCAATCTGGCCGAAGGTAACTGCGCGGTCATTGGTATGGGGCAATCGGGTAAGACGGTGGCCATCGCGACGATGATCTCGGGTGCCGCTTTGTTGTATCATCCTCGGCGGCTTCAGTTCTACGTCATCGCACTCAGCGGGCCGGACCTCAACCTGGTAGCTGGTTTGCCGCACGTCGGTGGTTTCGCACGCGAGGTGGACCCCGAGCAGGTCAAACGAATCATCGCCGAGATGCTGGCGCTGATCGATCAGCGCGAGCAGGCGTTCACCAAGCTAGGTCTGACGCTAACCAAGCTGCGTGAACGCAAATTTGGCGGCGTGCCAGGTGAGGTGCCTCAAGACTCGTTCGGCGATGTGTTTTTGGTGATCGATGGCTGGCCAACGTTTGTGAAGAACTGGGAGCTGTTGGTTTCTGACGTGGAACGAATCTTGGCTAAAGGACCCGATGTTGGGGTGCACGCCATTGTGTCGACCAGTGGCTGGGTGGCCAACAAATTCCCGTCAGGAATGACCAAGAATTTCACCAGCAACGTGGAGCTCAAGCTCGGTGACAACGATGACATGACGGTCAACAATGTGAAGGTCGCGCGCGACGTTCCCTTCGGGGAGCAGAAGATGTTCCTCGACGAAGAGGACGACACTGGCGGTGAGGTCGAGCAGGTCAACGTGGTCAAGATCAGGGGCCGCGGCACGACGATGGAGGGGTACCATTTTCAGGCCGGGTTACCGGAGATAACCGTGCAAGGGCGGCGCGCCGACGTGGCAGCAGCCGTTGAGCCAATTCAGCGGCTCGCTGGACCTGACAGTGCGGCCGCGCGGGTACGGATGCTGCCCAAAATCGTCGGTATCGACGAGGTCTTCGCGCAATGGGAGCAGCGTGAGCATGGGCCGGGTGGGGTCGACTGGAGTGGTGTCGTGCCGTTCGGGATTTCAGAAATCGGTTTGGAGCCGGCGGTCGCGAACTTCGCTGCGACCCCGCATCTGCTGCTTACCGGTCGGCCTGAATGTGGATTGTCGAGCGGGTTGGCCACGGTGGCCCAAGCTGTGATGCGGGTGTACGGGCCCGAGCAGGCCCAGATCTATGTGGTGGACCCTCATAATGAGTTGCTGCGCGTGGTCGAAGGTGAACATTTGGGCGCCTACGTTTTCCGGGAGGACCAGGTGCGTGCCTTGGGTGACAGCCTGGGGGCGATCCTGACTGAACGTATGCCGATGACAGACCTAAGCCAGGCGGAGTTGGCTGCGGGGACGCGGCGTTGGAGCGGGCCAGAGATCTTTGTCTTCATCGATCGTGAAGAGACCCTTGCTAGTTGGGACACTGGTGGGTTCGTGGCAGGAACCGGATACCCGTTGGGCCCGCTGGCGCGGTTTATTGCGCGGGGTAAAGAGGTCGGCCTGCACCTGGTCGTGTCGCGGCGGATCGCTCAGTGGGGCCGCACGCTGACCAATCCGATAATCGGGGAGTTGCTCAAGGCCAAAGCACCTGTCGTGGTAATGGACGGCGACCCTGATGAAGGGCCGATCGTCGGCAAAACGAAAGCCGTGCCAGCTGACCCCGGTCGTGGCCTGTACGTCACTGACCGGATGGTGGCGCCGGTGCAGATCGCGTTCCCGGCGAGCGCCCATTGAGCGAGGATGACCCCGCGTGGCTGCTCGTCCACGCGGTGGAACAAGCCCGCTTAGAACAGGGGTTGTCCAAACATGATCTGGCACGCCTGGCGCGCGTGGCGCGGCCTACGATCTCGCGGCTGATCAACCATGGCATGGTCCCGTCTCGTGCGGCCACGCTGGATAGGATCGGCTCGGCGCTGGGCTGGGAGGCCGGGACGTGTGCGGCCTTGTTGGCCGGCCAACCCCTACCGGGTCCACGCGCGCCGGTGACTCGCTCGGCCCAGCTCGTCGCAGCGCGGCTCACCGAGATTGCCGAGGAGGCGCGGTCGGCCGCCGGTGCTGCCGAGCAGTCGATTCTGCGGCTGAAAACCATCGAGGAGCGTGCGCGTGCGGCTGCGCAGTTCGTGCTGGGCGGTTCAGTAGCTGATTAAGCGGTCGATCTGGACCGATTCATGCGTCGGCATGGGCCTTTGTCGCTCGGTGATGCGTGGCGGTATTTCGCCAGGTGAGCGGCGCCGTAGAGGGTGTCGGGAAACAGGGGGTGTTGCCTTGTGTGGAATGTCGGAGGTTTGGTTGCCGGTGTCCCTGGGGGCGGTGGTCACGTCCCGTGGAGTGGTGTAAGAGCGGTCGCGTGTCCGCGTGTGGCTCTGTGGTAGCCACTATGCCGTGAGAGCGGCTGTGGGGGCAATGGTTTCGGCACTTTGGTCACTGACGTCGAGCAGAGCGAGGCTGGTCTCGGAGAGGTAGCGCTTGTCGGCGACCTGCCATTCGTCGTGGGCCTCAACGAGTACCGAGCCGGCCAGCCGTAACAGCGCGGCGGGGTTGGGGAACACGCCGACGACGTCGGTGCGGCGTTTGATTTCCTTGTTCAATCGCTCCATTATCCGGCCCTCGGGGGCGGGTCAACCCGTCGGGGTGGGATGTTCATCGATCGAGGCGCTGGAGGTGGTCGGTAAGGGCGTGGGCGACGCGGTCGTGGCGGGCGGCTTCGTCGGTCCAGCCGCGGCACTCGGCGTCGGTTCTGAGGGCCTGGACGTCGGCGAGTTGGTCGGTGAGCGTGTCGCGGAATTCGGGGGCGGTGACGTAGTTGTCGCAGGTTTCGCAGATGTTGGCATAAGGGCACGCGCCCGCGGATTCGTGGCGAGCGCAGTATCCGTGTGCAACGCGGGTTTTCAGCATTTCACTGTGCAGCCAGCCGACCTTGTCGGGCAGGATCGGTTTGCCGACCGGGGTGAGGGTGAACTGGCGGCGCATCTTGCCCATCGCTTCGTCGTAGGCCGCGCGCAGGGTGGGCGAGGCCAGGGTGGCGTAGCGGATCGTCATTTGTGGAGTGACGTGCCCGAGTAAGGACATCAAGGCCTGCAGACTCATCCCGGCGTTGGCGAGTTCGGTGGCCCAGGTGTGGCGCAACTGATGTGGAGTGACCATCAGGACGCCGCCGTCGGGACGGTGCAACCCGGCGGATTCAGCGGCGGTGAGCAGCCCGTTGCGCAGCCGGGTGTAGCCCAGGCGGCGTCCGTGCCGGGTGAACAGAAAGTCGGTGAGCACGCCGGTGCGTGGGTGCGGCAGCGGCCGGTGCGTGCCGCGGAGGGCGACCCACTCGTCGAGCGCGGCGAGGGTCGCGGCGGAGAGCGGGACCATGCGTTCGGTGGCGAGCTTGCCCAGTGGCACCTTCAGCCAGGTTCCGGCCGGTCCGTAGTCGATGATGCTGCCCAGTTCGAGGTCGAGCAGTTCCCCCGCCCGCAGGCCGGCACCACGCAGCACGGTCAGGCCGATGCGGGCGAACGGATCCTGCAGGTGGGCAACGGCGTTCATCACTGCCGCGTCCACATCGGGTGCTAGCGCGCGTGGCAACGGCTGGTCGAGTTTGGGGACGTCGGCGGCGAATACCAACCGCCGTGGTGGGGCCTGCGCCCAGCCCCAGGCGGTGATGTCGTCGAGCAGGTTGCGCAGACTGAGCACTGCCGACTGGGCCACCGCGGCCGAGACGGTGCGCCGGCGCCCGCGGCGGCGCGCTGACCACGCCAGCCCCGGGTGCGATTCCATTTCAGGTAGCCCTCGATGCAGCTCCGGTCGAGTTCACGCAGGCTGATGACGTCGGGATGGTGAGCGGTGAGGTATTCGGCGAAGGGCAGCAGGTCGTTGATCAGCGACTCGACCGATTTGGGCCGCAGCACCGCCGCGCGCACGCCGATGTAGCGCAGCAACGTCTGACGGATCGGGTCGGGCATCTCCACCTCGGTGAAGCGCTGCTCGAGGCTACGGGCCCACCGCCGGCGTTTCGGCGCGGTGTCGATGACCGCGGTCTCGAACAACAGCTGCCGCAGGCTGGCCAGCCGCCCCTGTATGCCCGCCGCGACGATGGCGGCACCACGGTACGTGACAGCGCGGCGTCGAAGTCGTCGAGCGCGTCGCCGGTCAGGTCGGCGACCATTCCGCCGTGGTGTGCCAGCACTACCGCCAGACATTCGCCGAGGACCGTCTCGACCCAGGAACTCCTCCAGCCAACCGAATTCCGCATTCCGCAACGCGGCGAATCCGCTCGGATCCCGGTCCTCCACTGCGCGGCCAGCCGGTCAACTGTTTGACCGCGGCCAGCTCGACGTCCAGCCGTAACCGGCCGGTGCCGATCGTGTGACAGATCAGCGGCCACGCCCCGGTGTCCGTATCTCGGCGATCCGCTCGGCTGCCGGCAGCGTCATCCAGGCGTGCAGGTCGCGGTGGCGTGCGGTGAAGTCGCGAGCGATCCGAATCCGGTCGCGTACCGCCCGCCGCTCAAACCCAGGGTGGCGACGTGGTCGAGATAATCCGCCACCACCTCGTCGGCGCCTACGGTTGGCCGACCAACACCGTGGTCACTGCCGGGCTCCGGCCAACGTCGCACGAGCAGCACCGTATTCGGCGGCGAGCTGCTCGATCGACAAATGCACGTAGCGGGCCGTGGTCTCCGGCGAGACATGCCCCATCAACGCCGCAACGCCAGCAGATCGATTCCGGCCGCCGACAATTCGGTGCCGTAGGTATGCCGTAAACGGTGCGGCGGACTCTTGTGGCGCCAGAGGTCTCCCGGTGCCGACGGAACAGGCTGCGCAGCCGGCCTCGCTGACCGGTGCACCGGTCGTCGGGCCGCGCAGCACTACGAAGCACTGCGGCGTCGCCAACCCGGCGGCCGCTCCCATCGCAGGTAGGCGGCGAGCTCGGTGAAGAACGCCGCATCGACCGGGACATGACGTTCCTTGCCGCCCTTGCCGATCACCCGAAGCCGGCGCCGGCCCATATCGACGTCGGCGAGCAGCAGGCCACGCGCCTCGGCCGAACGCAGCCCTCCGAGTAGCATCACCAGCACCATCGCCCGGTCCCGGTGCGTTGCCAGTGTCGCCAGGAACGCGTCGACATCGTTGGTGGACAACGATTCCGGAAGACGCTGCGGCTGACGCACCAACCTACCGCCACTGCGTGCACGCCGGGACCCAGATGACCGAGCAACCCCGCTGCGACTGGCGCAGCCCCTGTCCCGCCGCGGCGACGGCACCGGATTGTCGGTGCAGACACCGGTCATCACCAGATACTCGAATAACGCGCGCACTGCCGCGACCCGGCGGTTCACCGTCGAAGCTGCCGGCGGGTCGACGAGCGTGACCGCGGTGGGCTGTCCGTTCGGCGGACGCCTTGCCAGTCGATCCAGTCGAACACCAACGGCGCATCGACGCGGCGAGCCCGACCGCTTGCTGGACGAGGAACCGGCTCAAATTGGCGACGTCGAATGCGTAGGCCGCACCGTGCCGCGCTGAACCCCGTCCGCCAAATGGTTGAGAAACGCGTTCACCGCGTCCTGCCCGTCCCAGTCGCCCTCCAGGACATATCCGCTGTCGCTCTTGAGTACCCGCATCGCGCTCCGCCTTCCCCCACCGAGATGCAGACAGCATCCATCCGTGCTCAGCGCTTGTGCGTGAACCTCACGCTGCAGCCCGAACCGTGTCCCCGGAGAGCCGGTTAACGGATAGTGGGTTGGTTGACCAGATCTTTTTCCAGTGGGCCACCGGGAAGTCGGCGAAGGCGGTGATGTCGGCGGCGGCCTCGCGCAACATGGTTTCGACCTTGGGGAACTGGCGGCCGAGCATGCCGGCGATGGTGTCGAGTTGTTCGCGCACGTGCTCGGCGTCTGGCTGGGCGAAGACGGTGCGGATCGCGGCGGCGACCATCTCTGCGGAGCCCTTGGGCACTTGGGCGAGCACGTTGCGCAGGAAGTGCACTCGACACCGCTGCCAGGCGGCCCCGATCAGCACGGCGTCAATGGCACTGCGCAGTCCGGCATGGGCATCGGAGATGACCAGTTGGACTCCGGCCAGACCGCGGGATTTCAACGACCGCAAAAACGCGGT
Organism: Mycobacterium sp. MAC_080597_8934; assembly: GCF_000523975.1. Classification (NCBI taxonomy): domain Bacteria; kingdom Bacillati; phylum Actinomycetota; class Actinomycetes; order Mycobacteriales; family Mycobacteriaceae; genus Mycobacterium; species Mycobacterium sp. MAC_080597_8934. The sequence continues at coordinate 502 of NZ_JAOS01000003.1, read as the reverse complement.
CCAGAACGCCCCGTCCTCGGAGTCTCCGACCTCAAAGCCCAGTACCTCGCGGCGCCCGTCAGCGGCCACCCCGGTGGCGATGACCACCGCCTGCGACACCACCCGATGATTCACCCGGGCCTTGCAGTAGGTGGCGTCGAGGAAGACATACGGAAAGCGCTGATCACCCAACGGCCGGTCCCGGAAGGCCGCGACCTCGGTGTCGAGGTCTTTGCAGATCCGGCTGACCTCGCTTTTGGAGATCCCGGTATCGGTACCCAGTGCCTTGACCAGATCGTCGACCTTGCGGGTGGAGGTGCCGTGCAGGTAGGCCTCCATCACCACCGCGAACAAGCACTGATCGACCCGGCGACGCCGCTCCAACAACGCCGGGAAAAATGACCCGGTGCGCAGCTTGGGAATCCGCAGTTCCAGGTCCCCTGCGACCGTGGACAGCGTGCGCGGACGCGAGCCGTTGCGCTGATTGGAGCGGGTCTCGGTGCGCTCATGGGGAGAAGCCCCG